>NZ_JBHIQK010000002.1:0-336907 GCF_042196545.1 Bartonella sp. AC70YNML
CATGCTGTTACTCAAACTATCAAGCATGGCCAATTCTCTCGCAAAAGGCATTACATTTGGACATCTATGGAGACATAAAAACTAGATGAGATAGAAAGCAATAGTTCCCGTAACAGACGCCCTTAATATCCATATGACAAAATAACCAAGATATCCAATCCTAAAGTAAAAAATATTCGCACTGAAATTGAGCTATTTTCATAAATTAAAAAATGAAATTAAGAAAAGATAAATTATCGTAAACTATACACTTTACTTTAGTGTCAAAATTATAATAATGACAACAAATATCAGAATGTGTATAACAGTAAAAAAGAGTCATATTAAAATGAAGTCGATCATTCTTATAATTTTGATTGCAAACCTTTTATCGGCTTGTGCATTAGCACCAAAGCTAAAACAGCCCAATGATAGGAACCGTGTGCCTATTAATAAAACAATCCCTGCCGAAATCAAGCGAGGAGACAGATGAAAACAAAACAAGCAAAACCAGTGAAAGCCGAACAACTTAGAAGTTATTATGAAGAAAGCCGTGGCTTAGAACGTGATCTTATCAATGAATTTATAAGGTCGCGCAGAACGGCATGGCGTGTTGCGAGTACTGTGGGTCTTTTTGGCTTATTCGGTATGATATGTGGAGTTGTTGGATTTTCTCAACCAGCTCCAACTCCCTTAGTATTGCGCGTTGATAATACGACGGGTGCAGTTGATGTTATCTCAATCATGCGTGAACACGAAGAAAGCTATGGTGAAGTTGTAGATAGATATTGGCTAAATCAATATGTGCTTAACCGCGAAACTTACGACTACGATACCATTCAACTGAACTATGACACAACAGCACTTTTAAGTGCGGCATCTGTTCAACAAGAATATTATAAAATCTATGATGGAGAAAATGCACGGGACAAAGTGCTTTCCAACAAAGCACGTATCACAGTTAAAGTACGATCAATCCAGCCTAATGGACTCGGTCAAGCAACTGTACGTTTTACGACTCAGCAACTTGACAGCAACGGTGCTGCTACTGGACCAAAACAGCACCAAATTGCAACAATTGGTTACACCTATGTTGGTGCACCCATGAAATCATCTGATCGATTGCTTAACCCCCTTGGTTTTCAAGTAACAAGTTACCGTTCTGACCCAGAAATACTGCTGAATGATTAAGGAATTGATTGTTATGAAAAAACTTGCGTTCGTTGTTCTATTGTCTTCGTTTTCTTCTCTTTATACGGTACCTGTGCAGGCGCTCAAAAGTCCATCAAATTCACAATATGATCACCGCATTCGCTATATAACATATAACGAAGCGGATGTGGTTCAAATTGAAACAGTTCTTGGTGTGGCAACACATATTATTCTTGAAGAAGGTGAACAGTACATAACTCATGCCTTTGGTGATTCTGAAGCCTATGCCTTTGCTCATAAAGGGCGGCATATTTTTATTAAACCAAAAGCAGAACTTGCCAATACCAATCTCATCGTTGTAACCGACAAACGGAGTTATAAATTCCGACTACAATTTCGGAATGACCGTGCGGGATCAACATATGAATTGGCTTTCCATTATCCCGATTCAAACGATGAAAAGTCAGAAGAAAACAATCGACGCCTTGCGATTGAACGTGGTTTTCACCAAAGCGTCAACGGCTATAATCTCAGTTATACCATGAGTGGTCACCAAGATATTGCTCCGATAAATGCTTGGGACAATGGGCGTATTACTTACTTTAAATTTCCCGCTAACATGGATATGCCATCGATTTATGTCGTAGATGCTGAAGGTAATGAAAGCTTAATACCACGCACCGTTATCGGCAGTTCTAATGATATTATCGCCGTTCATAAGGTCAATCCTAAATGGCTTATACGGCTTGGTAAACGCGCTCTAGCTGTTTTTAATGAAGCCTATGACCCCAATGGCGTACCAAACACAACAGGGACAGTATCTTCGGTGGTTTATCGTATCAATAAAGGAGGAAAATGATGTTTGACAATAAGGAAGGAGAGGGAAAAGGTACAAAACTGGACAACGTCGAACAAAAACATATTGAAGGTACCTATGGAGGGTCCGAACTAGGTTCTGAACGTCGTCCAACAATTCCAGGTACCCGTGCATTGTTAATGGTAGGACTTATTGTCATAGTAGCGATACCGATTGCCTTGACTTGGAAAGCTTTTAAAATGCGTAATACCGTGGAGGTTGAGGAAGAAAAACCACAACAAATAGTACAGCAAATTATACCAAACTATGTCCCTCGGATTATAGAAGAGCCAAAGATTGTAGAAGAAGCAGAAAAATCAACACAAACAGAAGATTCAAACTTGGATATTCCACCGGCATTGAGTAAACTTCTTCAAACAGCCATTCCTCCACATATGCTCCAAGATTCTGAAGAATTAGCACGCAAACGTATGCTCAGTTCTAGCCTTAACAACGGTGGTAGCGAAGGATCTACAGATACAAATAATAAAGCATCGAATAATGATAGAGGTAATGGCGTATTATTTGATAACCTTCAGCCCGTGCGTTTAGGTCAATCATATGCGATGCAACTTCGTAACCGTGACTTTTTGATTACACAAGGAACGCAAATAGATTGTACGTTAGAAACAAAAATCATTACATCACAACCCGGAATGACAACGTGTCATTTAACACGCGATATTTATTCCACAAGTGGACGTGTTGTTTTGCTTGACCGTGGTTCTAAAGTCGTTGGTTTTTACCAAAGTGGCATACAACAAGGACAAACGCGCGTATTTGTGCAATGGTTACGCATTGAAACGCCTTCTGGTGTTGTTGTCAATCTTGACTCACCAGGCACAGGTCCTCTGGGTGAAGCAGGTATTGGTGGCTGGGTTGACAGACATTTTTGGGAAAGATTTGGTAGTGCAATTATGGTAAGCATTATCGGTGATTTAGGAGAATGGGTAAGAGGAAAAGTTGGTAAAAGCAGCAAAGAAAATAAAGATAACTCACAAAATAAAGGAGCTCAGAATGCTGAATCTATAGCAATCGATGTTCTTCAAAATTCCATCAATATCACACCAACACTTTACAAAAACCA
Source organism: Bartonella sp. AC70YNML (assembly GCF_042196545.1). NCBI lineage: Bacteria > Pseudomonadati > Pseudomonadota > Alphaproteobacteria > Hyphomicrobiales > Bartonellaceae > Bartonella > Bartonella sp. AC70YNML. Next base: position 3,075 of record NZ_JBHIQK010000002.1, read on the forward strand.
AGGCGAACGAGTAAATATTTTTGTTGCTCGTGATCTGGATTTCAGCGATGTCTACAGTCTCGTCACACGTTAACTCGATACAAAAAGATCAAGCAGTTTTTCAGCTTCTGCAACCGCTTGATTGTTTTTTAGAAGATCCCACGATCACTGAATTATCTATTTGCCGCCCCTGTGAAGTATGGACGAAAAGCTTTAAGGGTTGGCAAGTACATAGCGTACCAGAGTTAACAACCACTTTTTTGCAAACGCTTATTACAGCTATTATCGTTTATAACGGTATGGCTCCCAGAAGTATTAATTATGTGCTCTTGCCTGGTGGACAACGTGGTACAATTATACAAACACCAGCTGTTGTTGATGGTGCTCTTTCCTTTGTAATTCGTAAACATTCTCTCATAGTTAAGACGTTAGAAGAACTCAAAGAAGAAGGGGCATTTGACGATTTTTCTGATGTAAGTTTTAATAAGCCTTCAGCAAAAGAAGCCAATAATTTGTTATCGAAGCAGGACTTCACACGGTTGGAACCATTTGAAGTTCAACTCTTACAAAGTAAACGTGAGGGAAAAATTCTTGAATTTTTGGAAGAATGCGTCCTTCACAAACGCAACATTATTATTGCAGGCAAAACAGGATCTGGTAAAACAACATTTGCTCGCTCTTTAGTTGAAAAGGTTCCTGTAGAGGAGCGTATTATCACAATTGAAGATGTTCATGAGCTTTTTCTACCCAATCATCCCAATCATGTACATATGATTTATGGTAACAATGTAGGCCGTGTTTCAGCTGAAGAATGCCTAGATGCATGTATGCGTCAGTCGCCTGACAGAATTTTTCTCGCTGAATTGCGAGGCAATGAAGCATGGGAATATCTCAATTCGCTCAACACTGGTCATCCCGGGTCGATTACAACAACGCATGCCAACAGCGCTTTGCAGACATTTGAGAGATGTGCCACCTTGATTAAAAGATCAGAAATTGGCCGGCAACTCGAGTTAGAAATGATAAAAATCGTTCTCTATACAACAGTTGACGTAGTGTTGTTCTTTAAAGATAGAAAACTCACTGAAGTCTTTTACGACCCGATTTTTGCTAAATCAAAAATCGCTTAAGGGGAGCTTCCTCTTTCGGTAATATGAAGCAAACAAAAATAGCCGTAACTAATTGTTACGGCTATTTTTTTAACTTTTCCTATTCTCTTTACTTCTCCAATGGATTTTCTACACTCTTCATGAAGAAAAAAAGAAAAAAGTTAATAGACAACAACTCTACGAGAAAACCAAATTATACATAAGGCTTTCTTTATTCTCTTGCCTTTGATCATTCTTTCCATTTACCTTTTGAAAAAGTATCTTTGATGCAAAAAAGAAAAAATAGCTGCAAAATAAATATTTAAACAAAAGAAAAGAATAAATTTTGATTCGCCTATCAATGAAAGCTTCGTAAAATAGGTACTTTCGATCATCACAAATAATTATCGTCATCAAGACCAAAACTTATCGTTTAAAAATTCTAAGCGCTATTTTCAAGTGATTAATAAATATGTTTTTTAACCAAACAATCTCCAAATATGGAAAACCTCATACGAAATAAATTATCATTTCGATTTAGCATCCATAAACCACATTCTATTTGGTAATAAAAAATATAGTGGCATATCGACGTCTTCTTCGGACGAAGAAAGATTCTTAACCTCCAGTTGTTCGTAAACAACCAAATTTCTCTTAAACAAGCTTTGCTAACCATATTACGTGGCTTATGTCCCTCTCCTAAAGACGATATCCATAGATTCCATAAGGTAAGCTCTACTCTGAATATTCCGGCTCTCTTCTCTGCACCTCAAAAAGCGAAAATTCCTAAAAGAACAGATCTAAAATCCCTCTTCTTAAGATGCATCACATTGACTTATAAAGAGTGTTCATTATTTTGCGTTTTGGATAAAAGATCTTAGTACCGTAGGATTCTCTCATTTCAAAGCTGTTTATTAACCAAAACCATGTCTCTTGCACATTATAAGTAAATAAAACCGTATAGAATGAAACTGTACAAAAAAGCACTAAAAATGCCTTTTATAAACCATCCAAAATGCCCAAAATTGTAACAACATTGGGAGTTGGCAAAGTGTCTAATGACGCCCAACTTGCTCTTTTATGAAGTATAAAAATGGAGATGCTCTATAAATTTTATATTATTCATCGGGGCTTTACCATTATACCATCCACGAGCTCTGTAATGAAATAAGCTTAGGCACCTTAAAGAAAGGTTTCTTAAAAACAAGCGTGTAAATTGACAAGCAAAGTGTATTTGGTTCGGGGCGTTCTGTTTTACATAAGGGTTTCGATCTTATTAAAGAACGAGAGAAACAAAAGCGTGAAGCAATGCGTAATCTCTATTATTTAAAAGACATTACTCTAAATGCTTTTAGAAGTCGTAAAGCAGAATTAAAAAATGATGCTAAAAATGGAAACTGGTTTTCACCTTTACAGCTTCATATTCTCCTCAAATTAGGAGGCTGTATAGCGACTTTCAAAGATTACGCCAACAGAGATACATAATACTCTTAACTCCCATCTGATAAGTAAAAGCTGCAACAGCAAAAGCTCTTTTAGAAAAACAACGCCATAAAGTCATTAATAAACCGGCAATGAATTGGAAAAATGTTCCAGATTTTTATCAAACACTCTGCAAAGCAACAATAATGATACAACTGGCTTTGCATCTGCTTATTCTTACAGGTGTTCGTATTTTTACAGGTGTTCGTACCCATATCTTGCATCAATTCGTGAAAATCAGATTGAAGAGGATATATGAACAATTCTTGGCTCGAGAATACGAACGGTCTGCGTGATACTACAGGAAATTTTGCATGCCCTTAAAAATTTTAAAACAAGCACGCTTGTTTTTTCGCAATGATTTCTGTTTTCTGTAACCGGTCGTAGTCCTTATCAATGTGAATTTCCTATCACAATATATAAGAGAGGTTAGGTTAAAAACCTGTCCACATATATTTCGCTCTAGTTTACGTAATTGGCTAACAGACTCCACCTACCACACCTCAAAGGACGAAGCTTCTTAACACTCACTGATCTGCAAACAATCCGCCCCCTCACCTAGCAGATTTCACCTTCTAACCACTCTAATTACCAAATCCTAAATACGATAGTGTTTTTACGGTAGAACAGAATAAATACCAAAACAATGGCTGATTATATCGTTAATACTTAGGCACCTCTCTTTCATGTTAAGAAATATCTTTTATGCTAAAAAATAAAATAAGAAACACTTTTACTGCTTAAATAATCTTCTTCAGCATATATACAAGAAAAAATGAAACCCTCTAACATAATAAATAAGACCTAAACCTAGAAATCTCTATTTTTTATAGATAAAAACATATAAAATCAAAACCTACGAAACGCAAAAAATATAACATGTTTTCTTGATGATTGAATTCATTCAACTCAAATGAACCTATAAACAGCCCTTATTCCACATTCGCAACACGTGTTCTTAGAATTCTCACTAGTGTTTTCTAAATTTTCGGGAAAAACTATAAATTTGATATTTTTCAAACGTCTTATTTGCTCTTTAGTGAATTTAAATCTATGACGTTACAATAGTTTTAAATTACTACCCCCCTTAACTATATGATCTATCTCTACAATAGAGAGGGATTTTACGTTCTCCATTTTTTGAGAACTATAAATTTTGTTGTTTAATGCGATTAACAATCCAATCTTTAAAATAAAAATATGACCTTTATATATAATGATATTATCAAAAATTCCTAATCCCTGAATATTAGCAATGTTTTCGATATTATAATAAATGTGTCGTAAAATGACGAATTGTCATAATGATCACTCCTTTGTATTTCATTTAGATAATTTACATGCGTTATAATATTTGTATCAGCATTTATTTTTTGTGCTATATTTATACAGAGTTATCGTTTTTTATAAAAAATGATTAATTGAATCTGCATCAAAATAAAAATTCTGATACGAATTTAATAAAAATAAAAACACATGGCATATTGATTTTATTATTTTTACATAGAATGCCTATTTAAAGTATAGTCTACTCAAAAAACTAAAGCCTTTTTAAAGGCAATAATAACTATACTAACCGCCTCATAGAAGCCAATAAATTTTTAGAGATTAAGCCTCAAAAAGGCACAAAAAAAACGCACAATTTTCTGTTTTTTACTTTACTGTTCGTTAATTGATCAATTTTCAACTATGAGTTTTCTGCTCAGCCATTGCAAGGATTGCTTAATTTTTTAGGGATTACTTCACTTTTAGAATGATTATAGCTACTGCGCTCCCATAAGCAGCCGATCTTTTTTTAGAGATTTAATTGCTAAAAGGAGATAGAATTTTCCACCTTGCGCTTTCTTTTGATCAATCAGTCAATTTTCAAAGGCGGCGTTCAACCATGAGTTTTTTAATTTCAGCAATCGCTTTCGCTGGATTTAATCCCTTTGGACAAGTTTGGGCACAATTCATAATCGTATGACAACGATAAAGGCGGAAAGGATCTTCTAAATTATCAAGACGTTCACCACACATCTCATCACGTGAATCCGCAATCCAGCGATAAGCTTGAAGCAAAACAGCGGGCCCCAAATAACGATCACCGTTCCACCAATAACTTGGACATGAAGTCTGACAACACGCACACAAAATGCACTCATAAAGGCCATCGATTTTTTGGCGATCGGAGTGACTTTGTAACCATTCTTTTGCAGGTTCAGGAGAAACTGTTTGTAACCAAGGCTCAATAACTCGGTGTTGCGCATAAAAGCGATTCAAGTCAGGAACCAAATCTTTAACAACCGGCATGGAAGGCAACGGATAAACCTTAATGGGATGTTTTACATCATCCATCCCTTTGGTACAAGCTAATGTATTGGTTCCATCAATATTCATCGCACATGAACCACAGATGCCTTCACGGCAAGATCGACGAAGTGTCAAAGTTGGATCAATATGGTTTTTAATAAACAAAAGCCCATCAAGAATCATCGGGCCACAAGCGGAACGATCTACGTAATAGGTATCTAAACGAGGATTTTCCTCATCATCAGGCGACCAACGATAAACGTGAAATTCTGTTAGTTTTTTAGCACCTTTAGGTTTAGGCCAAACCTTTCCCGGTTTTACCTGAGAGTTTTTAGGAAGCTTAATTTGTACCATATTTCAGTCTCCCCTTAATAAACCCGTTTTTTAGGTGCAATGCGCTTTAAATCGATCCCACCATCAGCTTCAGATGTTAACGGGTCCACATGGACAGGTCGATATGATAACGTCACCTTACCTTCTTTTGACAAATGTGAAAGCGTATGTTTACGCCAATTTTTATCATCACGCTCTGGATAATCTTCACGCGCATGGGCACCGCGGCTTTCTAAACGTGCTTCCGCCGAATAAACAGTCATGATTGCATTCGCCATGAGATTTTCAAGCTCTAATGTTTCAACCAAATCAGAATTCCATATCAGAGAACGATCTGTAACTTTGATATCAGACAATTCCTCCCAGATTTTATTCATCCGCTGACATCCTTGTTGCAAAGAATCCTCTGTACGGAAGACAGCCGCATCTTCTTGCATCGTGCGTTGCATTTTTTCACGCAATACCGCTGTTGGTACCGCCCCTTTTGCAAAACGCAAACGATCAAAACGTGCTATAATTTCATCAACAGCAGCTTCATTCAGGGGTGGAATTTCTGCATTCCGATCAATAACTTCACCTGCGCGAATAGCAGCAGCACGACCAAACACCACAAGATCAATCAATGAATTTGACCCCAAGCGATTAGCCCCATGAACAGAAGCACATCCCGCTTCTCCTACCGCCATCAACCCTGGTTGAATACGATCAGGCGAATCAGCCGTTGGATTGAGAACTTCCCCGTAGTAGTTGGTAGGAATTCCCCCCATGTTATAATGGACCGTTGGCAAGATGGGGATAGGTTCTTTTGTTACATCCACCCCTGCAAAAATCCGAGCTGATTCCGAAATTCCTGGTAAACGCTCGTGCAAGATTGCAGGATCAATATGGTTGAGAACCAAATGAATATGGTCCTTCTTAGGTCCCACGCCACGCCCTTCACGAATTTCAAGAGTGATACAACGCGAAACCAAATCACGTGAAGCCAAATCCTTAAAGGAAGGTGCATAGCGCTCCATAAAGCGTTCACCCTCAGAATTGATTAAATAGCCCCCCTCACCCCGAGCTCCTTCTGTAATTAAGCAACCAGAACCATAAATCCCTGTCGGATGGAATTGCACAAACTCCATATCCTGAAGTGGCAATCCAGCACGTGCGATCATTCCACCACCATCACCCGTACAGGTATGCGCCGATGTCGCAGAAAAATAAGCGCGTCCATAACCACCGGTTGCAAGAACAACCATTTTGGCAGAAAAACGATGTATTGTACCATCATCGAGATTCCATGCCACAACCCCCGTACAAACCCCATCCGTCATGATGAGATCGAGGGCAAAATATTCAATAAAAAATTGCGCATTATGCTTTAAGCTTTGTCCATAAAGCGTATGCAAAATGGCATGGCCTGTACGGTCAGCTGCTGCGCAAGTACGCTGAACAGGTGGACCTTCACCAAATTGTGTCGTATGTCCACCAAAAGGACGCTGATAAATTTTGCCTTCTTGCGTTCGCGAAAAAGGAACGCCATAATGTTCTAATTCATACACAGCAGCAGGAGCATTACGCACCAAATATTCCATTGCATCGGTATCGCCCAACCAATCAGAACCTTTCACGGTATCATATAAATGCCACTGCCAATTATCAGGCCCCATATTTGAAAGCGATGCAGCAATCCCCCCTTGTGCTGCAACCGTATGTGAGCGCGTTGGAAAAACCTTCGTAATACAAGCTGTCTTTAATCCTTGTTCCGCCATACCTAATGTTGCACGTAATCCTGCACCACCTGCCCCAACAACAACAACATCAAATTTATGATCTACAGTGCGATAAGGGGCGTTACCTGCTTTAGCGCCCAGAGATGATCCTGTACCCGCCATACTTGTTTAACCCCCTAATGCAATTTTCAAAAGAGAAAAAATAATGATACCACCTACGAGAAAACAAAATAAAATATTTAACGTCAAAAAGAATATCCGAAAACCTTCACGTGGAATATAATCTTCAATCACCACCTGCATACCAAGTTTCATATGATAAAGGACCGAAAAAGTCATCAATCCCATCAAAATAGCAACAATAGGATGTGCAAGCCGTGCACGCACAATACTATAATCCTTGCCCACAAGCGAAAGAATAAGAACAATAAAAAATATCAAAAGTGGTAGATTGATAAACCCTGTCAAACGTTCTAGCCAAAAATGCTCTGTTCCTTCATGAGCACTGCCACGCCCCCGTACTTTTCCAAGTTCCGTTCGAAAATCTTTTTTCATATCTCTTTTCACCCCCAGCTAAACAACGGTATATCCAATAATCCAAATCGCAAAAGTAACAATAAGAGAAATAAACACTGTCGCCCACGCAGTGACTGTTGCCTTTTCTTTTGCCAAAAGGCAAGGCTTCAGATCCCAAACAATGTGGCGAACACCACCAACCATGTGATGAACCCCTGCCAAAGTATAAAGAAACAAAATACACAATCCAAACCAAGAACTATAAATTTCGTAAACTGTTCTAAATGTCTCCTCGCCACATGCAATAGCAATTAACCAAACAGCAAGAAAAACCGTTCCAACATAAAGTGCCATACCCGTAATGCGGTGTGCAATAGACATGGCCATAGTAATTGTCCAACGATAAATGCTTATATGAGGGGAACGAGGGCGCTCTTTTATCCTAGTTGTCTCTATCATAAAATATCCTGACCTAGTTTATCATAAAATATCCTGACCTAGTTTTTGCAACCGCAACGAACGAGAAAGTTCGCGCAAAACGACTAAACATACTCTCTCGTTTTTACTTGTTTGGCATCTCAAGATACCGATATTACAGGTCGGTTGTCTCAAATAACGGATTAAAGGTCACGCATAAAAAAACCGATTACTCCCCGGATATGATCCGCAAAACTCGCCTTAACCTAATACACTTTTATCTTCACGTCAAAGGTCTAAAATATTTTCCAAATATAAACAGACATTTTTTCAGATTAAACTTATCCTTTTGAGTATCCACGATATATGCAATAGTCTCTTAAACTGCACCCATGATTAAGAATAAAAAGAGGGAAAATTGATAGATTAAACATTTTTATGTCTCCTCCAAGCCTTTTAAAAGGCAAAACGAATCAAGAAAGACACAAATAAGCGGTATAAAAGCCGCTTTTGCATAAAGTTTAGCCGATATAATCTTTACTCAGAAACTTGCTTTTCAACATCTGTACTTACGGCTGCTGCTTCTACTTTCTCAACAACCTTTTCAGCTTTTTTCCGATAATCTCTCTTTTCAGCGATACGCGCAGCTTTACCTCTCAAGCCACGCAGATAATAGAGTTTTGCACGGCGCACTTTACCACGGCGCACCAGCTCAACACCTTCAATCAAAGGAGAAAAAACAGGAAATACCCTCTCCACCCCTTCACCGTAAGAAATCTTGCGTACTGTAAAGGTCTCATTCAACCCACCACCTGAACGTGCAATACAAACACCTTCATAAGCCTGAACACGCGTCCGTGTACCTTCTGTCACACGCACCATAACACGGACTGTATCTCCTGGCTGAAATGCTGGAAATTGGCGCTTTTCTTCAATTTTTGCACATTGTTCAGCTTCAAGCTGTGCGATAATATTCATTTCTTTTATCCTTCACGTTCTTTATCGAACAGTCAGAGCGCTCAACTCTTACCAAAAAAGCCTTTATTAAGAATAAGGAGCTCTTTAGGCTATGTCTTACACAGGAGCGAATACACCATTCCTTCATTTTAATTTTGGAACTACAGAAAACCTTTTATAAAAAACTCTCTAAAAAGAGAGCCATGCAATACACCACCTTATCATATGAATCAAGTTTTCTGATGATTTTTATCATAACGCGCATAAAGATCAGGGCGACGTTGACGTGTTAACAATTCGGCTTGGCTTTGACGCCAATCTGCGATCGCTTTGTGATGACCTGAGAGCAATACAGGCGGAATACCCCGCCCTTCGAAAAGAGAAGGGCGTGTATATTGCGGATGTTCCAGCAAGCCATTTTCAAAACTTTCACACCTTGCAGAAGCTGCATTCCCCATCACTCCGGGCAGAAGACGTATAATAGCATCTAAGATAACCAATGCGGCTGTTTCACCCCCTGAAAGAATATAATCACCAATAGAAATCTCTTCTAATTCTCGTGCTTCTATGACTCGCTCATCAACCCCTTCAAAACGTCCACAAACTAACGTCACACCCGTATCACGAGCCAAGCTATGCGCGTAAGCTTGGTCAAAAGGGCGTCCACGTGGACTCATCAACAATCTTGGCGAATCCTGTGGACAGCAATCAAGAGCAGCCGCCAATACATCCGCCCGCATTACCATACCAGCTCCCCCACCAGCAGGTTTATCATCAACGCTATGGTGTTTGTCTAAAGCAAAATCCCTAATCTGTACCGTCTCCAGTGACCAAATTCCACGCTCTAAAGCTTGCCCTGCTAAAGAATACCCTAAAAAACCAGGAAACATTTCAGGATAAAGGGTTAAAACGCGCGCCTGAAATTTCATTTTATTTCTTATCCTTATTTTCTTAAACAGATTCTATAATAGCAAAAATAGCACAAACAAGACTTTTAACGCCATAGCGTTAATCTGAGTCTCCTTGATCTGCGCCATATTCAATACGATCCTTCTAAATACTTGCACTAAAAAAAGACTCTAAAAATTCAGGACTATTTCGAAATAAAGTGCTTACAATATCTGCTCAAAAGAGCATTTTTAATATTTTCACACATTCCACTTTTTATTGACGAAATTCATCTGTTGTTTTTTACCTTCATCTTTATTTTTAGATTCAAGCTATTTCCTTTTTATCATTTTCTCCTCTATCGCTAAAACCAGCTGCCATGGGATCAACAACAAGAAAACCAGAGTCCATACAAATTTCTGGTACTGCCGCCTTACTAAAGGGAATAAGAACTCTTTTACCCGTATTCAAACGTATTTCAAGCAAATCACCAGCCCCGAAATTAAAAAAACCACATACCTCACCTAAGATTTTTCCCCCACAATCTTGGACACACAAACCTATTAAATCGACTTGATAAAACTCATCCTCCATCAAATCATCAATTAATTGATCACGCATCACATAAAGGCGAATACCATTTAAAGACTCAGCAGTATTACGATTTTCTATCCCTTTAAAACGTACAATCGCCTTATTTTTTTGCATGCGAAGAGTTACAATGTCATAAGAACGCCCCATATCATCATAAAGAGTACCATAAGACTTGAAACGCTGGGGATCAGCACTTAAAATTCTAACAAAAACATCCCCTTTTACACCATGAGGCGTACCAATAATGGCAAGATAGACTTTATTTTTAAGCTTTTCTTTATTATACTTCATGCAAAAATATTATCTCTCAAAAATGAACCCTTCAATCTTATAGTTTTCTATTCAATCTTGTTGCCATATGAGACAATCTTCTAAAAGACCTTTCTTGGTAACAAAAACAAATTAATAAAGGAGAAAGTCTTATGGCAAATATTATGCTATTTTACAAAGATATCACACCAATCAACAAAATTTCCCATAAAAATCTAAAATTTGCTCCTCCAAGTGATATGTCTTTTGCCAAGGATACTCATTGGGTTCCTTTAGCAAGTACTGAATATTTTCAAGCAGCACTAGACTATCCTATTTTATTTATGTGCGCTGAAGATGAACAAAAAAAACGGCACTACACATCCGCAGCTCTTGTCGGTCTTTCTAATGACGAAAATGACTATATCGCTTCTGATAAAAGTTGGAAAAACAATACTTATGTTCCTGCTTTTGTCCGCCGCTACCCTTTTGTTTTGGCACAAATTAGCAATGAAAAAGAACTTTCTGTGTGCTTTGATCAACAGTCCGGTATGTTTAATGAAGTTGCAGGAACAGAACTTTTTAATTCCGATGGCTCTATTTCTCCTTTTATGGAAGAACGTATTCGCTTTCTTGAAAGTTTTAAAATCGCTATGGAGAAAACCTCTGAGTTTATTGATGCTCTTGTAGAAATGGATCTTCTAAGCCAAAAATCCATCAATGTGAAAAACGATAAAGGTCTCTCAGCGCAATTGGAACATTTTTGGGTTGTTGATGAAGAAAAATTGAATAAATTATCAGCAAGCCAACTTGCCAAACTTCATAAAAATGGCTTTTTAGGATTAATTTTTGCGCATTTGATGTCAACGCACAATCTTTTGAAAATACTCTCTCTCAAAGGTGAAAAGCAGCTTATCAATCGTGAAGAGAAACCCCAAAACAAGAATGGTCATTCTAACGATGAAAAATCTAAAAAGAAAGAAACTCTCAACTAGATAATGCCTATCAAAAACGACAAGAGAAAAGATGAAAACATTCCTCTCATTCCAGCAGACCATGCAATTTTAAACGCAAGGAAAAATTGGTTAGAGTGTCTTACCCAAACACGTCGTATGTCAGCACAAACAGTGCAAGCCTATGAACGTGATACGCGGCAATTTTTGTCTTTTCTCTGTCAACACTTAAGCCATACACCAACCCTTACAGATCTTGCTCATTTACGCATTAGTGACTTGCGTGCTTATCTTGCTTATCGGCGAACAAATAATGTAAGTGCTCGTTCTTTAAGCCGCGGAGTAGCAGGCATCCGTTCTTTTTTCAAATACTTATCACGTGAAGGAATCGTCAATGTTCCCGCAGCTCAACTTATCCGAAGCCCCAAACACCCCAAATCGCTCCCAAAACCTTTAGCGATAAAATCAGCACTTCACATAGTCAAACAAGAAAATCAACTGGAAAATGAACCTTGGATTACCGCGCGTAATGCTGCTGTCCTCATGCTTCTTTATGGCTGTGGAATGCGAATATCAGAAGCCTTAAGCCTCACACCAGAACAATTTTCTGATCCTGAAAAAACAAGTTTATTTATAACTGGAAAAGGAGGCAAAACACGCCTTGTTCCCCTCATAAAAATTGTTTACGAAGCCGTACAAAATTATCTTCAATGCTGCCCATATCCTTTAATAGACAACCAACCCATGTTTCGTGGTGCGCGGGGTGGTCCCCTACAGCCTGCCATTATTCAAAAAGCTGTCCGTAATTTACGTGCAAGCCTTGGTTTACCAGAAACTGCAACGCCTCATACACTACGCCATTCTTTTGCCACCCATCTTTTATCACGGGGGGGAGATTTGCGCACCATTCAAGAACTTCTTGGGCACGCTAGTCTTTCCACCACACAAATCTATACCCACGTCGATACAGACCATTTGTTAAAAATCTATCAAAAGGCCCATCCCCGTTCCTAAAAACGTCTCATCAAAAAATTAGAGTGTTTCAACCTCAAGTGCCAAAGCGTGAACACAAGTAGCAAGCTCTTCTTTTAAAACTTGATAAATCGCTCGATGTATTTCTACACGCGTCATATTGGAAAAAGAAGAAGATAAAATTTTCACCCGAAAATGTGTTTCTCCTTTACCATCAAAAGCATGTTCATCATGAGGATGTCCCTCATGAAGATGACTTTCGTTAATCACTTCCAGTTTCTGCGGATGAAAAGCATCCTGAAGCTTTCTGTTGATGATTGTTTCTATAGACATTTTTCATTCCTCAAACAAAATGAACGTGCAAAAATACACCTTTTTCATAATAGAATAAGTGTGAAAACAAATTTTTCAAAAGTCAATTCTTGTAAAATTAATCAATTTTGCATAAACCAATAATATGACAATAACATCTAAATTATTCGATTCAATTCGCATAAGCTCAAATAAAAAACAAAAAGCTGAGCCAGAAGCACAACAGTGTCAGTGGGAAGGTTGTGAAAAAACAGGGTCCCATAAAGCACCAGCAGGTCGAAATCACGAAGGACAATATTTATATTTTTGTATTGAACACGTACGCGCCTATAATAAAAATTTTAATTACTTCTCTGGTCTTAGCAATAAAGATATCGCAAAATTTCAAAAGGATGCTCTCACAGGACATCGTCCGACATGGCCTACAGATCTGAGCAATGGTACATCGAAAAAAACAGCCGCGAATTATGCAAAGATTCGCTCTGGAACAGCGGCCTATCAAAATCGCATGCGCGATCCCTTCACGCTTTTTACTGGGCAGCATTCAAGCAATAAGTTTTCACGAAAATTAAAGCCCTTAGAAGCAAAAGCTTTTGATACACTGGGACTACAGGCAAACGCTTCAGCAGAAGACATCAAAATGAAATATAAAGAGTTGGTAAAAAAGCACCATCCTGATTCCAATGGTGGTAATCGTGCTTCAGAAGAGCGCTTTCGTGATGTTTTACATGCTTACAATTTGCTAAAAAAGTCTGGTTTGTGCTGAAAATATGCGCTTATATGAGTCTATTTTCATTTAGACCATCATTATTTGCGCAAAATGTTACTTTTTTTTGCAAAACATTATAGAATACGTAAAAAAATCTTTCTTTAATATCTAAGGCTCTCATTATAGAGCATTGCATAAATACTTTAACTCTTGTATCGTTTCTAATGAATAAATAGCGTCCTCTCCCTTCCAGAAACATAATGACAAATCTTACCGTTGAAAATTTGCCCGATATTACACTTTGTGCTCGCGATCTATTTCATATTGAAACAGATCTGAAAGTCCCTGCTTTTAGCACAAAAAGTCCCCATGTTCCTGATATTGATCCTGATTATCTTTTTGATCAGCAAACAACTTTAGCGATTCTCGCAGGTTTTACCTTTAACCGCCGTGTAATGGTTTCTGGCTATCACGGTACAGGGAAATCAACGCATATTGAACAAGTTGCTGCACGTCTTAACTGGCCTTGTCTTCGCATTAATCTCGATAGTCATGTAAGTCGTATCGATCTTGTAGGAAAAGATGCTATCGTTTTAAAAGATGGCTTACAAATCACTGAATTTAAAGAGGGCATTTTGCCATGGGCTTATCAAAATAATATTGCTCTTGTTTTCGACGAATATGATGCGGGGCGTCCCGATGTTATGTTTGTCATTCAACGCGTTCTTGAAACTTCTGGAAAACTAAGCTTACTTGATCAAAGCCGTGTCATCTCTCCACATCCAGCGTTTCGTCTTTTTGCAACAGCAAATACCATTGGTCTTGGCGATACAACCGGTCTTTATCATGGTACCCAACAAATTAATCAAGCTCAAATGGACCGCTGGTCTATTGTTACGATACTCAATTATTTACCCCATGATAAAGAGGTTAATATCATTTGTTCAAAGGTCAAATCCTTTCAAACGACTGAAGGAAAAAAGATAATTTCACAAATGGTTCATGTTGCTGATATGGTACGCCAATCTTTTATCAATGGAGATCTTTCAACTGTCATGAGTCCACGTACCGTTATTACTTGGGCAGAAAATACAACAATTTTTCAAGATGTCGGCTTTGCCTTCCGATTAACCTTTCTCAATAAATGTGATGAACTCGAACGTGCCACTGTTGCAGAATTTTATCAACGCGCCTTTGGACAAGAGCTTCCCGAATCACTCATTCATGGTGTTTCGCCTTAAGGAATCTGTCACTCATGGCTACCGATATTGGTGACAACAAAAATCCAGCAAAAGATTCTTCCAACAACACTCTTAATACTGAAGCTTTTAAAAAAGCACTTTCCACCTGTATGCGTGCGATTGCAGGCACAAACAACCTTGAAGTTTCCTTTAGTCATAACCGACCATCTTTGAGCGAAAGTTGTGCACGTTTACCAGAATTACCTCAATACGCAACGAATAAAGACATCACCATTACCCGCGGATTAGGTGATTCCATGGCTCTTCGCAAAGCATGGCATGACAACCGCATTCACATGCAATTTGCTCCACTAGAATCAGAAGCACGTGCTGTCTTTGATGCTCTCGAACAAACACGTGTGGAAGCAATTGGCACGTTAACCATGGAGGGGCTTGCAAAGAACCTTGATGTCATGCTCGCCGATAAATACAAGAGAGCCCATTATCATAAGATTAGCAACCAAAGTGAGGCTCCCATCCAAGAAGCGATTGCACTTTTATTGCGTGAAAAAGTAACAAAGCGCCCTGCCCCAAAAGAAGCGGGCCCTGTTTTAGAATTGTGGCGTCAAGAACTCGAACAAAAAGCCGCAGCAGAGCTTAATGAACTTACACATCATATTTACAACCAACAGGCTTTTGCACAAATCGTTCGCCAAATGCTTGTTACACTCAAAATGACAGTACAACAGGGTGAAGCTTCTAACAGTGAAAACAATAAAAAATTAAAAAACGAATATGAACCTCAAGACCAAGCAGAAGAAGAGAGTAAAAACAAAAAACACGCTCAAAGTGAAGAACAAACCAGCACTGAACAAGAAAGTGATGTGCAAGACGACGGAAAAACACAAGCGACACAATCAAACAACAATGATCAAGCTGACGGCGAGCAAAAAAATGGACCTTGGCAAGAAAAGCCGCACAAACTCAAACACCTTTTTTCCGATTCGGAACAAATGCAAAAACTTGGCAATTATAAAATCTTCACCCGTCAATTTGATGAAATTTTGGAAGCAACAGATTTTTGTTCTGAAAACGAGTTAGATAACTTACGCCGTTATCTTGATAAGCAAATCAATCATCTCCAAAACATCGTTGGACGTTTAGCAAACCGTCTCCAGCGCCGCTTGATGGCGCAACAAAATCGCAATTGGAAATTTGACCTTGAAGAAGGATATCTTGATACAGCACGACTTCCACGCCTTATTATCGACCCAACACAACCCCTTTCTTTTAAAATAGAAAGTAATACCCAATTTCGAGACACGGTTGTTTCACTCCTCATTGATAATTCTGGTTCAATGCGCGGACGCCCCATTAGCGTTGCTGCAAGTTGTGCCGATATTTTGGCACAAACTCTTGAACGTTGTGGTGTCAAAGTTGAAATTTTAGGTTTTACCACTAAAACTTGGAAAGGAGGAAAATCACGCGAACAATGGCTTGCCCAAAACAACCCCCATAATCCTGGACGTCTTAATGATTTATGCCATATCATCTATAAAAGTGCTGATACCCCATGGCGTCGCGCACGACGCAATTTAGGTTTGATGATGCAAGAAGGATTATTAAAAGAAAATATTGATGGAGAAGCTTTGATTTGGGCACATCAACGCCTTTTATTACGGCGTGAACAACGTCGCATTCTTATGGTCATTTCTGATGGTGCTCCTGTTGACGATTCAACACTATCGGTCAACTCCAGCAATTATCTAGAAAAACATTTACGTGCAGTGATTCAAGAAATCCAAACCCATTCCCCCATCGAACTCATTGCCATTGGAATTGGTCATGACGTCACACGTTATTATCAACGTGCTGTAACAATTATGAATGCTGAAGAACTTGCCGACGCTATAACAAAACAATTAGAAGTACTTTTTAGTGATAAAAGTCCTCATAGTTATAAGAAATAAGCCTTCCTTGAATCAACAACGATTACATTTTAAAAATTATTTCTATCATTAAACCATCGGAATTTGATGGCTAAAAACCTGAGAAGATAATCCCACAAATTGAATATCGAACTTTAAGGAAGCTTCTACTTTACTAGATGCATTATGAATTCTAAAAGAAATGCTCCAACCATCTTCAAAAATTATAATGAGTTTGTTTTTACTTTCCGGTTTTATTGCAACGGATAAAATTTTGCTTGGAATTCTCCATTTACGACCATATCCCAAAGTGCCATTTAAATTAAAAGACTGAATAATCACCCGTTTTTGTTTAGATCTTGTATCTATCATAATCTTATAAAAATCATAAGAACCTATAACATACTGAAACAATAGCTTCACAAATTTATCTTGATGATCTAAACACAGCCTTTGAAGTTCTTTAGAAAAAGATTCTAAAATTGGAAGATAAATTCTACTTTCTTTATCTTCTATATCTCTAAAGAACATTTTCTTATCTTTGAGCTCTGCTAAATAATCAAAAATAGATCCAATTTCATTAAAATAAAAGTTGCTACAAGGATAACCTGTCCATTCTTTACCAAAATCTATTTTACTGGAAAGGCGAGGATGTTTGATAGCGCTATGATTATGTTTTGCAGAAATACCAATAGGATTTTCAGGAATTTTTAAAATAATATCACGGACATCTCCTTTTATTCCAACAGAATCTTCCTGAAGAACAATAGTTTTCGTGTTTCTAATATTTTTATCATGTAACTGTAAGAAAACAGCTGCTTCAATAGAAGCAAGATTTAAAAGCCTTTTTTCAGTATCATTAAATAAATTATAAAAAGACTCTGCTATTTGAAAGGACGAGTTAAACTCTATAGGAGCCTTTGTTGCTTTTTTAAAACCCATAGCCAAAGCATATTCAAAGGCTTTTCCATTCTCTACCTGATTCATGCAGTTTCCTAAATATCCTTACTCAAAATTACGAGTTCATTTGATTTTTTATTGTTCCCCATACCGTAAGTCCATTCAGGATTAAGTATTGTATGTCCTTTATAAAGTTCTCTAACTTCCACACAATCATTATAAGATAAAACCCATCCTTGACGCTTTCTTAAAAGTTCAGCAAGAGCTTGATGATCAAAAGAATGATGTTTATCGCCTTTTTGACCGTAAAGTTTTTGATTAATAAGATACGGAGGATCACAATAAAGAAAATCGTCAAAGTGTTTAGGAATACTTTCTGTAAAATCTCTGTGTTCCACTGTGAAATTTTCAATCTTAAAATCTTTAAGCCGTTCAATAGAACGATAATTGAATCGGGGATGTCCTGGAGACATACCGCCAGAAAGTGTTGTTCCGGAAAAAGAAGAGCGATTAAGAGCAAAAAAAATAGCAGCAATTTCTAATGGATTTTTAATATTCCCAAAAGTTTTTTGGAGATTATAAAACATTGCAGGAGTCATATCTTCATATTCTCTTACTTTTTCTGCAAGAGCTGAAGCATCTCTCAAGAGCATCTGCCAAAAAATAACAAGCGGCTTAAAAGCATCATAAGCATAAACCTTTGTTCCTCTTTTTGCTAAGGTTAATTCAATTGAACCTCCTCCTACAAAAGGAGAACATAAAGTTTTTTGTTTCCTTATGTAGTTATTAATAATCATAGGAACAGCACGACTTTTTCCTCCCGGATAACGAAGAGGTGATTTTACAATAGTAAGCTCCCTAATCTTTTTCTGTTTTTTCAAGGAAGTTAATACCAAATTATCAAATAAAGCCTCTCTATGATCTCTTTGATTTATCATTTTGTTCATACTATCAGCTCCAAGTATCGCATTTTCTAACTTACAATTATCTAAAATAAACACTCGAAGCGTTTGCCAAATTTTACAGAAATCGTATTATAAAAAATTGTAAATTCATTAACATATACGCATAAATATTTGCCACTAAAATAATGATAAATACCAGTATAATCACACTTCAAAACTGCCAAAAAGGATTTAACACCATTGGTATTTACCTTTCTATTTATAGACTACTCAAATATGTATCGAACTGTTTTTATCTTTATAATAACCAAGCTGCTTATAGCTCAAACAATTATCTGTAAGAAACCACAACTTCTAACAAGACATTTTTTTGCCTTTATAGGAGCTTTACTATCTGTTTTTAATACTGATAAGATGTTTTTATCTCAAATCATCTCATATTGAATCAGCCAAAACCATTTCCTTACACTTCATAAGCATAGATGATGTATAAATAAACACCATTTGAGAAATGATCAAAATACCTCTTATGAATTGAATCCTCTCCAATGCTGCCCTTATAAAACATAGAGCACTATTGTCTTTCCTTTAGCCAAAACAAAAAGACAAAGACTATTATTTGTTACAAACAAAAGAGGAAGCATCCTTTGAATACCCTCGATAAAGAGGAAGCTTTATAATGTTAAGAATTGTCCCATAAGGAATCAACATCAACAGGCTCATAACAATTTTTACCGAAAAATCACCAAAAGCAAGTGAGAGCCAAACTGGCATGCCTATCCCTCCCAAAACAGTACTCTCCACTAGAGAACTATCAGCATAGCCTGTTATCCTATCAAGAACGGCAAAAAAGCTAGAAAAAGCAAGAGAAAAAAACAGCACTGTATCCAAAGCCGAACCAACCAATGCTGCTGCTAAAGGCGCTTTCCACCATGTTTTACGTCGCAACGGAGTAAAAACAATAATATCAAGGAGTTGCCCAAATAAAAATGCTAGACTAGAGGCAATTGCAAGCCGTGGGGTCGCCAATACCCAAGAAACAAAGACACCCGCAAAAAAACCAGCATAAACCACACGCCGCGCAGCAGATGGACCATAAAAACGATTGGTCAAATCATTAATCAGAAAAGCAAATGGATAGGTAAAAGCCCCATAAGTCAACAGCTCATTCAAATCAAACCAATAGACAGGATATTGAACTAAAATATTAGAAGCCGTGACAGCAAGGCACATTGCAAAAATAGAAAAAACAACATACCTTTTTCTTTGCTGTTCTAATAAAAGACCGCTTGAAGACATTTTTTTTAACCTGGGGTATGGAACCAATAAAACAGAGCGATCAAAAAGAAAAAAGCCAAAAACAATAACGCTGAAAATTACGCTGCTTGCTCAGCTTTTTTTTCACCTTCTTGCTCAGATTTCTTCTTAATGATTTGGCGTTTTAACAAACGCGCACGTTGTGACAACTCTTTATCGTCTGCTTTCATTAAAAAAACATCAAGACCACCGCGGTGCTCAACAGAACGCAACGCACTTGCAGAAATGCGCAAGCGATAACTTTGCTGTAACACTTCTGAAATCAATGTCACATTGCAAAGATTTGGTAAAAAACGACGCCGAGTCTTATTATTTGCATGGCTAACATTATTACCATACAGAACCGTCTTCCCTGTCAATTCACATGCACGAGACATAAACTTCACCCTTAAAACTCTAAGAAACTTTCAAATCCCTATACCCAAAGGATAGAATGAACGTAAAGCACGCACAACACTACCTCGAACGGGCACCATTGGGAAGTTTCTTTCTAATAGGGGGTCGACAACAAAAGGTCAAGTCTTTTATAAAACCTTTTTCATCTCTTATGGGAGCATTTTTCATCTTTTTCTGCAATAAGGCGTACAAAATGTTTTTTTAAAGTCACACCATGTTAGAATGAAAGCTTATTGTCCTGAAAGGAAATATAAATCATGAGTAAACAAGAGTCCCCCATGACAAAGCTTCAAGAAAATCCTAACCGTTTTTCTTCTTTTTTGTTTGGAACTTTATGTATTTGTTTTTTTCTTCTCTTCAGTGCATTAGGTATATGGCAAGTACAACGGTTAAACTGGAAAACAAATCTTATCACCAGTACCAATCAGCGCATTCATTTGCCCCCCATAAAAGCCCCCCCCAAAAATCAATGGGCAGATGTTACTTTTGAAAAATATGAATATCAACCTGTTGTTATCACGGGAAAATTTTTAACAGATAAAAATATTTTGGTCACGGCTACCGCTCAAAATACTACGGGATATTGGGTTTTGACTCCTTTACAAACCACTAATGACAATGCATTGACCTTTATCAACCGTGGTTTTATCCCCATGGATGAACGTAACAATTTTCAAAACTCAGAGCAATTGGATACAAATGCCTCATCTCAGCAACATTCTACCACGGACACAGAACAAACAACGATCATAGGTTTATTACGCATGAGTGAAAAAAATGGATTTTTTCCACGCAAAAATAATCCTGACAAAAATTTATGGTATACGCGCGATCTCCCCGCTATGGCACAAAAACTTGGTTTGTCCACTGTTGCCCCTTATTTCATTGATGCCGGAAAAAAAACAACCCCACAAGCAAACCTTCCCATTGCTGGTCTTACGATTATCCATTTTCGAAATAATCATCTCGTTTATGCAATCACGTGGTTTATTTTAGCTGCTGGTGTGTTAGGAGGTTTTCTTTTTCTGCTACGGCAAAAAAACTAAAAAAATACCTCTTCCATCTCAAGTAACAAAAATTTTTAGAATCTTGAAAACTGATAAAGAGAATAAAAGCTACCAACTTGCGCCTTTGTTAAATTAAAGATCATAGGCATACAATGAACTTTATACCATCCACAAAAGATTTACGCCACACTCTTAAAAAGAATTGTCATAACGCTTTTGAAAAACATAAAGTCAAATTTAAAAATAATAGGAAAGATAGTCACCCATTTTTGCCTTTATAATTTTATATTCTTGCTTCATTAGATTATTTCCCATTTCAGAGATTACTCCAATTGATATATGCAATACTTTCGCCTTCATCTAGTATAAAGGCTAATATAGCAGAGAACATACGGATGCATTTTTGTTTCAAAACTGCTATGAAGGTGAGATGTTGAGTTATAAGCAACAAAAAAACATTTAATGTCTCAATGAGACTTTTATACCTATCATCACACCTCAAATGAGAGGTTTTTACAGAATAATAGAAAAAGGTGAGTCATCCTATATTCTAAAAAGACAGTTTATCCTTTCAATGTATTTTGCTAAAGGCTTATGCTATAAACGTATAAGCTTGTTTTACTAGAATTTTAACTCTTTCATTTTTAAGGCTGCTGTTATGGGTGTTGTTGCCAAAAATTTTCCCATACCTGATCTTCATCAGGTTCGTCGTGTTCTCTTTTCTGTGTCTGATAAAACGGGTGTGGTTGCTTTTGCACAAGCTCTTAACGCTACTTACAATGTTGAATTGATTTCAACAGGAGGAACAGCCAAAACCCTCATAGCGGCTGGTTTACCCGTAAAAGATGTTGCTGAAGTTACCGGATTTCCTGAAATAATGGATGGGCGTGTTAAAACACTCCACCCTTTGATTCATGGTGCTTTGTTAGGGGTAAGAGAAGACCCTAGCCATAAAGATGCTATGGAAAAGAACAACATTCATGGAATTGATCTTTTAGTTGTGAATCTTTATCCTTTTGAAGAGACAGCCCAATCCGGCGCCGACAATCAAACAATTCTTGAAAATATTGATATCGGCGGACCGGCAATGATTCGCGCAGCGGCAAAAAATTATGCTTATACCGGTGTTGTAACAGCGATAAACGACTATGATTCGATTCTAGCTGAATTAAAGCAGCATAATGGATGTTTAAGCTTATCTATGCGTCATCAGCTAGCAATGCGCGCTTATGCACACACCGCTGCTTATGATACGGCAATAGCATCGTGGTTTGCACGGGATTTAGAAATTGAAACTCCATCGTGGCAGAGTTTTTCTGGTCATCTTGAAAGTGTTATGCGCTATGGAGAAAATCCACATCAACAGGCAGCATTTTATCGCAATAATGAAAAACGTTTTGGTATTGCAACAGCAAAACTTTTACAAGGCAAAGCGCTCTCTTATAACAACCTGAATGATACAGATGCAGCCTTTGAACTTGTGGCAGAGTTTGATCCGCAAAAAACCGCTGCTGTCGCTCTTATTAAACATGCCAATCCTTGTGGTGTTGCGGAAGGAGAAAATTTGAAAGAAGCTTATTTGAAAGCTCTTATGTGTGATAATGTATCGGCATTTGGTGGAATTGTTGCTTTAAATCAGCCCCTTGATGAAGAATGTGCTGAAGAGATTGTTAAAATTTTTACAGAAGTGATTATTGCTCCTGATGCCACAATGGCGGCACGTGAAATTATTGCCAAGAAAAAAAATCTTCGTTTGCTTATTACAGGTGGAGTTCCTGATCCACGTTGTGGAGGACTTCTTGCTAAAACATTAGCGGGAGGCATTTTAGTGCAATCACGTGATAACGTGGTAGTCGATGATCTTAAATTGCAAGTAGTGACAAAGCGGACCCCAACTCAAGATGAAATGCGTGATCTTCAATTTGCTTTTCGTGTAGCAAAGCACGTTAAATCGAATGCTATTGTGTACGCGAAAAATAGTGCAACAGTTGGAATTGGAGCTGGACAAATGAGCCGCATCGATTCAGCCAAAATTGCTGCAAGTAAAGCAGCAGAAAGTGCGCAAAGAGCAGGCTTAACAGAAACTCTCACAAAAGGATCTGTTGTTGCATCAGATGCATTTTTTCCTTTTGCAGATGGTTTATTAGCAGCAGCTGAAGCAGGGGCAACAGCAGTTATTCAACCAGGAGGCTCCATGCGTGATGAAGAAGTTATCGCCGCTGCTGATGCACAGGGGTTAGCGATGGTTTTTACAGGAACACGTCACTTCCGCCATTAATAATTTTGCTGCTTTTCTTTTCGTATGAAACAAAGGTTTCAAGGACTTTTTCATAATTATCGTATGACTATTGATAACTGTTGAAATGGAAGCAGTTATTCAATCCAAAGAATCTACACGTGAAGAAGTTTATCACCGCAGAAAATGCACATAATTTAGCCATTGGTTAGGGATAAGATGTTCTTGTTGATATTTTTAATGGTTACCCTTTCGCATGAGGAAAATGTTAAAGGGATATTATCTTGTATGTAGATGCATACCTGCTATGATATTATAACACAACTCTTTTTAGTAATATACTCTATTCTTAAACTAAAGAGTGTAATGAAAAGTTTGAGTAGAGGATATGAATATTCTACGTTTTTATAGTAATTGGCGCCGTTATCGTCGAACCGTTAATGCGTTAAGTCGTCTTTCAACATATGAACTCAGCGATCTTGGAATTTGTCGAGGTGATATTGATTCAATTGCACGACGTTATTCGCGTAAATCTTTATGAAAGTTGTTTGAGATATTTGAGAGAATGCTTTGCTATGAAAAAGCATGCATTTTGTGGTTTGTTATTATGACTTCATTTTTAGTATAGTAACAAAGAGCAGAAGAGTTGTTTTTCTTGGCCATTGCTGTGTATCATTTCTCGAATTTTCGGTGCTTCTGTGATATACAACTTTTGATTTATAATAATAATTTAGCGTTATTCATATTAAATGAGAACCCCGAACACCGTAAGATTCTTCCATTTCAAATTTATGTATGTTGAATCAACCAAAACCATTCGCCTGCACGTTACAAGCGGGGGGAGCTGTATGGATAAAAGCTCTTAAGAGAAGGCTAAAAATGCCTCTTATGAACCATCTCTAGTGCCAAGAGCTTGTTACAAACATTGGACACTGATCAATAGTGTGATAGTGCTGAGCTGCTCCTTCATAAGCGTAAAGATGGGGGTGCTTAATGGATTTACCGTTATACCTATCACGGGCATCGTCGCAAAATAGGCTTGGAAGCGTTAAGGGATTTTTCTTTAAAATAAGTCCGTGAACATACAATACAATAGCGCTCTGTTTTTCGTGAAGAGCGTAATCCTATTAATGCAACTCTCTCAGAGAGAAATATTGATCCCAACAGCACACTTAAGAACTTATTGAAGATAAGCAACGGCTTAATTTTCTCTCCATATCTTTAAAGGATCAAAATCCTTAACTAGTACTCATCTGTCAACAATGGTCTTTCAAAAATCTTTTTTTCTGAAGCCAATCCCTTTTAGCATCACCTCATGAAACTCTATGAGCAAACCTTGCCTAAAAACATCCAACCCATACTCCAAAAAAATGCTTCGTGTATAAAATTGATATGATCTTCAAATTTTGAGAATATTACTACAATAAACAATAATGTTTTGCGACACACAAGATAAAACGCAATATACTATGGGTTGGAACAATGTTCTAATTTTTTATCAAACGCTTTACGGATAAAACGCCAACGAACTTTTTCCTGAAATGCAGGACGAAAATATAAAACAATCTGTTGTGTCCGTTGTGGACCTGTTAATTCTGCAAAATCAATCGAATCTTCAAGACAAATATCTGCGTCAGGCGATATAAAATACCATACTTGTTCGCTCTTCACGTTCTCGTTCTTTACGGCTAAACACACACGTTTGCCATCGTAGTTAACTTCAACTTGTGGATGAAGATGAAACCGAACAGCAACATGATTTTGTTCATTTTGCACACTCTTGTGTCTCTTTCCCCCTTTATTTGGCATAAAAAATCGATCAAAACCTTCGATCGTATCTCCATTTGTCGCCAAAATAAGACCACGCTCATGAATAAGATTAAAGGGTCTCACATAACCATTATGACTCGCAATAAAACCCGTCTTCTCTGAATCCTCTATACGGCATACTTGAACATCTGTTGGTCCATCAAACAAAAATGGCGCGCCATTTTTATTTTTATAATAAAAAGCACCCACTGAACAATCATTAAGCGTAGCTGTTGAATGTGCTGCAGTAACACGCCCTAAATGTCGATAATCTTCCCTCCCATCAGGATTAATACCGGTATTGATAATAAAACGGTGCCCTTGTGAAGACATTTCAAAAGACAAACATCCCGAACAAGCCTGCTGTGCTACAGAGCGGGGTGGAAACTTTCCTGTATCTGCAAGCACTGTTGTTTGATTGGCTTTTAAGCGCTGAAATCCTGAATAACGGGCATAACTAAAAGGATTCCCTCCTGTTTCATCAAGCTCCAAAAGTGATGATAAACGTTCCGACACAAGGGGACCAACCCCATTAAAATGGGCCAACGTTTGATCCTCATGGATAAAGAATCGTAAAGCTGGCAACATACGCTCAACAGAATCAATCAAAATACGAGGTGCCGTTTCATTGCTACGCATAAAAAGATGCCGTAACGACAATAAATCCGATAACAAATTCAGCAAAATAACAGGACTACGGGAAATATGCCCACCATCAACTAGGATTTGACGGGAAAGCTCCTCTATAAGCGTCGTTTGTACCTTTTTTTTCACTGCCACAGAAACAGGCAAAGCAAGAGAGGCGAATGTCAAAGCCACTGCTGCTTGTAAACGTTGATCATTGTGCTCCATACTACAAATTGTCACGCGCAAATAACGAAATTGCAAACCAAGTGCACGTAAAAAGCGTTTTTCAAACCGCTCACTTGCGCCTTCTAACAACATTTTCGAATGACAAATCCATGAAATCAAGCGCCGCGCCACAACAGGACCACTCCAAGCAAGCCCTTTTACCTTCTTGCCAGTATGATCAAACCAATCTTCTAAAAGAGAGCGTGCATGTGCAGAAGCTAAATTACTTTCTGCTACCTCCATATGGCGCAACCAATGAAAATCATGTAGAGCCGCTTCCCATTCTAGCGTTGGTGGAACCAATGAAAACGGCGAAACAGCACCAGAATGAACAATGTGACCAGCAAAAGCAAAACGACCATGATAAAATTCATGCGCCATCATTGGATCAGCTACATGCAAATCCATGGGATGCGCTAAAATTTTATGAGGACGAAACCCTGAAAACCGCCAACGAAACAATGGTCCAACCCATAAACGCCGCATAACATTCTGTATCGTATCGATACAGTCTGCCACTTTTACCTGAGTAGCTTTTACCGCAACCGCCAAAATTTCATCTCCATTTATGCTGAATCAAATACAATTTCGACCATTTTTGTAAATGAAGCGTTAATTAAGCAATTTTTCGTAAGCGCGCAGCAAAAAAACCATCCATTCCTAAAAATACGGTTTTCTCAGCATCAAAATTTTTATGACAAAAATCCGCAGGCGTTGTCCGTAACATCCCCCCACAAAGCAAATGTTCCAATGCTCCCATTTCCTCTGGATAAATAGGGTCTAAAACAATGTCATTGCGTATCGATAAAATTTTCTCAATAAGATCTTCACCTTCTTCTCTTGCCAATGAACAATTGGAAAAAACAATACGTCCCCCTTCCTTTACCAAAGAAATTGCTGCGACAAGCAAATCATATTGCAACGCCGCTAACTTGACGATATCATCTCTCGATTTCGTCCATAAAATATCTGGATGACGACGGATTGTTCCTGTAGAAGAACAAGGGGCATCAAGAAGAACTGCATCAAAAAGCTGTGTGGGATGGAAGTTTTTCACATCGCCCTGCCAAATGTGAGCTGAAAAATGAAGCCGTTCCATATTTTCTTTTAAACGCTTGACGCGGTTAGCAGAAAGCTCAATTGCAGTCACCTCTGCCTCCTGCAAAGCCAATTGTGCTGTTTTTCCCCCAGGGCTCGCACAAAGATCAGCAACGCGTTTACCCCGAATACTCCCAAATAAACAAGCAGGCAAGGCTGCAGCAAAATCTTGAACCCACCAAGACCCTTCACGATAGCCAGGTAAATCAGAAACAGAACACTCCAAACGATTCAATCGAACAGAACCATTGGGCAACGCAACACCGCCAAGTCTTTCAGCCCATCCAACGCTATCAGATTTCACTGTCAAATCGAGAGGGGGTTCCATACTTTGAATTGCTATAATCTGATGTGCCTTTTCTGTTCCATAAGCTGACACTAAAAGCTGTCCAAACCACGCTGGAACACCTTCAATGGTAGGAACTTGTTGGCGTAAAAGCTCTGCCTCACGCGCAACATTGCGCAAAAGAGCATTCACAACTCCTGAAAAACGATGCATACGAGGATCAAGTTTTGCCACACGTACAGCTAAATCAATAGCCGCATGATCAGGAATATCAAGATAAAGAATTTGTGCGACACTGATATGCAAAAGATGCTGAAGTGAAAGTGCTTGTGAAGGCAAAGGACGTACCAAAAAGCGTGAGAAAGCCGCTATAATCTGCCCTCGATGACGTAATGAAGCTATCAAAATAGCCCGACACAACAAACGATCTCGTTGTGAAAGTTTTAAATAGTGTGGATGTCCGTGTTCATTATCCGTCAAACCAGAAAGAGGCGTACACTTATCAACCACCGCCCCTAAAAGGCGCACACACACCTGCCGAACAGCTAATCCTGGAACATTTTTTTCAGACACATGCCCCGCTTTTTTGTGTTTCAAAACACCACCTTTATATTACTGCTTCCTTAAAAACTCCCTCAATAACTCTATGAACGAGATCTTTTTGAATTTTCATAACGAAGCCAAGAAGGACGTTTTGTAACACGCTGAAAAGAAATGTTTTCTTGCTCATCTAATGCATGAGCCTGACCACTATGAAAATCTCCATAGTTCATCCCGCTGCTTTTTTCATGTATAGCGTCTTCTTTATTCCAGCCCACACTTTTGGCAAGAGCCCCTTTCATCTCTTCTGCTTGCCGATAAAGAGCAGCAATACGATTTGCAGTTGCTGGATGTGTCGAAAAAAGACTATCGGCTCCCTCACCGCTCAAAGGATTAATAATAAACAGATGCGCGGTTGCTGGATTATGCTCTGCTTCTTCATTATATACCCCACGTCCCCCATCAGCAATCTTACGCAATGCGGAAGCCAACCATAAAGGATTACCACATATTTCAGCCCCTCTCCGATCCGCAGCATATTCCCGTGTACGGCTAATCGCCATTTGCACCAGCATCGCTGCAAAAGGAGCCACGAGCAAGGCAATAAATCCTCCAATTGCCCCAGCGCCATGAGAATCTTCTGAAGAGTTGCGCGGTCCTCCCATAAAGAAAGCAAAATTACCAAGCATTGAAATGGCTCCTGCAATCGTTGCGGTTAGAGTCATTGTTAATGTATCACGATGCTCAATATGTGCGAGCTCATGCGCCATAACGCCGGCAATTTCCTCCGAATTCAACCGCTTTAACAATCCAGTACTTGCAGCAACAGCTGCATTTTGCGGATTACGTCCCGTTGCAAAAGCGTTTGGCTGTGGATTCTCAATAACATAAACTTTTGGTTGAGGAAGAGAAGCTCTTTGCGCTAAATCACTTACAATTTTATAGTAAACCGGCGCAGAATGCTGATCAACTTCACGCGCCCCGTACATGCGTAAAACGATTTTATCTGAATTCCAATAAGAAAAAAAGTTTAAACCACTTGCCATCAAAAGAGCAATGACCATGCCACCACCCCCTCCAACAAGATAACCAACTCCCATAAAGAGAGCAGTTAAAAAAGCCAAAAGCATAGCTGTACGCATTATATTCATTACTCAAAAAACTCCATGATAAAAGTCAATCAATACTATATGATGGTGTTTTCTTTCTGCTTCTTCAATGGAATAGGTGTAAAATGAATAAAAAAGATGAGAAAACAAGCAAAAAAAATGCAACTGTCATTAAACAGCAATCTCTTTCTCCCGCAGCACAACGCGCCCTTAAAGAAGCTGAAGAAAGACGAAAACGCGCAACAAAAAAAGAACAACCTCTAGAAAACGGCGGACGCGGTGGCAAGGACCCTTCCCGCTATGGAGACTGGGAAATTAAAGGCCGCGCCATTGATTTTTAAAACCATTGATTAAAAAAACCAGTGCGGATTTAAACAAGCAGCTTTTTAAAGAAAATCCGTTTTTGATAGACAAAAACGGATAATATTTATTTTTCTAAAGCTTTTAAAAACACGTTGATTAAACAATCATGCTTCTTATGCTGTAGCAGATTCTGCTTCAGCCGCTGCCTCTGCTTCTTCTGCCGCTTGCTTTGCTGCTGCTATACGTTCTTGTGCTTTTTTACCCGGTTCACCTTTATGTGGATTATTACGAGTTGGACGCTTTTTCAAGCCAGCTGCATCTAAAAACCGTAAAACGCGATCTGTTGGTTGAGCCCCTTGCCCAAGCCAATATTGGATACGTTCTTCATTAAGTTTCACCCTCGGTCCATCTTTAGGCAACATTGGATCCCATGCACCAACACGTTCAAGAAACCGCCCATCGCGCGGACTACGAACATCTGCAACGACGATATGATAATAAGGACGTTTTTTTGAACCTCCACGGGACAAACGAATTTTCAATGCCATATTTTATCTCCTATTGTCAGCTCTGGCTTTCGTTTAAATTGACTTTTTTTGTTTTTTGCTCTTCAGCAATCACTTCATGATGACTCACAACTTCTTTAAGAATAAATTTTAAAAATCTTTCAGCAAAATCAGGATCAAGATGACTATCTATAGCCAATTGCCGCAAACGCGCTACTTGATGTTTCTCCCGTAAAGGATCTACTTTAGGCAAATCATAACGCGCTTTTAAGCGCCCAACAGCTTTCGTACAACGAAAACGCTCTGCTAAGATATGAATCAAAGTTGCATCAAAATTATCAATAGATGCTCGTAAATGTGCCAATTCGTTTAATACTGTTTCCTGCATCATATTCCTTTCCCTCTTTACATCTTATTTTTTCTTAGGATGCTGAGGAAATTTTCCCCTATCGGCAATGCTATTGGAAAGACCAGGAAATATAGGCCCACGCTTGGGAAGTCCAGGCAAAATCTTCCCTCCATCATTATTTTCAATCTGCTTTTGAAGCGTTGAGAATTGCTTCAAATCCATTCCCGATAAATCAGGTATAACTGGAGAATCTCCACTCAAATTCCCCTTGCCTCCAAAACCCATTTTGGAACCAAGGCCTCCCAACATTTTTCCCATCAAACCACTTTTTCCTTTACCACCCATGGCTTTCATCATATCAGCCATTTGGCGATACATCTTCAAAAGTTTATTAATATCAGCCGCTGTCGTACCAGACCCCTTAGCAATTCGTTGTTTGCGGCTATGTTTTAAAAGCTCTGGATTCGCCCGCTCTTTCGGTGTCATAGATGAAATAATGGCCAATTGACGATCAAACAAACGATCATCAAACCCCGCAGCCGCAATCTGCTCTTTGACCTTCCCCATTCCCGGCAACATGCCCATAATACCGCCCATTCCACCCAGTTTTTTCATTTTCTGCAACTGTTCTGCAAGATCATTCAGATCAAATTTTCCGGCTTGCATTTTTTTTGCAAAAGCAGCAGCTTTCTCGTGATCCATTGTTTCTGCCGCTTTTTCAACCAAAGAAACAATATCCCCCATTCCGAGAATACGATCAGCAATACGACTGGGATGAAATTCTTCTAAAGCATCTATTTTTTCACCAGTTCCAATTGCTTTAATTGGTTTACCTGTAACAGCACGCATAGAAAGAGCAGCGCCACCACGCCCATCACTATCCATCCGTGTTAAAATAATCCCCGTAATCCCTACACGCTCATCAAAAGAACGAGCAAGATGAACAGCATCTTGCCCCGTCAAACTATCAGCCACCAACATAATCTCATGAGGAAGGGAACATGCTTTAATTTCAGCCAATTCGAGCATCAAAGCTTCATCAATATGATTACGTCCTGCTGTGTCAAGAATAAGCACGTCATAACCACCCAATTTAGCAGCTTGCACAGCACGTAATGCAATATCAACTGGCAGCTGACCCGCAATAATAGGCAAGCTTGCAAGTTTTGCCTGTTCTCCCAATTGGCGCAATTGCTCCTGTGCAGCGGGACGGCGTGTATCTAATGACGCCATGAGAACTTTTTTATTGTGCTTATCAGTAAAACGTTTTGCAAGCTTTGCTGTTGTGGTTGTTTTTCCCGAACCTTGCAAACCAGTCATCATGATAACAACAGGAGCTGGTGCATTTAAATCACTCAGAACACTTTCATTTCCAAGAATATGAACCAATTCATCATGAACAATTTTAACCACCATTTGGCCTGGTTTAATTGATTTAACGATTTGGGCCCCAACAGCTTTTTCCCGAACTCTATCGGTAAAAGAGCGCACAACATCAAGAGCAACATCAGCTTCCAATAAAGCGCGACGAATTTCACGCAGCGCCTCTACAACATCCTGATCCGATAAAGCGCCACGTCCCGTCAAATGAGACAGGATAGAACCAAGTCGCTCTTGCAAGGATTCAAACATCATTTACCTCATTGTTGCATAACAAACAAACCAAAATAGCATCCGAGAACGCATCGCGCCGTCGGATGTTGACCTCTGAGATCTCTTTATACCCTTAAACCGGGGTCTCAGTCGGTGGCTCCAAGTTAATTTTGTCACTGAAAGCTTGCTCCTTCAAACAATAAAACCCCAGCTTTGTCAAGTTTTATCATAAAATGTCTTTTTATACGAAGAAATAAAAACAACAAATACTATACTTCAAAACTTTCAACTTCAACACGCATAAAACAACCTGTTTCCTGTTCCATGCTCCATAATTTTCCGCTAGAGATATCAAACCAAACCCCATGCAATGTCAAAAAACCTTGATCTTTGCGAAGCTTTATCCATGGAAACGTCTCTAAATTTCTCAACGAATGACGAATAGAAAGCTGCTCTAATGCCGTCTGTTTTTCTGGCCACGACAGCGACTTATTATTCAAAACAATTTCTGCGGCTGGTGCTAAAAGACTGATCCATTGACCGATAAAATCATTTGATAATAAAGATTTATATGTCTCATTAAGAGCAGTACGAATACCTCCACAATGGGCATGACCAAAAACGACAATATGTCTCACCTCAAGCAATTGCACAGCATATTCAAGAGCTGCTGATGTTGCGTGATATTGGTCATCAGGAGAAAAAGGAGGAACCACATTCGCCACGTTGCGCAGGGTGAAAATTTCCCCTGGCTTAGCATCAAAAATCATTTCTGGTACTGCACGCGAATCACAACAAGCAATGACCAAAACTTCAGGTTTTTGCCCCTCAATCACCAATTGCTGATAATCTGCTATTTTATATAAAAAATGATTGTTTATAAAGTTTTGGTAACCACTTAAAAGTCTTTCTGGTAAATGCGCCATTCTTTTTTTACTTTTGCTTCTTTTTTTACTTTCATTTTGTATATTTTAAAAAACAAACTATTAACATACAAAAATACTAAAAATGCCTTTTCCTTGAAGAAAAATATTTCTTTAAAGTACAAAATATTACTAAAAAATAGCAAAAACAAACTCATTCTTTCCAAATAAAGAGCTATTTTCTTTAGGAAGAAGGTGTTACAGTATGTAAAAATATAATGGTCTGCTTTTAACAAAGAGAAGAAAAGGCCCCTAAGAGCAAAAAGGGAGAGTGAATGTGTTGCAACAAAAAAAAACAGAAATAAAAAACACCCAAGATAAA
The DNA here is from genome assembly GCF_042196545.1 of Bartonella sp. AC70YNML. Lineage (NCBI taxonomy): Bacteria > Pseudomonadati > Pseudomonadota > Alphaproteobacteria > Hyphomicrobiales > Bartonellaceae > Bartonella > Bartonella sp. AC70YNML. The sequence continues at coordinate 36,094 of NZ_JBHIQK010000002.1, forward strand.
ATAGAACAAATCCTTTTTGCTCAAACCGATGAAGAAGATATTGCTTATTACGAAAGTGAAGAACTTCAAAAGGCCACTGCTATCGCGGTAAAAGCTTTTAATCTCCATCAGACGGGAAAAAATACCATCTTCTTTGAACAAAACTTGACCCGTAATAACAAGCCTATAACCGTTATCACGCTTGTCAATGATAACAAACCCTTCCTTCTCGATTCTATTTTAAATGTCTTCAATCAACACAAAAACCATATTTATTTGATTGCACACCCCATTCTTGATAGTGCTTCTGGAAAACGCATCAGTCTGATGCAAATTCACATCGAGTCACTCAATAAACAGCAGACGCAGAAACTTGAAAATGAACTCACCTTAGTTCTTGAACAGGTTAATGCTGCTGTACAAGACTGGAAACCTATGCTTGAAGAAGTTGAAAAACATATTCATGCCTACCAAATAAGTCTTCCCCCGCACTACAAACAAGAAGGCGAAAAAGCCATTGAATTTCTTCACTGGCTAATGGACGATAATTTCATTTTCCTTGGTATGCGCACTTACAACTTCATCAAAGACCAAAACCCCCTAAAATCCTTTACAGCGAGTAATATTGAACTTGGTATACTCACGGATGCTTCTATTCATATTGTTGACGATAAAAGCATGAAAGAGCCTCCTCAAGAAGTTTTATCCTTCATGGAAAGCGATAATCTATTTATCGTGACAAAAGCGAACAGCCGCTCCAAAATTCACCGTTCTGTTTGGCTGGATTATATTGGTCTTAAAATATTTGATAAAGAAAACCAACTCTGTGGAGAATTACGCATTGTAGGGCTTTTTACCTCCTCAGCTTATACACGTTCTATTTTGCAAATTCCTTTCTTAAAAGAAAAAGCCCGAACTATTATTCAACGTCTTGGACACAATCACGCCGATTATTCAGGAAAAGCACTCATCAGTGCTTTAGAAACCTATCCAAGAGATGAAATGTTTCGCTCTGATGTTGATACATTGACAGAAAACACTAAACTTATTCTACAATTAGATGAGCGCCCACGTTTACGGGTTCTTGCCCATACTGATTCTTTTGGGCGCTTTGTTTCTATCCTTGTCTACGTACCGCGTGATCAATATAGCAGCAGCCTGCGTGAAAAAGTTGGCGAACATTTTGTTGAGCTCTATAAAGGTGACTTTTTTGAATCTTATCCGCTATTTTTGGAAAGCACTCTTATACGTGTCTATTATATCATCCATCGTAAAGGAAACGAAACTGTTCCCCTTATTGAGCGCTCCACACTTGAACAACATGTACGTTCGATTGCACGAAGTTGGGAAGATAGGGTTCAAGCCATCGCTCTTAACAAGAAAATAACAGAGCAACAAACACGTCTAGCTAGTGAATTCCCCAACAGCTATCGTGATTTATTTTCAGCTGAAGACGCTATTAACGATGCCGGACATATTCTAAGTCTTCATGATGAAAAGCCCCTTTTCGTGATCTTTTATCATGCACAAAACAAAGAAAAACAGTGCATTTCTCTTCGGCTTTTTCACCGCCATGAAGCACTTGCCCTTTCCAAACGTGTACCACTCCTTGAAAATATGGGGTTTCGCGTTATTGCTGAACAAACTCTTGAATTACCAGATGGCAATGGGCGCTCTGTGTATCTTCATGATATGCAGCTAGAAAGTACTTTCCAACGCTGTATCGATTTTGAAAAAGACGGTCAAAAACACGCCGAAACCTTTGAAGCCATTTGGGCACAAAATGCTGATAATGACGGCTTTAATGCTCTCACCCAAACAGCTGAGCTTGATTGGCATGAAATTGTTATTTTGCGCCATTATGGGCGCTATCTCCAACAAGCTGGAATTCCTTATTCGCAAGATCGCGTTGCCCAAACTTTAAATGCTTATCCTGACATCACCCAAGATCTTTATGCTTTATTTCATTTAAAATTTCATCAAAGCCATACAGAAAAAGAACGGGAAAAAAACCAACAAGTCATTCAAAAGCGCATTGAAGAAAAATTACGAAAAGTCTCTGGTTTAGATGATGATCTCATTTTACGCCGTTATTGTAACCTTATAGAGGCGAGTTTACGAACAAATGCCTTTACGCCTCTTCCTGATGGAAGTCCACGGCGTATTTTAGCCACCAAATTAAATCCGCGCCAGATTGAAGGTTTGCCTGAACCGCGCCCTTACCGAGAAATTTTTGTTTATGGACCGGAAGTTGAAGGAGTCCATTTGCGTTTTGGACCTATTGCCCGTGGCGGAATTCGTTGGTCTGATCGTGCATTAGATTATCGTACCGAAGTGCTGAGCTTAGTCAAAGCCCAACAAGTTAAAAATGCAGTTATCGTTCCTGCAGGTGCAAAAGGTGGATTCTATCCCCATCGGCTTCCCCAAACAAATGACCGTGCTGTTATCATAGAAGCAGCACGTCAAGCTTATACAGACTTTATCACTGCTTTGCTCTCCATCACAGACAATCTGGTTAATGGCAAAATAAGTGCGCCCCACAATATCATCTGTCATGATGACCCTGACCCCTATTTTGTTGTAGCAGCAGACAAAGGAACAGCAACTTTTTCTGATACAGCCAACGCCATCAGCCAAGCAAACCACTTTTGGCTTGATGATGCTTTTGCCTCTGGAGGCTCAGCAGGTTACGACCACAAAGACATTGGTATTACAGCTAAAGGCGCATGGGAAGCCGTCAAAAGACATTTTAGAGAATCATTTAATCATGATATTCAAACAACGCCCTTCACCTGTGTCGGTGTTGGCGATATGTCTGGTGATGTCTTTGGTAATGGAATGCTGCTTTCCAAACAAACAAAATTGATTGCCGCTTTTGATCACCGCGATATCTTTATTGATCCAGATCCAAACATAGACGAAAGCTACGCAGAGCGTACGCGCCTTTTTAAACTTCCTCGCTCAAGTTGGCAAGATTACGATAAAAGCAAATTATCAAAGGGCGGTGGTATCTTCTCACGAAAAGAAAAAACCATTACTCTCTCACCTGAAGCAGCACAAGCCATTGGTTTTGAAAAACAAACAGGAACACCCTTTGAAATTATCTCTGCTCTTCTCAAAGCCCCGGTTGATCTTTTATGGTTCGGCGGTATTGGTACTTATATCCGTGCTGCAACAGAAAACGATGCTCAAGTAGGTGATCGCGCAAATGATGCAATACGCATTACCGGAGAACAAGTGCGTGCAAAAATTATTGGTGAAGGAGCTAATCTTGGTGTTACACAACGTGGACGGATTGAATATGTCTCAAATGGTGGTCGATGCAATACGGATGCCATTGACAATTCTGCTGGTGTGAATTGTTCTGATATTGAGGTCAATCTCAAAATTGTTCTTGCATCAGCACTACGTGCCAAAACGTTAACCCGCGAAGATCGCAATAAGCTCTTGAAAAAAATGACGCCTCAAGTCGAGCAACTCGTCTTGCGTAACAATTATCTACAACCCCTTGCTCTTTCTTTGGCGGAAAACCAAAGCACTACTGATTTGCCCTATCAAATACGCTTTATGCACGATTTGGAACAAAAAAAACTTCTAGATCGCAGAGTTGAAATACTCCCTGATGAGCAAATTTTACGACAAAGAACAACCCAAGGCAAAGGTCTTCTCCGTCCAGAACTCGCCGTTATTTTTGCCTATGCTAAATTGACCTTAAAAGAAGAAATTGCTAATAGCCCCATTGTTGATGATCACTATTTCAATACAGCCTTGCTGAACTATTTTCCAACCCAAATTCAAGAAAATTTTAAGAAGGAAGTGATTAACCATCAATTGCGTCGTAATATTATCGCAACACTGATTGCCAATGACATTGTAAATCGTGGAGGCCCCACTTTTGTTAATCGGCTACACGATGAAACACAACAAAAGGTTGAAAATATTATTCGCGTTTTTATTGCCATCCGTGATGGTTTTGAAATTCCTCAATTATCTGATCAAATTGATAAGCTTGATAATAAAATACCTGGTCTTGTCCAAAACAAATTCTATGCAGCAATGACCCCAATGCTCTTTGAAACGACCAATTGGGGTTTGCACAACATGGATCTCTCACGTCCACTAGAAGAAATTGTAAAAACAATAAAGCAAGCCCGTAGTATTATTGAAAAAGAGCTTATGCATTCTCCCAACAACGATATTAATCAAAAGATTGAAGAAAAAGCACTACACTACAGTGAAGAAGGAGCACCAAAAGCATTAGCAAAACAATTGGCTCTCTTGGAAGCAGCACCAATAATCTGTGATATTTCTTTGATTGCAAAACAAAGCAACAGTGATCTTATTAAAACTGCAGAGATTTATTTCTCGCTTGCACAAATCATTCGTATAAACCGCATTAATGAAGCTCGTCGAACAATTCCCATCTTAGATTATTATGATAGTATGGCTCTAAGCCAAGCCAAAGAAAATGTTTCCGAAAGCTTACGGCAAATCGTTATGAAAATCCTCAAAAATTATGGCAAGAAAAAAGATCCTTTTGACACTTGGAAAAAAACAGAAGAAAATAATATTCATAATATTACAAACCGCATTAGTGCCCTTATTGAAAATGATCTCAATATTTCTCGTTTTACTTTTGCAGCAGGATTGATTTCTCAACTTCAAAATGTTGGCTTTCAAACCTAAAGCAAATACAAAACGACCCACTCAATCTCCCGTTCTATCCCACCACCACAACAAACCAGCGAAAATATAGAGCGGGAGTTTGCATTTTAAACATAACACCCAAAATAAAATCTCGCTATTTATCACAATAGAATTGTTTGCAACAATTTCAAAAAAACAACAGGATTGATTTTTCACCCTAAAAACATAAACTTTCAGACTTAAAAGCAGTACAAAACAGCTAAGCTTTTGCTCCGTTCTATCCATCCATGACTAACCAACAAGGGAAGAACGGAAGCCCTATCCTGCATTTTTAGACAGAGCACTCAAAATAAAAAATAAATTCAAATTTTACTGTCAAATATCCTTCATCATAAAAATATAATATATTGATTTACAATCATAATTTTATCATTTTTATGATGACTGATAATTCGATATTCTAAATTTGTCTCATTTAAAATCTGTTTATATTCAATTAATTAACCACATTTCCCCTTGCATATTGCAAATGGGAAAGCCGAATAGATAAAAACAGTAAAGAAAGAACTAAAAATGCCCCTCATAAACTGCCTCAAGTGCCAAAATCTGCAGTAACATTGAGAGTTAGCAAATATAATATGATGGTGTTGCCCCTTAGCTTGTTACTCCATAACCGAAAAGATGGTGGTGCTTAATGGCTTTATCCTTATACCATTCATAAGCGACATCGGAAATAAGAAGTACTGAGAAATATTTTTTTAACAAATGCGTAAATATGCAATACAAATATATTCTGTTTTACGTGGAAGACATATGGCTTCATTAAAAAATATCAGAAATAAAAGGATAAGCTTAATCCATTATTTAAAAGATATAACTGTAACTGCTTTTGAAATGCGTAAAATCGAATAAAAAATGACAGTAAAGATGGATGTTGATTTTCCCCTTTACAACTTCATATTCTCCTCCAGTTAGGCTGTTGACTTGTTTTAATAGATTACCCCCAAACAGATATATACAATATGCTTGCTCCATACATAAAAAATCTACGAACACACAACCCACCACCTGTATAAAAAGGCAATTCAGCATACTTTAAAATACCACTTTTTCCATACAAACACTGTTGTTATATGTAGTTTGACATAAGATTTTGTACTAAGTGAAAAGAGGTTGGACGAGTTAGGAGTAGGTGATAATTTTTTATTTTTATAGCTATTTTTTTTACCATTAAATACGCATTTTGTTAAAATATATTTTGACACCCTAAAATTGCAAAAAAGTGTGAAAATCAGAAAAAGTCGAAATTTGATAGTAAAGATGAAAAAAGGCTTTGGTACAACACCTAAAGTGGAGCAAGACGACCAAGTTTTAAAAATCCCAGTTTTACCCACCCATTGTTAATGAGCAATGAAAGAACGGGAGCGCCGTCCGCATTTTTAGGCAAAGCACCTAAAATAAAAAATAACGCTTGAAGATTATTGGCTTGCGCGGGAAATAAGCGCTGCAGAGTGTCAAGAAGCTTCATGGACTGAATAAGGACAAGTTCAAATTTTGCTGTCAAATATCCTTCATCATCAAAAGAAAAAGGTCCACTAATACGCACTGCACCACCTGTATGAAAAGTCAATTCACCTTGCTTTAAAAGTCCACTTTTTCCATACAGTCGCTGTTGCCAATTTTTTTCTTCATCTTCAGACAGAAAAGAAATGTCATTTAAAATCCATTTCAAATTACCATCAATTTTAGGAATATCAACAAAAGAAGATTTTAAAAAGGGAGAAGCATCAAAACCGTCAAAAGTTATATGTCCCGATAAATCATTCTTTTCATGTTTTAGATCAAAACGCAAAAATTCTGCCGTTATTTTTTGAGGCATATCTTGTGGCTCTAATGGCTGAATAATCACGTCATGCGTATTTTGCAAAGATGCCGGATCTTCAATATTTTCTTGTGTCGTTTTTTTATCTATCGTTTGTGCTCTTAATGCTTCTTGAAGCTTTTGATCTTCAGAGAAAGAGGAAAAAGATGCAATCTCAAGCCCTTCAGCTATAAACTTCAATGTTTTACCCGTTTTCCAATAAGGCTCTGTTTCAATCACCAAATTGCGCCAATGCGATACTATAGGAGTTTTTCCGGAAAAAACAATTAATGCAGGAGAACGAACATTAAACTCGACCAAATAAGGTGAATAAATTGGTGCACCAGCCGTCAAACGCCCCGTCGATAAAGAAACCCCATGTAAAGGCCAAGAAAATTGAAACTTGTCACAAACAACACCGACACGTAAAGGATAACCATCCCTGCGTACATTCTCGCATACCGCCGCCATATTATGGGAAGATACTTTTACAAATATATCAGAAACATGGTCTTCTATTTTACGTGAAAAAAAAACCAGAGTGCGCTATAAATAAATATCAGAGCCAAACAAAAAAGCCCAAAAATTAAATAGCTTAAAGAAAAACTTTTTCGTCTTAATGGTAATTGAGAGGATTTGGACAACATTAAAACTTTCTTTATCTCTTAACTTTCTCCCACCCTAAAAAGGACAAAGATTTCTAACCCCGGTCAGTTTATACACAATCCAACTTCTTAATCGACCGGACTTTATCTACTGATCACTTCAAGAAGCCCCCATACATCATTCTAAAGTACTGTATCTCATAAACTCAACAAGGCTTTCTTAAGAAGAACGATTATACCCTTTAACAAAAAATACCTCATGTGTAAAGTTTTACATAGATTTTCTACCTCTGCCTTAAACCATACTCTTTTACAGCACAACAAAAATGATAATGAATAGTGTTTCTTAACGATAAAGCCATTGAGCCCCCCATCTTTACGCTTATGGAGACCCCAAAGCCAGCACCATCATTATATTTGGCTAGCCCCCAAATGTTGCGACAGCTCTTGGCACTTAAGACAGTTCATAAGAAGCATTTTTAGTCTTTTCTTATACAGTTTTTGCCCACACGCCAGCCCTACTTGTGACATGCAAACAAGAGGTTTTTATTGAGTCAATATACACAGGTTTGGAATGAAAAAACCTTACTATATTCGGGGTTCTCATTCAATATACAAAACCGTGAATTACCTATATAAATCAATGCGTTATCAATAATCACACAAGTACGGGCGGTGTACAAAAAATCTGGTGTAATGCGCTTTCAAACCATTGACTCAAAGCTCGATCATAGATTAAACGACCTTTCAAATGTGCACAAGCAGGTTGAGCACCTTTTTCAGTCAATTTATGTGCCGAACGCACGACCAAACGCCGCATCATAGCGCGTGTAAATTCAGCATGAAACTGCAAGCCCCATGCATTGTTTCCATAACGAAAAGCTTGTGTAGGATATGTATTCCCTGTTGCCAAAAGCATTGCCTCTTTCGGTAAATCATAAATACCTTCATCATGGAAATGGTAGACCATCTCTGGCCAATTCATCAATTCCTTCCCTTGTGGGGTTGCTTCTAGTGGATACCAGCCGACTTCAACAGTCCCATCACTTCTTGTACCAACGCGCCCCCCTAGATTTCGCGCTAACATTTGTGCTCCAAGACAAATACCCAAAAAAGGCTTATTTTCCTTTAGTGATAACGAAATCCAATCAATTTCCTCACCAATATAGGCTTCGCTGTCATTCACACTCATCGGTCCCCCTAAAATAACAACGCCGGCATAATGCTCTAATGTATCAGGGAGTTTTTGTCCAAAAATAGGACGATAAATATCAAGAACAAAACCATTTTGTTGTAAAAATTTTCCCAAACGACCAGTATAGGTAGAGCGCCGATGAATAACGACAGCAATCCTTGGTTTGTTATTTTTTTGTTTTTTATCAAGACATCTCTGATTTAAAAACATTTTTTAACCAATCACATCTGCTACCAAGCAAAATTTCATTTTTTAAGCATAAGAGAATAATTTTATTGGACAAGATTAAAGATAATTTTTTTTCTTCTATATTAATTTTTTCTTCTGAAAAAACGCTCATACTACCATATTGATGCAATTTAAAATAAACGAAATTTTTTCCTCGATAAAGATGTTTCTTCTTCTGTTTTAACCCCTGGATCATCAACATTTAAGTGAGTTTGACTGAACATTTTTACATCTTTTTCTTTTATATCTTGTTTCTCCACCTGCGCATTATGCAAAAGAGAATCATCTATAGGTGTTAATTTTTCAAGCTTCTTATCTCCAACATCATCACTTTTTCCCATAACATACTCTTTGTCTTGCCTTTTCGACACAATATTGTCCGCCTCTAATGTGAGAGAAGGCATACAAGGAGGCGCCTTCCATTCAAAACAGCCCAAACGTCCACTGATTGGAGAAACCGCTGACCAAGAAGAAAAAATGGCCCCATCACACATCCACACTGGATCACGTTCAGCACGAAGTGCTAAAGAAAGCCATTGACGCACAGCACCTTGACTGTTTCCCTGTGCCTCTTCAATATCTGCCAACAATAAATAAACACTTTCCCGTGGATGACATTGTAATGCTTTTTGTGCCTTCTCTCTTGCTAATGCTGTTTCACCAGCATCCAAAGCTGCTTTAGCAATAAGGAAAGCCGACTCAAATGCATCTTTATTATAAGAAGCAAGTGTCTTAGCCCTTTTCAATCGCCCAATGGCTCCTTCTTCTCTTTCAAGATACAGCGCTCCCAAGTCAGGATGAGGCTCCTTTTGCCAAGCCGCTATAATCATTTTATCCGCTTTACGCGTTTCGTTTAATTTATAAAGAATATCAGCAGCAATAACTATTATTGGAACAAAATCAGGCGCCAATTTATGGGCTTTCAAAATAGCTTCACGTGCTTGTACAGGATGTGTATCAAACAAAGAAAGTGCCTGCCCACTTAGTAGTAAAACCTGTATATGCTGCCGCTCTGGAGTCGCGCGAATAGAACGCGGGAGAGCTTTTTGCGTTCTTTCAAAAATAGTAAGTGCCTTATCCCATTTACCCTCAGTACTTAACCGATCGAGCACCGCCTGATGCGCCCATAAAAGTGCTGGCGATAAAGTCAGTGCCTCTTCGGCATATTGTTGCGCTGCCTCATAAGCTTTACTCTTCATCGCTTCACGAAACAAACCATAAAGTCCAACCAGTTTTGTCGGATCTTCCTTTCTCATCTCTTCATAAAGACCTATGGCGCGAACAGAATCATTTTGTAAAGACAAGGTTTGCGCTTGTAAGAGTTTTACCAATGGCTCTTGTTTTCCTGCAAGATATTTAGCAACCCGTGTTTCCATTTTTTGCGCAACCATACTATCACCAGCAAAAGTTGCAAGAATCCCCTTTGAAAGAGCTTCGTAACCACGCTTTTGATGGCGTTTATAAAAATAATTGGAAAGAGCATTCGGTATGGAAAAAAAGAAAGACAATAACCACCATAAAAGCACCAGCGTTACAAAAAACAAAATAAGCACACTTAACACTGTAAGAAATGAAGCAGAAAATCTGAAATGCAAAAATGTGAGAACAAAAATACCATTGTGATTAGCAACCCACGTGAAAGCTAAACCGAGGATACAAACAACAAAAATATAAATAAAAACACGTATCATCTTGGGCCTATTTACATCTTTGTTGCTTTAAAAGATCCTTGTTGCACAGACAATAACAATTGCTGCAACAACTGTTGAATAGCAATATGTCTTTCAAGCTGCTTAACAAAATCCATTGAAACATCTTTTGCACTTTGGGGCAATGATTGCCATTCACTCAAAGCCTTTTCGTAATCACCAGCTTGAATGGCAACTTCCATGCGTGCCGCAATAGCCCCCAGCGTTGTCCCTTCAACATTTCCAATCGGTCGCGAAACAATGAGCCCTTTTATCCACGCTAAAATTCGGTCAAAAAAACCAGCATCTGACGCAACAAGATTTTGCGTACCAACAATTGCATCAGCAACATGAGCAAAATCAACTGAAAGTTGTGCTGAACTTGGAAGACCCACAGTAGCTGTTTTTTGCAACACATCAAGTCCATTAATCGAAGGCGATAATTGCCGCAACAGCTTTAATTCATTATTATAAGATCCACCACGCTCTACAGCATTTTTTAATGAACTAATTGCAGTAAAGAGCGCGGTATCTATTTCTTTTTTCTCACTATTTTTAACAGCAGTTTCTTCCTGTAGTGCTTCTAACTGTTGTTTTAACGCAGCAAGATCATTTGCATTGCTCTGCCCAACAGACAAAGCCGTCTCTATCTCTTTCGACTCTCTAACAAAAGTTTGTACAGTTTCTTCAAGAGTTTTTACTTTTTCCTCTAAAATCGCAAAAGCTTTTTTGCTTTCTTCTTTCGATAGTTCATCATTTTTCGTTGTTTTAAACTGTTGTGATGAAAAAGAAGAAAACTCTGTTTTTAACGCATCGATTTCTTGAAAGACCCGGCTCAATTGTTCCTTTGTGTCTTCACCTTGACTTTTTGCGGCTTCAGCAATCTGCAAGGCTTTTTCCTCCCCAGCAGAATTTGCCACAAAAGGAGAAGGAAAAAAACCAGCCCATTGAAGCCCCATAAAAATTCCCAAAGCAATGAATCCCCCCAAAATCCCAGAAAGGGATAAGAAAAGCCAAATTGTACTAGAGATACTTTTATCCTGACCTTGCATATTCTGTTTTTCTCGTGCAGGAGATTCTACAGAATTGTGGATTTTTTCCTCTGAATCATGGGGAATAGCTTCATGTTCAATAACTGGTTTCTTACGGCGCGTACCAGTATAATGTGATTTAACTTTTGGTTTTGAAGAATCGACCATCTTTATCACTTTTTGTGCACACTTTTTTCAAAAATAAAATAATAAAATGAAAAAAGTTTTAAAAATGAAGCTTTTCTCAAATATCTTCGAAAGAGTATAAATTTACAGAAATTTTCCAAATCTCATTTTTCTCAATAATATTTACAATTATAGACTTTAATAGACAAGTTTTAAAAAAATATTTGCATTTTATACTCGAAAATACAGCTTTATTTTTTAATCAACGATATCATAAAATTCAAAGAAAATGCCAAAACACATATTTTTCATAGAAAAATCAATTCTAAGAGAAATACTTTGCATCTTTTTCTGTTCATGGTACGCACGTAAGAAAGAAGCTTCAATATAAGGTTTTGTTTAAAATGCGTCTGCTGGGAATAGAAACAAGTTGTGATGAAACGGCAGCGGCTGTCATTGAATATAACAATGAATCAAACAGCCGAATTCTTTCCAATGTTGTTTGGAGTCAAATTGATCACCATGCACCTTACGGCGGTGTTGTTCCTGAAATTGCTGCTCGTGCCCATGTTGAAGTTCTTGATCATTTAATTCTGCAAGCACTAACAGAAGCAAACACAAAATTAAAAGATATTGATGGCATTGCAGCCACCAGTGGTCCTGGTTTGATAGGAGGATTGTTGGTAGGCGTTATGAGCGCAAAAGCACTCTCTCTTGCCACTGGCAAACCATTTATTGCGGTAAATCACTTAGAGGGACATGCTTTAACAGCTGTGTTAACGCACAACGTCAGCTTTCCTTATTTATTACTTTTAGTTTCAGGAGGTCATACACAAACAATCATTGTTCATGGAGTAGGCAACTACCGGCGTTTAGGAACCACTATTGATGATGCGTTAGGAGAAGCCTTTGATAAAACAGCAAAACTTTTAGGTCTTCCTTATCCTGGTGGACCAGCACTTGAAAAAGCAGCTTTATTTGGTGATAAAAATCGCATCCCTCTTCCACGACCTTTAAAAGGTGAAAAACGATTAGACTTTTCTTTTTCAGGACTCAAAACTGCTGTTCGACAAGCCGCAACAGCCATAGCTCCCCTTACAGAAAATGATATTGCTGACATTGCCGCAAGTTTTCAAGCCGCTGTGACTGATACGGTACGTGATCGTGTTCACCTAGCTTTACAACACTTTACCCACCAATATCCTCTCTCTGATAATCAAGAAAAGCGTTCTCCTGCTTTAGTTGTTGCGGGCGGCGTTGCCGCAAACCAAGCCATTCGCTCTACGTTGCAAGACCTTGCTCATCAACATGGTTTTGAATTTATAGCCCCTCCTCTTTCCTTGTGTACGGATAATGCTGCAATGATTGCTTTTGCCGGTGCACAAAAACTCGCACGAGGAGAAACAAGCTCTCTTGACATTGCACCCCGCTCACGCTGGCCATTAGATGAAAAAGCCCCGCCCTTGATCGGGATGGGACGCCGTGGAACAAAAGCATAATAAAATTGACGTCCCACACACATCTTAAAGAACGAAGATTTCTACTCACTCCAGTCTATAGATAGTCCGAATTCTCTATCGAGCAGATTCCACCTGCTTCCCACTCACACAATTCACTTAACCCAAAGCTCGACACGTAAATCTAAATATTCACCACACATTCTTAAAAACCTCATGTCTCAAAAAACTGCCTTATATCATTACACTTCAAATGACGGTATTTTACAGCATAATAAGATCTACTCTCTCCCACAAAGCATAGATATGAATGCCATTCGTTGACCTCATCATCTTTGACCATTTATTCGTTTCATTGTCATTGTAATCTTAAAGCTTTTTAGAACCAATTTTCTTAATTTTTTCCAACAAACTCTTATAGTGACCGCATTTCAGACCATAGTTGAAAAGAGAAACAAAGAGCAAAATACTTTTATACAACATGAAATATCAATGGAGCGCGTCTCTCTACTACACATTATTTTGAAACAAGAAAAATAGATAATAGCCGTTATTTACCCCATTTTAAAAATCATCGTTGATGGTATTACAAAGATACTTATAAAAATGCATAACAGTCTATGAAAAAGGAGAACTCATGGCTTATTGGCTTTTTAAATCTGAACCCCATAAATGGTCATGGGAGATGCAAAAGAAAAAAGGAGTTAATGGCGAACAATGGGATGGTGTACGCAATTATCAAGCACGTAACAATATGCGCACTATGAAATATGGTGATAAAGGTTTTTTTTATCACTCAAATAAAGGTTTAGAAATTGTAGGAATTGTAGAAATATGTGCTGAAGCACACCCTGATTCTACAAGTTCTGATCCACGCTGGGAATGTGTAGATATCCGAGCACTTTGTGACATGCCAACACCTGTTTCATTAAAACAAATCAAAGCCAATCCTAAACTAGCAAATATGGTGTTGGTCAAGGCCAGCCGCTTATCAGTACAACCCGTGACAGAAGAGGAATGGACAGAAGTCTGTTTGATGGGCAACCTTAAGAAGGAAATGCTTTTATCTTAAAGCAATAAATTTTATTCATTAATAATCCATTGATTTATAATGATAAATTACTGTTTTGCATGTTGAATAAGAGTCCCGAATATCGTAAGATTCTCCCATTTCAAATTTGTCCCATGTTGAATCAATTAAAACCACTTTCTTGCACATAAAAAGCGGGATGAGTGTGTGAATAAAAATTGTTAAAGAAAAGAGTGAAAATGGCTCTTATGAACCGTCTTAAGTGCTAAGGGCTGTCTCGAAATACCCACGAGCTGGCAAAGTGTGTGATCCGGCTTACTTGTTCATAAGCGTAAAGATGGGAGTGTTCGATGAATTTACCGTTAGACTCATATGAAAAAGCACTTCATATCGCACAAGGCATCCCTCTCTATTGATGTGTTTTCACGCTAAATACATAAATAGGATACTCTTCCTTATCATTTTTCATTCTGCACTCTTCTCAATATAAAATGCCCCAAAACTTCCCCCCTTCATTAGGTATTTTTTAGGCATTTCTAAAGGCAAGACTTACTCAACGATTATAATAAGCAACACCCACGAGCATCACACAGACCTCTTCGCACACAAACTCTACGAAAAAACAAAACTGAACGTGGATAAAAAAACAATAAAAATGACCGTGAAATTCTCCTAAACGGTACATATCTGCTAGGTGTTGCACAGTTCTCTTCACGCTTAAAAAACGCATCATATTGAGTGTTCATTGTTCGCATGTTGGATGAGAGCCTCTCATGCCGCTGGATTCTCTCATTCCCAACCTGTTTATATTGAATCAATCAAAAGCTATTTGCTTGCATATTCTAAGCGGAGAAAGTCCCATATAGATAAAAAACGTGAAAGAAAGCACTAAAAATTCCTCTTATGAATCGTCTCAAGTGCCAAGAACTGTCCGCAACACCCACGAGCTGGCAAAGTGAATGATAGTGCTAGCTTGTTTCTCCATAAGCGTAAAAATGATGACACTCAATGGCTAAAACACATTCTAAAGCATAAAAAATGCTTCCAACCAATACGTAAAATACTCTGCAGACGGAAACACCTTCTTTTCGGCAAACAACCATAGAAATTATAAAAGTTTATTTTTTCAAAGACTTTTTTTTAATTTTCCTCTTTTAATTTTTCTTGCATGAAATCTCATTTTTCATGAAACTATATCAATCAGTGCATCAACATGCCTATAAGGAAAAACATGAACCAATACACTCTTTTAATCGTTGAAGGCGATGATCTACGCCCCATTTTAGTAGAACAATTGCAAATGCATCAAGAATTTAAAATTTCCCAAGCAAAAACAGCAGAAGCGGGAATGAGAATAATCCAAAAAGAAAATATTGATCTCACTATTTTGGGATTTCAACTTCCTGATCTTGATGGCTACAAAGCCGTTAAACAATTACGCACCCAAGGATTTCGTGCTCCCATTATCATGATAACAAATTATGATACAGACTGTGATAATATTTTAGATCTTGAAACAGGCGCCAATGATTATGTAACAAAACCCTTTCGCTTTGCAGTGTTATTGGCGAGAATTCGAGCACAGTTGCGCCAATATGAACAAAATGAAGACGCAACCTTTCATATTGGTCCCTATACTTTTAAACTAAGACAAAAACTTCTTCTTGATCAATGCAACAATAAAATCTGTCTCACAGAAAAAGAAGCAGCGATCCTTAAATGTCTCTATTATGCCAATGATAAAATTGTCAGCCGTGAAACATTGTTAGAACAAGTTTGGGGATATAATGAAAATATTATCACCCATACTTTAGAAACCCATATCTATCGTTTGCGACAAAAAATCGAAAACGATCCCTCCAATGCACAAATTCTCATAACAGATCAAAATGGTTACCGTTTAAATCTTTAATTCGAGATTTACTGTTTCAAAAATAATTTTAATATCCTAAATGAAAACAGAAACGAGATGAAAAAACCTTCGCATATAATTCGAATGCTATTACTTAGAACTTACTCTTATGACAAAATATATAACATTACGAATAAAAAACGAAATATTCCAACATGAGAACCAGAAACAAAAATGCTTTCAACTCTCACGATATACTTTGTAACTTCTGTTTCACATGCTTTTGTTCTTTCTAAAGTTTTTAATATGTTTCGCATATAAATAATCGTGATATCTTTTAGCAACATTCTTGATCATAACTATCATCTTTAGATGAGTGCTATTTATAATTATTTTTTTCAGAAAAACCGCTCCACACATTGCTTTATCTCACATTCACTAACCTAACTTGAGAGATGTTTTTTATCTTTATAGTTTTCCTCCATTCTTTATGACTTTATCTCCTCTTAAGAGATTATATAATTCATGATATAACGCTAAATGTTTATCCTAATGATAAAGCCACTGAGCACCACCATCTTTACGCTTATAAAAGAACAAGCCAGCACCATCACACACTTATGTTAGATCTCGATGTTGCAGAGGAGCCCTTGATACTTGAGATGGTTCATAAGAAGCATTTTAATCCTTCCTTGTACAGTTTTTAACCACCATAAACCATATTATGCAAGATCCTTTGGACTCTGCTATTTTTATGCTTACGAAGATACCAGCATTTTTTCTTTTAAAATGTTTCCGCTATTCATGAAATATGGTTCGATATATAGATACTTGAGATTTTTATTCACATACCAATTCCACATATTAATGTACAAAAGAATATTTTTTAATTGTAAATGCAAAAAATTGAAATAAGAGAATCCTTTTATACTTGCGGTTCTTATGACAATGACAAAATGATTAATTATCTTTATAATTTAAAATATTTCTTGTCTGTGGTGATAAAGCAGGAATAAAAATACGTCGCGACTGACGACGCTGTACGAGCAGACCCTGATAAACACGTTTTTGTGCCTGACACATTAAGAGTCCACCAAAATAAGGCAAAAGATAGCGAGCAAATGGCTCGTAAAAAAATGAGAACAACCGCGAAAAATACCCCGTAGAAGGCATATAGTGTACAATTTCTTGTATTGGTCCAGAAATAAAATTTGTTTTTTCGAACAAACGAATAAGCTGTTGTTGACTATAAGGTTCGCCATAACCAAAGGGCGTAGTCGTATTGCGCGCCCAAAAGCCAGAGCGATTAGGAACAATAACGATCAAATGACCATTGGGTGCTAAAACACGCCATATTTCATTCAACGTTTCAAATGAATTTTCTGTATATTCTAATGCATGGACCAATAAAATACAATCAACTGACGCATCAGGAAGCGGCAAATCTTCTTCAAAAACAAGCGCTGTAGCAACTTTCTCAGCACAAGGCCAAGGCGAAACACCCTGAGCAGCAGGCATAAAAGCAAAACATTGTTGGGCACGTTCACGCAATACAGAAAGATAAGGAATCGCATAACCCAACCCCATAATCCGTTTATCCGTAAGATCAGGCCACCATAAATTTAATTGGTCACACAGCGTCTTTTGCACACGCAGCCCAAGTGCAGAAGCATAAAAATCTTTCAGCGTAACGATATCCAACTCAACATACCATGTAGAAACAAATTTCAAACATTACAGATTTTCATATATCCAACTTATATGGACTTCTGCTCTTTCTCCGCAATAGCGAACACTTCAATATTGCATATTTTAAACTTAAATGATTAAAAAAGCAGTACAATAGAATGATTATCGCGTTACAAGTGCTTTAATTATTTTCTTTGAAGCTGAACTCCATAGAGGTTCTTCATACACTGTTTTTGACATCAATTAAGAAAAAAGCCAACACTGATTAATTAAAATGAAGCAATCTTTCAAGATAGTTTTTTTCTTCTTCTGAAAGATGCTCTTTACCAAGACGTTTGCGAATTTCATCCAAAATCTGCCGCGTACGCATTTGATCACTTTCTTGTGGGAGTGCCTCGCCTTCTTGTTCTTCATCTGTTTTTGAAAAAAGTGGACGTCCTAACGGATCTTTAGGACCAGAATCAGCATTTTGATCATCTCCCGTTTCTTTAAGTGTTTCGCGCATTTTTTTCAAAACATTTTGTGCACCTTGCCTCAAAGATTCCAAAGCATCAGACTGATTTTGTATAGATACCTGATGATTTCCATTATCAAGAGCATTTTCCGCAGAATTCATTTTTTCTTCTGCCCTTTTCAAGGCGCCCCCTGTTTCAAATCCTTGTTCTGATAATTCTTTTTCTAATGTTGATAATTCAGATTGCAATTCAGCTTGACGTTTTTTTAAAGATTTTTTTTGTGTTTCCGGTACATTTTCTCCGCGTTTTTGTTCCATCTCTAACTGATGTGTTTCATTGAGAATTTCTTGCTGACGACGCATTAAATCTCCAAGCTGGTCCATCTTTTCTTTCATTTGTGTAGATTGGCTTTTTTCTCCCTCATTTTGATTACCTTTTTGCACATGCAAATGATCAAGCGTCTGTTCAACTTCCGCCAAGAGTTGTTCAGCTGCTAAAGAAGAGCCTGTTTTAGCCATTTCCTCAATTAAATTTAGCTTTTCTTGTAATGTAGCTTCAGAAAGATTAGGACTTTTTGAGCTTTTAGAATTTTTAGAAACTTGACTATCCGGTGCTTTTTCAGCCAAAGCACGAATATACGCATCCATAGCTTGACGTAAATCTGCCATAAGCCGTTCAATTTCTGCCGCTGAAGCACCGTAACGCAATGCATCACGTAAAGCAGCTTGTGCTTGTTTTAACTTTTTTTGCACGGATTCAAGTTGATTGCCTTCAATACCCAAAGCAATTTGCCATAAATAATCCACCACATTGCGCAAATCCTCGTCTGTTTGTGCTAAAGAAAGTCTTGTCCACGCACTTTGTAGAACAATAAAATGCGATGCATTTTGCAACCCCTTTTCTGGACGCACAAGCAAAGCAGAAAGCATATCAAGTACCCGCTCTCGCGCTAAAGGATTAAGAGCTAATAAACGACGCAGTTCAACCACTGCGCGTGCAACAGGATTCGAAAAAACACGCTGTGGTAATATCATAACAAAAGTTTTGCTACGTCCTTTCTGCCCCGCACCATCTTCTGCCACCAAAGTAATTTTGACTTGCGAACCCGCCCATGGATGCGCTGATATATCCTGCACCATTCGCATTTTCCCCTTTCCACCACGCGGAAGAAGAAGTTCTATTTCCGGAGCATTATAAAGAGAAGAAGCACTTTTATTCTGAGGAAGAAAAGGCTCTATTTCAACAAAAGCCTTTGTCACACCATAATCATCATCCACCACATATCGTAACTCCAATGATCCCGTTAAAATCCTCCCTGGTTTTTCCAACCAATGAATTGTTGGAAGCGTGTCCTTAATTATCTGCAAATGCCATTGCTGTTTTTTACGACGTGATGATACAAATAAATTTATTGAATGCTTTAAATGTGTTTCAAAATGAACAATTGGATCATTCAAAGCTGTTTGCTCCGTTTTCTCTGAAAACGAAATTTCCCTCCCATCTTCTACAGACTTTGCTTTTACTGTAATGCCAGCCCCATTGACAACACGCACAACAACATTACTCCCTTCAGGGATTTCTAGTTGTGTTTTCTCATCTTTTGTCAAATAAATCGGTGCCACACCGGTATAAGCAGGTGGTGTTACCCAAGCATCAATCCGCATGAGTTTTTCATCAACGACAGGACGAAAATCAAAGGCATCAGCCAAACGCCCCCCTTGTGAACCAAAAGAAAAACTAAAAGCGCACACAAAAAGAAGAGCACACAAAGCCCTCAAAGCTAAAGGATCATAATCCGCACTATTAAGAGAGATAAATCCAGTTTTTAAATGGTATAATTGCTTTGCCATTCGGCGTTGATGTTCACGCCAAATAACAACACTAAAATCTTCATCATTTTCAGAACATAAACGATCTGTCTGAATATTCAAAGGCTGGTGTTTAAGGCCATTGACACGTTCAAGACGGTGATCCACTTCCCGCATTGTGGGAAACCGAAAACCAATAAGAAAAAATAAACTTACCCCAGCACAAACAAGCATAGCCCCAAGTAAAAGCCAATGGAACCAATAGCCCAAAACGCCAAAAAGTCCCAACCAGCTAAACGAACAAAACAGACTAAGAACAAGGAAAAATGGTAATAACCGACCCCAGATCCGTTCCAATGAAAGGATCCCCCACATCAAAATGCGCACACACAAAAGCTTCATTGCAAAGCCTTTGATGTTTTTATTTTTCATAAACAAGCATTTATCCCCTTTTACCGTGGTGCATTAAGATCATAAACCCCATACAGAACAATTTCTAGAAAATAAATTGTTTCATCAAAGTTTAGTAAAAATAAGACCAAAAATATTTAATAATGCTCAATCTAATTTGGGCTCAATCCAATCAGGAATATGATCACATCCCATTAATTGCGCATAATCAAGACGTGGACGAATAACTGCATAACGCATATCTTGAACGAGAACTTCAGGGACCAGAAGTCTGCTATTATAAGTACTCGCCATCACGGCACCATAAGCCCCAGCTTGCATAATTGCCAAAAGATCACTGGGTGCCAAAATTGGCAAGCAACGATCTAATGCTAAATAATCACCAGTCTCACAAACAGAACCCACAATATCTGCACGAATAAGGGAAGCGTCTTTTGCTGCTTGTTTCACAAGGACGACATTCTGCCAAGCATCATAAAGCGTTGGACGCATCAGATCATTCATCGCCGCATCCACAATAACAAAATTCCGCCCTTGCCCCTTTTTTAAATAGAGAACAGAGGTTACCAACACACCAGCTTGACCTACAATGCTCCGCCCCGGCTCCACCACAATATTAATCCCTAAAGGAGCAATATGCTTCTTTACCAGCGCGGCATAATCAAAAGGGGAGGGTACGGTATGTTGTTCACAACCATAGGCAATACCAAGCCCGCCACCAATATCTATATGCGTTATTGCATAACCATCACTCCACAATTGACGCACCAAATCTACGATAATAATAAACGCCTCCTCAAACGGCTTTAAATCACAAATTTGACTGCCAATATGCATATCAATACCGCAAACCTGCAATCCAGGCAAAGAGGACGCTCTTTTATAAGCCTCTCTTGCCAACAACAAGGGAATACCAAATTTATTTTCAGATTTTCCTGTTGTAATTTTCTTATGGGTCTTTGCATCAACATCTGGATTAATACGCAATGAAACACGTGCTATTTTTGAAAGTGCAACAGCGCGTTGCGATAACTGTTCAAGTTCCGGCTCTGATTCAACATTAAAACAATAAATATTCTGAGAAAGAGCAAAATCTATCTCTCTCACGGTTTTACCAACCCCAGAATAAACAATACAATGCGCCGGAATACCAACAGCAAGAGCACGCCGTAATTCACCTTCTGAGACCACATCAGCTCCCGCTCCATTGTTAGCTAAAAGCCGCAAAACTGCTTGATTAGAATTCGCTTTAACCGCATAAGCAATCAGACTGGGCATCCCTTGAAATGCTCTTTGATAGTCCTTAAAATGTGTAACCAATGCATTGGCTGAATAACAGTAAAAAGGAGTTCCCACCTCCTGTGCAAGCATAGCAAGTGAACAACCCTCAGCATAAAGTATACCTTGATGATAGGAGAAAAAATCCACACTTGCCTCCTACTTTATCAAACGATCAAGAATAAAAGGTTTATCATCTTCACTTTTAGCAACAGATGTTCCCTGCGTAGGTTTTTCCACACTTGTAGGAGGCATCTCCAATGATCCTTTACGCCCACACCCAACGACACCAAAGCCCCCAAAAAGGACAACCATCAACCCCTTTATTATAACTTTCATTAGTCCTCTTTCCTCATCTTGCTTTCTTTTTTACTTTTAAAATACAATTATTCAAGCGCTCACGAGACGCTTTTTCCAATATGCAATTTGCCGAAGAACCTCTGAAGGTGCTGTTCCCCCAAAGCTTTTACGACTTTCAACAGATTTTTCAACGGTCAAAACATCAAAAAGTGTCGCATTGATATCAGGACAAATTGCTTGAAGTTCATCTAATGATAAATCATGAAGGCGACACTGTTTTCTTTCTGCCAATGCCACAGCACGCCCTGTTATGTAATGTGCTTCACGAAAAGGAATCCCTAATTCACGGACAAGCCAATCAGCAAAATCCGTAGCTGTTGCATACCCTAAATCCGCTGCTTGTTTCATGGCTTTTTTATTCACTTTCAAATCAGCAATCATCCCTGTCATTGCTGCGAGTGATAATTTCAAACTCAAAGCCCCATCAAATACATATTCTTTATCTTCTTGCATATCCTTTGAATAAGCAAGCGGTAATCCTTTCATCACCGTTAACAATCCCATAAGCGCACCATTCAATCGACCTGCTTTCGCTCGTACTAACTCTGCCGCATCCGGATTTCTCTTTTGTGGCATAATAGACGAACCCGTTGAAAAGGCATCTGACAAATGAATAAAACAAAACTGTTCACTTGACCAAAGAATTATTTCTTCCGCCAAACGCGAAAGATGCACCGCACAAAGAGCACCAGCGCTTAAAAACTCCAACGCAAAATCACGATCAGAAACACTATCAATTGAATTGCGTGTAGGTTCCCGAAAGCCTAGTGCTTGTGCTGTCATAAAGCGATCAATCGGAAAACTTGTTCCTGCCAAAGCAGCAGCCCCTAAAGGCGATTCATTCATTCGCTCAAGAACATCACGCATTCGCGATAAATCTCGACCGAACATTTCAACATAAGCCATCATATAATGGCCCAATGTTACAGGTTGGGCTAATTGTAAATGCGTAAAGCCCGGCATAAAGGTATAAACATGTTGTTCTGCGCGAATAAGTAATTGCTCTATCAATCCTTTTAAAGCTTGTGCTATCTTTTGCGTTGCTTCACGTACCCACAAGCGAAAATCAACAGCAACTTGATCATTGCGTGAACGCGCCGTATGCAAACGCCCTGCTACAGAACCTATCAATTCACTCAACCGCGCTTCAATATTCATATGAATATCTTCAAGCTTTCGTGAAAAAACAAATTTACCGTCTTCAATTTCTTGGCGAATAAGTTTCAAACCATGAACAATTTTTTCATAATCTGATTGTGAAATGATTTTCGTTTGCGCTAACATAGCCGCATGAGAAAGAGAACCTTCAATATCTTGTCGATAAAGTTTTTGATCAAAATCAATAGAGGCATTAATTTCTTCCATAATTGCAGCAGGACCTGCCGTAAACCGACCACCCCATATTTGGTTCTTTAACTTCTCATCTGTCATATTCTGAAAACACCCATCCAAAGGACAAAATTATGATTTTTCAAATTTTCATCAGCGAAAAAAACAATAAAAAAAGGCAAATCTCCCTTGCATTCTTTATCATTGCATTGAGTTTATACGCAACCATAAACTACGATACTAAAAGAGAGTTTTTTCTTTTCAATTTCATTTCAGCAGCACAAGCACAAGAAATAAACACTGATAAAGCACGAGCAGAAAAAATGATGGCGATACGAAAAGCAGCAAAAGGCTTTTTTAGCCACATACGATTTGCTGATACACCCTCGGATATGAATAAACTCTCTTTCAAGGATATTCTAGGAAAAGAGCGTACACTCAGCGAATTTACCGGAAAACCAATGCTGGTCAATCTATGGGCTATTTGGTGTGCACCTTGCCGCACAGAAATGCCCGAACTTGCGCAATTAAAACGTGAATTAGGTGGAGAAAACTTTGATGTCATAGCGATTAATATCGATAAAACTGCTTCTCCTGAAAAAATTCAGCAATTTTTACGAGATATTCATTCAGATAATTTGCTTTACTATCGCGATAAAACAATGGATATTTTCAATAATGTTAGAAAACAGGGGCTTGCTTTAGGACTCCCCATTACATTGCTCATTGATAAAGAGGGATATCTCATTGCTTCCTTCAATGGTGCAGCTCCATGGGCCAATGACGATGCCAAAACACTTATAAAAGCAGTGATTAAAGAGGCCCTATAACTTTAATAACCGCGTCTTTTTAAACGTTGTATAACAAGATCCAGTGCTGACAAAAAAGCAGAACGGTCTTTACGAGAAAAAGGACGGGGACCACCTATTATACTGCCCTGTCCACGCAAATCTTCCATCAAATTGCGCATCGCCAAAGCCTGACCAATTGAATTTACATCAAAAATACGCCCCGTTGGCGAAAGACAAAAACCCCCAGCTTGCACAACCCTTGCTGCTAAAGGAATATCACTGGTAATAACGATACTCGCCTCATGCACATGTTCTACGATCCAATCATCAGCACCATTGAATTCACCAGCAACGACTACTCTCTCAATGAGCGCTTCATCTGGAAGGAACAAAGAACGATTTGCCACAACAAATGTCTTAAGCTGATAACGATTCATCACACGATAAACTTCATCTTTTACGGGACAAGCATCCGCATCAACCAACAAAGTAATGGCAAGTTTTATTCCTCTATCTATCTTTTGATTTTCGTACGATCTACTGTTTTTTTCATTCATCGAAGAGAGCGCCAATAGTTACGATAAAACATTATTGCGGCGTTTATTTCACCTCCCAAAATAAAAATTGCGCTTAAGATGTAAAGAAAAATAATGGCAACCATAATAGATGCTAACCCCGCATAGGTTGAAATATAATCAAACATCGTCAAATATTGTGCAAAAGCAAGAGAAGCCATAAACCATACAAACATTGTCACCACGATTCCTGGTAAAATATCTATAAATTTCCGCTGTCCTGCTGGAAGCCATTTATGAACAATCAAAAGACTGATAAACAAAATAACGACTGCAACTGTATAACGCCATAAACGAATAACACCAATGTATTCAGTCATAAAAAAAGAATGATTTTGCATAATTTTGGTCAGCAAAGGCGCCAGAATCAATAAAAAGCTAATCACAACAAGACCAAAAGCTCCAAGGATTACAAAAAACAGACTTTGAAAACGACAAAACAACAAACTCCGTCGATCAGTAACACGGTAAGCTTTATTTAAAGCCGTACGCAAAGCCTCTATCCCATTAGAAGCAAAATAAGCCGCTCCAATGACAGAAAGCGTCAACACACCT
The DNA here is from genome assembly GCF_042196545.1 of Bartonella sp. AC70YNML. Taxonomy (NCBI): domain Bacteria; kingdom Pseudomonadati; phylum Pseudomonadota; class Alphaproteobacteria; order Hyphomicrobiales; family Bartonellaceae; genus Bartonella; species Bartonella sp. AC70YNML. The sequence continues at coordinate 61,044 of NZ_JBHIQK010000002.1, forward strand.
CCTCGATGAATGGTTAAAACATTGACAATTTCCTGAGATAAAGGCTCTGCAATAACATCAGGCAATAACTGCACCAGTGCTTTAATTTTTTGCGGTGTATAGGTAAAAGCACCTAGAAAACGAGCAAAAGATGTTCCAAAAATAAAAAAAGGGAAAAATGCTAAAAGCCCCGATAGCGCAACATGGCTTGCAAAAGCACTCCCATTATCACGCCAATAATGACTTACTGCGTCACCAAAAATACGATAGCTATACCAAAAGATATTTTTTAACAAAACTCAATACTTTCTGGTAAAACTCTTCCTCAGTCTATTTCAAGTTTTATAAAAATCATCAAAACTCTGCAAATAAACATTTTGCAATGTTGCAATATAAAGGTCAATAATCAATACGGTCAAGCCCGACTTTATACCAAAACAAAAACAATAACCCACTCTATGAAGTTCTACAACGACTTCATTTTTTTGTTACTTCTACAGATCAGTAACCTCTTCTGTACATCACATGCCCTATAGAGAACTAAGCAAGATGATCGTGCACACATAAAACCTTTTGAAGTCATGGTTATCTGTATCGAAGCAATCGCCACCCTTTTTTATTGCAATCTATGACTGAATAAAGAAAAAACTTCTTATCGATTTCTAGAAAAAACCAACGAAATTCAACAACCCCCCTTGCTTTTATTCACCCTTTTTTAGAAACACTCTGACGTCCAAAATCAGGAGCATCAATTTCCTGTCCGGCATCAATAATATTGCGACGTACAGCACGCGTACGCGTAAAAAAATTAAACAGTGTTTCACCATCCCCTAAACGAATTGCCTGTTCTAAAAAAGCAAGCCCTTCACTAAAACGACCCAACATTTCTAAAATAGCATCTTTATTATGCAAACAAATATCCCGCCACATAACGGGATCAGAAGAGGCCAAACGCGTAAAATCACGAAAACCAGAAGCAGAATAAGCAATCACTTCTGAATTTGTTACTTTTTCTAAATCACTCGCTGTCCCAACAGTATTATACGCAATCAAATGGGGTAAATGTGAAACAATAGCCAAAACAAGATCATGATGCTTAGGCTCCATCTTTTTGACACGCGCACCACAAGCTTCCCAAAACGCTGTTAATTGTGCGACAGCAGCAACATCGCTATCTGCAAAAGGCGTTAAAATACACCAGCGATTGATAAACAAATCAGCAAAACCAGCGTCTGGACCTGAATATTCCGTTCCAGCAATAGGATGCCCTGGAATAAAATGAACCGTTTTGGGCAATAAAGGTGCCATTTCTGTAATAACCAATTCTTTTGTAGAACCAACATCACTGACAATCGCTCCAAGTTTTAAATGATCACGAATGGTTTTTGCCACTTCTGCACTAGCCCCAACAGGAACAGAAAGAATAACCAAATCTGCTCCTTCAACAGCTTTTGCATTATCTGTCGTATAAAAGTCCCCAAGCTCCAATTCACGCGCTCTTTTCAGGGTTTCTGTACGACGTGTTGCAATAGAAATCTGAGCTGCAAGATTTTTCTTTTTAATCACTCTTGCTAAAGAAGACCCAATCAGACCGATCCCAATGAGTGCTATTTTTTCAAACTGAATATGGAGCATCTTTCACCTTCAAAGATTCTTTGCAAATGGCAATAAAGACAATCGTAAAATCACAATTTTCTTGTTTGTTTGTTCACGAGTTATGCGTAAAATATTAAAAAATGACAACTAGGAAATAAAGAATAACGCAATTTACCAATTATCATCTGCACAAGCTGACAACAGATCACTTTACCTAGAAAACACATAAAAAATAAATGACGAGAAATCTAACATCACGCTCTAAAGCTCCCTCTTAATTACTGATCAAAGCGCATCACCGAAACAAAATAAAATGCACTCTCAATTAGGATAATAACGACTCTACATAAAATCCCATCAGTTTACTTTATCTTACTAATTTACTCACAAAAAAACACATCAAAAGCGTAAGCAGACACTAACTCTTCTCCAATTATCCCGATACGTTCATTAATTTGTACATTAGACCTATATAAAAACGTATTACGCCTCCACCTACAACATCAACATAAGTTTCGCGAATATTGAAAACACCGTAAAACAACGCATACCAACAGATACCATTAAAAACATTTTCCTCTCCCGATTCCGGATACCATAAATCAAATAAATATGAGAAAAACACGCCCTCTCAATAAAGAAAAAGTTTGATAACAAAAACACCGAATATCCCTTTAATGGAATCACACCCCTCACGTAAAATAGAACGCCCTCAACAGAATAAATTTGGATTACAAATTCATGGGTTTGTTTTAAAAGGCATCTCGCTCCCTAGCCTATCTCACGACAGTGTTCATAAATGTTATAACTATAATCTATTAAGCACGACCCTCTTCACACTTAATAAAACACTATCATTATATTTTCCTACCCCCAATGTTGCAAAAAACCTTGGAATTTGAGAGCATTCATAAGAGGCATTTTTAGTGCTTTTTTGTACAGTTTTTATCCACACGCCCCCCACTTATGACGTGCAAAAGACATTGTTCTGATTGATTCAATATGAAAAATAATAAATTATTAATAATAAACAATGGCTAGTTCTGTTTATGAGACACATTCATTGCTAAGATTATCATCTCTGTATCAAACATAAAAGTTTCCCCATAGGTGCTGTCGTTTTCATCATAATCTATTTTGACTTTCTCCTCATCCCAAGAAAATTCTTAATTCATACCAATCTGCAAACAATTCATTTTCTTGTCTAAAAGATTCCTCTAGCTCACTATTTTATGTGATTCAATTAATCTATAATACATTGATTTATAAATATAATTATTGTTTTCAGTTTAAATCATAACTTCGAATACTGTAAAATTCTTCCATCACAAACCCTCTTATCAATTAAAATCTCTTGTCTACACGTCACAAGAAGACATGTGAGCAAAATGATGAAAAACGCTCTCTAATGCTAAAAACTGTAGCAACATTAGAGGCTAGCAAAGTATATAATGAGTGTCGACTTGCACTTTTATTAAGCGTAAAGATAAAGTTGCTCTATGGGTTTTATATTCTTCACAAGGAACTTTACTTCTACACCATTCATAAACACCGACGCGAAATAGATATGACGCGCATTGAAAAATATTTCTAAGAAAGCGTATGAATCTACCATACAAATGTCTTCTTTTGTTTGAGATACTCTGTTTTACATGGGGGTGTTACTCCATTAAGACTCTATGAACCAACCTAATATTCACCAAATACCCACACAAAAAACACCGAATGCGTAAAATTTCACCTGAGCCTTATATTACTAACCTAAAGAACAGTGTTTTGCGGCACAATAAGATAATAAAACTGTATCAAGATTGTCTTTTGAAGGAAAGTTTTTATCAAACTTTAAAGCTCTTAAAACGCCTCCTCAAAAATAGCGTTCCTTTAACCTCTACCTGATAACGCAAAAGCTGTAATTGCTGAAAATGCTTCTGTATTGTATTTAAAATAAAAAATCATAATATTTTTAAAACACTAAGCAGCCATCTGGCGTCGTGCAATAATTGTAAGCCCTAACAAAACTTGACGAATGATAGCTTCACCCAAAAGCGGATTTTTACGGCTGTCTAAAACAGCACTCTGAATTCTTTCCATCGCATAAGAAATTTGCTCTAACTTCCAATATTTTAAAGCTTGTTCAACGATCTTTTTCCGTTGAAAAAAAATAGGAGGACGTGCTTGAGAAACCACCGTAAAAGGCGATTTTCCTTCAATCTCTACCTGATAACGCAAGAGCTGTAATTGCTGAAAATGCCTCTGTGCTGTACTTAAAATAAAAAAAAGCGTCCCATGCAATGCTGCATGTCGGTTAAAATGCGCTTCAAAGCCTGATATATCGCCCAATAAAAGAGCATCAATGACTTCATCTTGAGAAAGAACACTTACATCACTTACAACAGCTTTCACATCTTCAAGAGTAATATGAACATTTTCAGCGTAAAGACAAAGCTTCTCTAATTCACCGCGAGACACAAGACGATCCGCCCCTAAACTTTCATGCAACCATCTACGTGCATCCAAAGAAAGAGTCTTCTTAAACTGTCCTAAAACCTCATCAATTAAACTGTCAAGAGAACGCATATCATCAGCAAAACAAGGCAAAGCCATTGCTTTTGACGCTGTTTCAACAACATTGCGCAACCCTGTTCCTTTTTTTAAATCTCCTGCCTCAATGAGAATAAAACAAGCTTCTGGTGGCTTCTCAATTAAAAGCTTTAAAGCAGCAAGAAAACCTTTTTGGTTAGCCGCATTAGAGATCCATATCAAACGATCTCCCCCAAAAAGCGATAACGTACGCGCTTCATTTTCCAAACGTGCAGGATCTTTATCAATTTCACCAGCATCCAAACGAACTGTTGAAAATGGATCTTCTATTGCCACCCGTGTAAGCTTAGCAAAATGTTGTGCACGCTCACAAATCAGTCCACGATCCGTCCCATAAATGAGAACAATAGGAAAAGCACGTGAAAAACGCGTTAGAAATTGATCAACTTCATGTGCTTTTTTCTGAGCCACATTATTAACCTATTAACAGTTCATCATCATCAAGAACTTCCCCGCGAACTTTCTGAAACATACCAATTAAATCATTGACATCCAAGCCCTTACGCTCTTCATAACTCACATCCAAAATCACTTTTCCACCATGCAACATCAATGTGCGATCACCAAAATCAAGAGCCTGACGCATAGAATGAGTCACCATGATAGTCGTTAATTTTTTCTCTTCAACGATTTTTTCAGTCAATCGCATCACAAAATCAGCCATTCCAGGATCAAGTGCTGAGGTATGTTCATCAAGCAATAAAACATCCGCATGTGCTAATGTTGCCATCACAAGACAAACTGCTTGGCGTTGCCCACCTGATAAACTATCCATAGGATTATGAATATATGCTTCAAGACCAATGCCTAATTGAGCAATTTTTTCTCGAAAAAGTTGCCGTTTTTCATGGTTTAAAGCTGAACGCAAACCACGACGACTTCCTCGAAGAGCAGCAAGAGCCAAATTTTCTTCAATTGTTAAAGAACCACAACTTCCCTCTAAGGAATCTTGAAAAACACAAGCAATCTTTCCCGCACGTTCACTGACTGATTGCCTAGAAACATTTTGTCCATTAATAACGACTCTTCCTGTCGAGGGAAGCGTTGCACCTGCCAAAACACTAAGCAAAGTGGATTTACCAGCACCATTTGAACCAATAACCGTAACAAAACTACCCTGCTCAATTTTGAGGTTAATATCAATTAAAGCCTGTTTTTCCAAAGGCGTTTGCGGTTTAAATGTGACCCCAACATGAAACAACTCAATCACGTTTACGCCTCCTCCAATAACGTGGCACAATAAGAGTTAAAACAACCAACAGCGAAGTAATCAACTGAAGATCTGTCGATGTATCAATACCAATGCCATTTGCTTCAAATGCAAATTGCACCGCTACACGATAAAGCACAGACCCCACAATACAGCTGATTATAATCCACAAAATATTGCGCGTGCGAAAGAGAGTCTCACCGATAATCACGGCAGCCAACCCAAAAACAATAGTTCCAATTCCACCGGTAATATCAGTTGCGATGGCAGTTTGAATATAAAGAGAACCACCAAGAGCAACACACGCATTAGAAAGCCCCATACCAAAATAAATCAATGCTGATGTATGAACACCTTGCGCCGTCGCCATGCGTGGATTAGCGCCCATTGCACGCATAGCAAGACCAATTTCACTTTCCAAAAAGCGCCAAATCAAAAACGCCATAACTAGCAACACAATACCAACGAAAAGAGGACGCACAAAAATATCGGACAAACCAAACAGATTATAAAAGGGCGTTAACGCCGTATCAGCAAGGGCTAAATTAACATTAGACCCTCCCATAATTCCCATAATACGAAGATTAACCGTATAAAGTGCCGACATTGTTAAAATGGAAGCCAAAAGATTTAAAATGCCAAAACGCAAATTTAACATAGCTGTTAATAAACCAGCCGCCATACCTGCACAAAAAGCGCATGCCATAGCTGCCCATGCGTTAAAACCTAAAAGAATCAAGACGCCACAGACACAGGAACCAAGAAGAAACGAACCATCAACCGTTAAATCAGGAAAATCTAAAACCCGAAATGAAAGATAAACCCCTATAGCAACAAACGCATAAATAAGGCCTAATTCCACAGCGCCAGAAAACGCAAATATATTCATGTAAAGACAATCCCCATGAAAACTTAACGTATTTTTATTGTATCAACACTCTATCAATAAAAGTTATTGAATCACTTTTGTTGCACGATCAATAACTGCCTGCGGAATAACAATCCCTGCTTTTTTAGCTGCTTTCAAATCAATTCGAATGTCATTATTAGCCGCCTGCACAACATCAATATCACCAGGCTTTTCACCCTTTAGAATACGTACAACCAATTTCCCAGCATCAACCCCTACATCATAGAAATTCACACCTTGCGTCATAAAAGGCCCGCGCCCGATAGTATTAGCATCAACAGTAAATACAGGCATATTGGCTTCCTCTGAGACCTTTATTGCACCTTCTAAAACAGATAAAATCGTATTATCAGCAGGAACAAAAATAATATCGACCTTACCGATTAAAGCGCGTGTTGCTGCCTGAACATCTGAAGGTTTTGGTGCCGATGAAGGAATGATTTCAATTCCTGCTTTTTTTGCTACATCCTTTAATACCTTAAGTGTCGAAACAGAATTTGCCTCAGAAGCATTATAAAGGTAACCAATTTTTTTTAAATCTGGTTTTACTTCTTGTAAAAGTCTAACACTTTCTGCAACATCTATACGATCCGAACTCCCTGTCATATTACCGCCAGGTTTGGTAAGCGAAGAAACGATTTTAGCTCCGATAGGATCAGAAATTGCTGCAAAGACGATAGGAATTGTTTTTGTTGCCGCAAGCATCGTTTGTGCTGAAGGCGTGGTAATTGCGACAATAACATCGGGTTTATCACCAACAAATTTACGTGCAATTTGCGTTGCTGTTGAAATATTACCCTGCGCTGATAAAAAGGTAAGGTGAAAATTTTCACCTTGCTTATAACCATTTGCTGCAAGCACATCTTCCACACCTTTACGAACAGCATCCGCAGCAGGATGGACCATAATTTGCGTTATTGCAACTTTAACGTGTTTAACTTGGTCATCGGCCTTTGCAACACTGTTCATCATAAAAACAGTTGCAATGATAATCCCTAATATATTTATTCTCTTCAACATTATACTCCACCCCTCTCCATGCAAAAATTAAAAAAGGAATAATTTATTACTGAAGAATTTTCTAAAATCAATCTTTATTTCATTTTATTTAAACATGGACAAAATAAATCAAACTAAAATGATATTTTTTTGTTGCAATTCGTAGAAGCCTACGCCATACAGACAAGACATATATCGAATCGGTAAGCGGGTGTAGCTCAGGGGTAGAGCACAACCTTGCCAAGGTTGGGGTCGTGGGTTCGAATCCCATCGCCCGCTCCATTGAATTTTGTATTTATTCGTTCTTGTGTGGAGTTATAGCTTGTCATCGGTTGTTGTAGCTGTATGTAGCTTGCCAGCAGGTTTTGTATATTTTTCCATTCGGTTTTGTATCAATTTATTTTTTTCAAAGTTTTTCTAAGCTTCGTAATTTCTTATGAAACATCTATTGGATTGGGGGCTTAGATTTAAGATAATAATTTTGAACTTAGACGGATTTTTTACAGCCACCATATAAAAGATTAATTAAAAATGATGAGCAATGATAAGAAAAACAAATGTTAAACAAATCAAAAATTGACTTATCATTAGAGAATAATTTTTGTTCAAAAGTATGTTTTTTACCAAAATTGTGCCCTAAAATAAAGATTGTTGATTTTCCAAATGGCGTGTCTTCTATTAATTCAACATTTGCTTCAGATACATTCAATATTATCTCTGCTAAAAATTTACAAAAAACTATACCTGTAGAGCAGGCAAAGTCTATTATCGATTCCTTTAATGCGCAGAAACTACCTTTAGCTTGGTGGGTTGACCTCATTCGTCTCATTATAAAGTTGATGAAGTTCTCTTATCTATTGGCTTAGAGCATGTTGAAACAGAGGTAGGAATGGCAGCTTTAGCGCAAGATATAGACTCACATGTTACTTCTATGCCGGATAACTTCAAAATCAAAGAAGTTGAATCCCTTCAAGATTTTAGAGATTACGGAAATGTTATGGCATCAGTATTCGAGCCTTTTGATGAAGAAGCGGTTATATTTTATGAAGCAATAGGCCATTATTATAAAAAAGACTCTGATGTAGAGATGTTCGTTGGTTATATAAATAATAATCCTGTAGCAATATGTTTTTGTATTAAAGCAGATGGGATTGGTGGAGTGTATGATATTGTCTCCAAGCCGGATTTTCAGAAAAGAGGTGTTGGGACATTCATGACAAAAATTGCTATTGAGCATTTAAAAAGAAGGAGATGTCATGTAATTGGTATGCAAGCCTCTCACGAGGGAATTAGCATTTATAAAAAATTTGGTTTTACAAACTTTGGTAAATTTAAAATTTATTCCAATAAACACGTAGTGGTTTAGCTATGAACTCTTTTTTTGCTCATCAATTAAAAAATTTATTATTTTCAACAAAACTCAAATATGATCAAGCAATCGATATAACCAAGGAAGCTTGACCAATCCCCTTTAATACTGATAGTGAAAAGCTAAAATCAGTTATTACAAACATAATTGTTTCAAATGACGCACTCAAATTTTCTTATTTTTTTAATTTGTCTTAAAAAGATATCTATCACAAATCTAAGTTGAACAAATGTAATTTTTTATATGATCGATAATCTACTGTATGTTACTGATAATTATGAAGAACTCGAAAGAAAACATTTAAAACGACAGTTGCATCATAGTTTGTTAGATGGTTAGTCTGTTAGTTAATTAATAGAAAAAATTTTTGCTTTATACAATAACCAAAGGAGCTTAAAAAAACTTTTAAAGGTCCTTTATATGTATTGTTTCTTTTTCTATATTACAGTTGATGATGAAAAATCTCTCACGCTAATTGTAATTATTTTCAAACGAAATAAACTGTTTTCACCTATTATTTAGAGTAAATTAAATTTTTGGGATTTCTGGCACATCATTTGAAAGATAAAAGAAATTTTCCCTTGTACTTGTGCAAACAGCGTAGACATCATTTGATAATCCTCTTTCTTGAACAAATTCTTATCCAGAATAATCTTCAATACAAAAATAAATTAATAACTTGGTTTATAAAGATAATTTATCATTATTCATATTGAGCAAGCGTCTCAAATATCATAGGATTATCTCATTTCAAATCTCTATACATTAAAATCACTCACAATCATCTGCTCACACATAACAGGAAAAATTGAGGCATCAATAAAATTCACTTGAAGAAAGGAATAAAAACTCTTCTTCTGAACGCTCTGAAATACCAAAGACTATCGCAAAATTGGGAGCCCAAATAGTATAGGAGGTACCCCTTTCACCTTGAAAATGTAAAAATGGGAAGCATAATAGCTTTATACACTTCATAGAGGCTTTAGACCATTCACGAACGTTATTATAAAATGGATGTGACACACTTTGAGAGAAATCTCTTTAAAATAGACATGTGAATTAACAATATAAATGCATCCTATTTTACATGAGAAGCATAACTTCAAATCAAGATAAGGTAACATAAAGTATTGAAATCGTCATAGTGCACAACAAAATTAGACCATTTTAAATGTTTAATGGTAACATCTGCTAAACAACAGAATAAAAATTCAATTTTGAAAAGATTAAACCACACGCTACAGGTCTATTGAAACTCCGATTGTGCAATCGACTACCTTCTTGCTAAAATTTAATCACTATAAATATAAAAACCTTAAAGTCCGCTCTAAATTCGTAAAAATTTCTAGATCTTGCTGTATAAATGTTGAAACTCCTCATGGCTACTCATCTGAAACGCCAATAATTCCATAAAGCATCTCCATAAAAAAGGATAATGACGTTGTAATATCCGAAAAAAATTTACCATATCACCTGAAAGATCATTGATAATTCCATCAGGAAGTATCAATTTCTATTTAGAAAACCCTATCCGTGCCGACAAAAACTATGTAAATGTTAGATATATAATAATTTTGATGACGATTTTGACTCATCCTGTTTTGCCACCAATATAAGAAACAGCAAATATAGTGGATCCGCCAGCTTTAATATCGCCTTGTAAAAGGTCTTTCCCTCTACACTTTTTGCTATCAAATCCTGATTTTCAATTCCTTGCTCTCTTTTTTATACTCAAAATTGCCTCTGAAACAGGATAGATTAATCGTAAAAAATATATAAAAGAAGCAAATTATAACATTTTTTCTTATCCTTCTTAATACAAAATAACTGTTAAGCTACAATGCGCTAACACTTATCAATCATAAGCCCAAAACATCATATAATGACGACACAAATTCATAGAATGAAGATTTTTCACAATCAACCGTTGTATTAATCTTTCCATAATGCATAAAAATGATGAAGCGGCCCTCGCCCTTTCCCTACTTTTAAAGCATCTGAGGCAGTTAAAGCGCCATGCAAATAATCTTTTGCTTGTTTAACAGCGCAATCCAAAGGTTGAGTAGGTAACAAAGCTGCAATGGCAGCAGAAATGGTACACCCTGTCCCATGATCATGAGTGGTTGAAAGACGAGAGGCTTCAAGTATAAAAAGGTTTTCACAATCACAATAAAGATCTGGACTAGAACAATCGTAATTTTCTGTACTATTTTTGGTAATCGTATTCAAATGTCCCCCTTTTAACAAAACTGCATGACACCCTAGCGCCAAGAGTCGTGGAGCATATTGATACATAGTCTCTAAAGACCATTGCACTTCACCTCCCAATAACAGTGCAGCTTCAGGCAAATTTGGCGTGATCAAAGTTGACATCGGCACAAGAACATCACGCATAATTTCAATTGCATCAGACTTTAAAAGAACATCACCACTTTTTGCAACCATAACCGGATCAAAAACAATGAAACGCGCTTTATGATAAGCAAGACGTTCTGCAATAACCTGTGCAATCTGAGCATTTGCAACCATACCAATTTTAACGGCATCAACATGGATATCCTCAAAAACAGAATCAATTTGATCTGCAACAAAAGAAGCATCTAATGCCTGAAAAGAACGCACACCCTGAGTATTTTGTGCAACAACAGCTGTAACCACACTCATACCATAAGTTTTCATAGCTGAAAAAACCTTCAAATCCGCCTGCATTCCAGCGCCACCAGAAGGATCTGTTCCCGCAATAGATAAAATCCGTGGAATAAAAAGTTTATCTTTTTGTAATTCCATTAACCTCTTCCCTTCTGTTTTTAAATATCGGAAAATGAGTTACCGAAAAAATAGATGCTTGAAAAAACATAAAGAAGATGTTTTCTCATGTGAATTATATTATATATGAAGTCTTCTTATAGATATAAAATGGAAAATGTAGTGCTTATCCTTCGTTCTATTCTTTTTACGTTCGCTTTTTATACAACAACTTTCATACAAATGATTCTTTACGCTCCCGTTTATTTTTTAATGCCCCGCAAAAAGGCATGGATTGTCCCTAAAACATGGGCACGCGTTACACTCTTTTTGCAAAAATACATCGCAGGCACAAGTTATGAGATTGAAGGTTTAGAAAATCTTCCCAAAGGACCCTATATCATTGCTCCAAAGCATCAATCGGCTTGGGAAACTTTCAGTCTTGTTCCCTATTTTGATGATCCCACTCTCATTTTAAAACGTGAATTGATGTGGATTCCATTGTTTGGCTGGTATATGGCAAAAACACAAATTATCCCCATTAACCGTACAACCCCCATCAAAGCCTTAAAAATGGTTATACAAAAAGCAAAAGAGAAAGTAAAACAAGGGCGCCAAATCTTGATTTTTCCCGAAGGAACACGCCGACAACCCGGTCAAAAACCAGATTATAAGTCAGGAATTGTCGCGCTCTATAATGAATTAGGACTTCAAGTTGTTCCTATTGCACACAATGCGGGTTTATATTGGCCACGCAATAATTTTCGCCGCTATCCCGGAACAATTCGTGTCCGTATTCTTCCCCCGATAGAGGCAGGTTTAAGCAAACGTGATTTTCTAGATCAACTTGTCCAAAAAACTGAAAAAGCGTGTGATGAACTGCTTCTCTTAGCAGCTCAAGATCCTAGCCCTCCTCCTATGCCACCATACGCTGTTCAGAAACTTCAAAAACTAAATCATCATGAAACAATGCACTGATTGATAAGAATAGTGTATCACTTTGTATATTGAGCGGAGTATAAGAAACAAAAATATAAGAAAGATACTTCAAACTTTCTAATTCAAAATTATAAAACACATGTACATGATAAGAAATAATCAATGTGTAAATTTTTTTGAAAAAGAATTCTTCCTCTCTTTAAAATCATTTAAATAACATACATCTCATTGACTTATAAGGATGTTTTAGCGTTATTCAACTTGAATGAGAACCCTGAATACCGTAAGATTCTCTCATTTCAAATCTATTCTAGGTTGAATCAATTAGAATCATTTTCTTACACATTACAAGCGGGGATATCTGTGTGAATAAACGATACAAGAAAAGATTAAAATGCTTTTTACGAACAGTCTCAAGTGCCAAGGGCTATCCTAACAGGAGAGCAAGAAAAATGCATGATTATGCAGATTCATTCTTTTCTGAGAAATTCAATCCCTCCAAGAACATGAAATCTTGTACAATCTTCATTATTTAAAAAGTATTTCTTGAGATACTTAAGTCATCAAACCAAATTCAAGGGGAAAATAAAAATGAGTGTTGGTTTTTATCCCACAGACACAACGGATACAGCAATTAACCATCTTTCCTCCCTATCCTAGACTTAAAAGCTTTGTGTGCTACATTAAAACAATTCTAAATAACGAATAAGAGGGAACTAGATTTAAATTAATGCAACGTCTCTTCTATAATTTATTTTTTTCTGTGATTTTGAGTTTATCCAGCGCTGTCGCTCTAGCGCAGCCTTTTATTTCTGTTGATGTTACAACGAGGCGTATCTTAAAACATAATCAAGCTTTTGAGCGTTGGTATCCTGCTTCCTTGACAAAATTAATGACCGCTTATGTTATTTTTCGTGCCATGAGCCGAGGAGAAGTTTCACCAAACAAACATATCACCATCAGTGAATACGCCGCAAAAGCTCCCTCATATCGTTCAGGCTATAAAGCTGGTTCTGTACTCACACTTGATACAGCCTTAAGTATCACCATGGTTAAATCTACCAATGATTTAGCTATTGCCATGAGTGAAGCCATTGCAGGTTCACAGAAAGATTTTGTACGTAAAATGAATAGCGAAGCTAAACGTTTAGGCATGTTTGGCACCCATTTTGCAAACGCAAGTGGTTTACCAGACCCTCAAAACTACTCCACGGCACGCGATATTGCTCTTTTAGCCGTTCAAATACGTCGAGAATTTCCACAATATGCTCATTATTTTTCTATTCCAGCCATTGATTTTGGTAATAATCGAAAAATTCAGCATAATTCAAACAACCTCATTGGCCGTTTTTATGGGATAGACGGTATGAAAACAGGCTTTATCTGTGCCTCTGGTTTTAATCTTGTTGCCTCAGCCACCCGCAATAAACGTACAATTATTGCTGTCATTCTAGGTGCTAACAACATAAGCGAAAGAGAAGAAAAAGCTGCACAACTTCTTGAAATAGGATTTTTGCACCAAGGAAGCCCCCAATTAACACTAGCAACATTAAAACCTTATGGGAGCAACATAACACAAGCCAACAATATGAGACAACAAACATGCACACCTGAAGCCATAAAAATGCATGCAAATTCATATGATGATCAAGGAAATATTATTCTCACCTCACCTTTTATCACTGCTCCACCTTCTTTTTCTCATCCTTTATCAGTACACCTCATTCGTACGCCACAAGCACCTAAAATGACAGTAAAACCACTAAGAAAACCCTATATTCCGTATAAAAAGCACGCAAACCATTCTATAAAAAGCCATAAATCATAATCTACAATTAATTATAATACTTTGATTTATAATGATAATTAATTATTTTGTACCTTATGTCAGACCCACAAGTATTGTAAGATTCTCTCATTTCAAATCTGTATTTGTTGAATCAATAAAACCAGTCTCTTGCGCGCCACAAGATGGATGAACATGTAGATAAAATAATTAAAACAAGGAATAAAAATCCTTCCTATAAATCCTTTCAAGAACCAAGAATTATCATAACATTGACGCTAAAAAGTGTATGATATACCCACGTGCACCTATCTTTATAAGCGTAAAGATAGTGGTACAATAGATTTCATGGGGGATTAACCATTATATCCCTCACGGACACCATTATAAATTGGTTCGACATACTGAGATATATTTTTTAAAAACAAAACTATGATTGATGATTAACATGAAAATAAAGCGCATCCCTCTCACGCTTATTACGGGCTTTTTAGGCTCTGGCAAAACAACTTTGCTTAACCGTATGCTACAAGCCCCTCTTCTAACAGAATGTGCTGTTATCATCAATGAATTCGGCGAAATCAGTATTGATCACCTTCTGGTTGAAAAAACGACAGAAGGAATTATTGAGCTTGCCAATGGTTGCTTATGTTGCAATTTACGCAGTGATCTCATCGACACATTAATTGATTTAATAAATCGCGTTCAGACAGGACAGATCAAACAACTCCATCATATTATCATTGAAACCACAGGGATGGCTGATCCCGCCCCTATTTTACAAATACTTTTAAGCCACCCATTGTTTATTCAAACATTGTCCATAAATGCTGTTATTGCAACATTTGATACATTAAGCCCACTTTCCATATGTAAGCGCTACCCTGAAATATATAAACAATTAATATTTGCTGATAAAATCATTCTCACCAAAACAGATCTTAGAGACCCACAAACGCTTTCAGATACACTCCTTAGCACACTTAAAACAATGAATCCCACAGCACAAATCATTGACGCCCATTCTGAAGATTTCTGTTCAAAT
Organism: Bartonella sp. AC70YNML; assembly: GCF_042196545.1. Lineage (NCBI taxonomy): Bacteria > Pseudomonadati > Pseudomonadota > Alphaproteobacteria > Hyphomicrobiales > Bartonellaceae > Bartonella > Bartonella sp. AC70YNML. The sequence continues at coordinate 76,223 of NZ_JBHIQK010000002.1, forward strand.
CTATTAATAAATAACACATTATGGGATGAAAAAGGAGAAAATACAAAACTTAAACAAAATCTTACGACTACCCCACATGATCATACCCCCCATAAAACCATTCGTACCTTTTCACTAAACTGTGAGGATCCTGTTGATTACGCCACAATTGAAGCTTTTTTAGATCTCCTACAAGAGCGCTATGGTACAAAATTATTACGTATTAAAGCAATTATCGCATTGCGTGATGACCCTTATCGCCCACTTGTATTACATGGCGTACAAACATTTTTTCATCCTCCCATAAGATTGCCAGCATGGCCAAAAGGAATAAAACAAACACGTTTTGTCATCATTGCCGATGGTGTTGAAAAAGAAGCAATACAAAAGCTCCTCAATGCTTTTTTTAATAAACCAGCAATAGATACTGCAGATAAAACAGCTCTCTTAGAAAATCCTCTGGTCATTCCAGGAATAAAATTTTAATTTTTTCGCCCCTTCAATGATATAACATTAAATTCATTGGCACCACCATCTTTATGCTTTTAAAGGAGCAAACCGGCACCATTACACACTTTGCTAATTCCCAATGTTGAAACAAGCTCTTGGCACTTAAAACGGTTTGTAAAAAGCATTTTAGTCTTTCTTGTACAATTTCACCCACGCAGCGATCCCCGCTTGTAACGTGCAAGCAAATGGTTTTAATTTATTCAACATGGAACGGCTTTGAAATGAGAAAATCTTACGGTATTCAGGGCTCTAATTTGACTTGAAAACACTAAATTATCATTATAAATCAAATTGTTACGATAAAAAAATTAATACCCATCAATCTGAAAACAGATTGTTTTCTCTCTAAATGCGCTTCATCTGCAAATAACTTCATGTGATTCATTTCACAGACCGATTGGCCAAATTCTTGGTTCTAAAATATTCTGCTCAACTCTATATTTATTCAAGCTAATTGAAATCAAAATCCCTGTTAAGAAAAAAACCAAAATCAGACAGAGGCAATATCGCATTTTAAAATATGTGAATGTATCTTATAACAGCACGACAAGACAATATTTCACAGCATAAAAGAATAAAAAGAGAGGTACATTTCATGTTAACTTACTCAAACGAAGGTTGAGACCAGTAACGATGTGCAAACAATCCAACTTCCTTGAGAAAATTCCTCTTGGCTTCCCACTTCATATGATTTACTTACATAAAGCTCTATGAAAAAACTCTGCGCTTTAAAATATTGACTACTCACTTAAAAACCTTATGTGCAAAGTTTTTGCATATCCTGTATCACCATTATTAAGTGATAGTGTTTACGGTGCTGTAGGATACAATAACACTCACTGCATTAGAGAAACTGAAGTTTTATCAATATCGCGATTAAAAACGTAACGTTTTCCGTAAACCTCAACAGTTGGAGGTTGACGATTTTTTTCAAAAAAATCATAACCTTTCTTAAGCATAACCCAGAATTGATAATGAGGATTCTTGCTATGACGTGACATATTATCCTCGGTCATGCGGAAAGGAAAAGCCTGCAACTGAAACTCTCTTTGTCCTCCTTTAAAAGCATCCCGTGCAAACGCATAAATCTGAGCCATGTTCTTATCACTCATAGAATAACAACCTGCGGAAAAGCAAGAACCATGCACCATAAGATTGCTTCCTGTGCGACCATTTTCCTGATCATACAGGTTAGGAAATCCTATATTAAAAGAGAGATAATATTTTGAATAAGGATTCATTTGGTTTGCGCTAATAGTATAAAAACCCTCTGGTGTCTGAAGATCCCCTTCTTTATATTTAGGTCCAAGCTTACCAGACCATTTGCAAATGCCATAGCGAGCAACCAATATAAAAGGTCCTGAACGAGATTGCTTCCAAACTTCAGCAAGATTTTCTTCCTTAAAAAACCGCATCATAATCGGTGCATAGGGATCTATATCATACAGAACCATTCTATTTTTAATTTCTTGCGGCAATGGCTGCTCAACTTTAGCGCGAATAGAGGCTGGTAATCTTCCTTCACATGCTGTCAATAGTCCCATTACAAACAACACGCAAACAGCGAGGAATCTGCTAAATGTCATCGAATAAAACTCCAATCCAACACCCCTCACAAAAAATAACCTATGTTAGAGATCGACCAATTTGAAGGTATTTTTCCCTTCTCTCTTGTTTAAGCACTTGACCATCTTTTCCAGCCATAGCTTTTAAAGCCTCTGAAATAACATCACCCGTTGCATCAATGACAATCTCTTTGTCACGATGCGCTCCCCCTAAAGGTTCCGAAATAATGCCATCAATAATCTTTAAGCGATACAAATCTTGAGCGGTAATACGCATATTCATTGCAGCATCTTTTGCACGAGCTGGATCACGCCATAAGATAGAAGCTGCTCCTTCTGGTGAAATAACAGAGTAAATTGCGTGCTCCAACATATAAACTTTGTTGGCAGCCGCGATTGCTATCGCCCCTCCAGAACCGCCTTCTCCAATAACAACGGAAACCACAGGAACTTTCAAACGCAAAGTTGTAGCTGTTGATTGAGCAATTGCTTCCGCTTGCCCACGTTCTTCAGCGCTTACCCCAGGATAAGCACCTGCTGTATCAATAAAAGTGAGGAGTGGCAAACCAAAGCGGTCAGCCATTTCCATAATACGTACAGCTTTACGATAGCCTTCTGGACGTGCAGAACCAAAATTATAGCGCAAACGTGTTTGCGTATCGTGACCTTTCTCTTGACCGATATAAGCAATGGCCTCACCTTTAAAGCGTGCAAACCCCGCTTGAATAGCCTCATCTTCAGCAAACTTGCGATCTCCGGCCAAAGGCGTAACGTCACTCAATAGGCGTTTAGAATAGTCCATAAAATGGGGACGATCCGGATGACGAGCAACTTGTGTTTTCTGCCACGGCGATAATTTTTTATAAATATCGCGCAACGCTGTTTGGGAACGCGTTTCAAGACGAGCAATCTCGTCACTCATATCAAGACTGCCTTTTTCCTGAGAAATTTTTTTTAATTCAAGAATTTTCCCATCAAGATCAGCAACTGGTTTTTCAAAATCAAGATAATTATACATTTGTGTCAACTCATTCAGTGTCACTTATACACTTATAATTTGCTTTATAAAGTCTTTTTCAAAAACATCACCTTTTCTTTAACGAGCCTTTTGCTCATCGGCAAGTGGATGATGCTCATTGACTAAACGATAAAGTCCCTCTTCCAACACATGGGTATAAATCTGAGTAGTAGCAATATCAGAGTGACCTAACAAATGTTGAACGGCACGCAAATCAGCACCATTTTGCAAAAGATGACTAGCAAAAGCATGACGCAACACATGGGGAGAAAAGCTATCACTTCCTATCCCTGCTCTTCTAGCGAGATTTTTCAACTCCCGTGCAACGACTTGACGAGCAATATATCCTGTCTCGGAATGCGCCGGAAAAAGATAAGAACTCGTAGCATCCTTTCCCTGATCACGCAAATTTAACCACTGTGAAAGAACTTGGCATGCTTTTTTTGATAACAGCACCATTCGTTCTTTTTTGCCCTTACCACGAACCAAAACGCTGTACTCTTTCCTTCGAACAGACTGAACCGACAGACTCACCAACTCACTAATACGTAACCCTGTTGCATAAAGCATTTCAATCAATAGCTGAAGACGCAGTGCACGGAAATAACCTTTGGACCCATAGTCTGCTTGATTGACTTCTAACTCCGCAAAATCAAGCAATTTTATCACTGCATCTTCACTCATGATTTTGGGCAAAGGACGCCCCTGACGAGGTGCATCAATATCATGAGAGGGATCATCTGCTCTCAACCCTTCAGCATAAAGGAATTGATAAAACTGACGCAAAGTCGATAAACGGCGCGCTTGCGACGATGCCGCAAAACCAAAAGTATGCATAAGCGACAAAAGGGTAATTAAATCTTCTTTTTGTGCTGAAAAAAGCGAAACAGAGTGTGAAGACAATTCGTCTTGTGCCCACTGCAAATCATGCTGATAAGCCGCAAGCGTATGAGGCGAAGCCCCTCTCTCCGCACTCATCATCTCAAGAAAATGATCTATCACAGCATCACTTTTCATTTCATTGATTCGCTCCCGTAGAAAGATTCCATGAATCCAAAGGAACATCAATGTACATATCCACAGTTACTGGTTCAACCCAAACCACAAGAGCACCCATTATAATGAAAAGAACAGAAAGCAAAATGAAAAGAATCATCAAAAATCTAGTCAATGTTGGCATAAGACAATAACCTACCCAAAAATATTCTATCTCGTATTATGCCTCACAAAGATTAACAGGAATTGACTTTAAGATGGATAAATGCCGAAATAAAGTTATGAAAAGCAATCGACAAAAACGCGTCCCCATAACACAAATAAAGAATCAGCTCTTATCGTCCCTTGATAAAAGAGCACTTGTCCTTGTTGGTCTTATGGGGGCAGGAAAATCAGTGATCGGAAAACGCGTCGCCACCATGCTTCGTTTACCTTTTTATGATTCTGACCAAGAAATTGAAAAAGCTGCACAAATGACAATCACGGAACTCTTTGAAATTTATGGTGAATCCGAATTTCGTGCTCTTGAACAGCGTGTTATTCTAAACCTCATGAAAAAAAGTCCCCTTGTTTTAGCAACAGGTGGTGGTGCCTACATAAATGAAAATATCCGAAAAGCCATTCACCAAAATGGTATATCCATATGGCTAAAAGTCGATCTTGATATCCTCATGCAACGTGTCTCAAAACACCCAACACGTCCCCTGCTTCAAACAGCCAATCCTAAAGAAACTATGCAAAAACTCATGGAACAGCGTTATCCTATCTATGCAAAGGCAAACTTAACAATTAACAGTCATAAAGAAAGCCGTCATACCGTAGCACAAAATGTTATACGATCCGTACAGCACTACCTATACACAGAAATTAACAATAGGGATAACCAGCATGCAAACCAAAACCGTCACTGTTAAACTGGACAAACACTGTTACGATATCATCATTGGTCCGGGTCTGATTACACAAGCTGCTTCACAGATTAAACATGCTCTTAACAAAAAAGATCCTCATCAAACGCGCTTGGCACTTGTTACAGATACAAATGTTGCCTCCCTTTATTTGGAGATATTGCAAGCAGAATTAACAAAAAATAAAATTCATACTGTCCCTATTATTGTAGAAGCGGGAGAACAATCAAAATCATTTTCAACCCTGCAAGTTGTCATTGATCAAATTCTTGCTGCGCGTTTAGAAAGAGGCGACTGTGTTATTGCTTTTGGCGGTGGTGTCATTGGCGATCTAGCAGGATTTGCAGCAAGTATAATCCGCCGTGGTATGAACTTCATTCAAATGCCCACAACGCTTCTTGCACAAATTGATTCCTCTGTTGGTGGAAAAACTGGAATCAATAACCAATATGGCAAAAATCTTATCGGTGCTTTTTATCAACCACAATGCGTTATTGCTGACACGTGTCTTCTTGATACCCTGCCGCCGCGCGAATTTCGCGCTGGCTACGCAGAAATAGTAAAATACGGTCTCATTAACCAACCTGACTTTTTTGAGTGGCTTGAAAAAAATGGGCAGAAAATTTTCTCTAATGGCCCTATGCGAACAGAGGCCATTGTTCGCTCATGCCAATTTAAAGCTGACATTGTAGCACGCGATGAATACGAAACCGGAGAGCGCGCACTCTTAAATCTCGGCCATACATTTGGACACATGCTTGAAACAGCAACCGCTTATGACTCTAACCGTTTAATCCATGGCGAAAGTGTAGCAATTGGGATGATTCTAGCTCATCAATTTTCTGCTCAATTAAATTTAATAAGCCCCACGCTTACACAACGCATTGAAGCGCACTTCAAATTTATAGGATTGCCTACACAATTAAAGGATATCCCAGGGCCTCTACCAGATGCTGAAACTTTAATGACTCTCATTGCCCAAGATAAAAAAGTTTCGCAAAACAATTTGACTTTCATCTTAACACGCGGACTTGGCCAATCATTTATTGCAAAAAATATTTCACCAGATGCAGTTTTATCCTTTTTGGAACAAAAATTAACAGAAATTCGTTAATTCATATTGAATATAATTGATTCGTTTTTATACTTCTATTAAAGATTAAATATGATGATGTCTGCGTAGCTCAGTAGGATAGAGCACAGGATTCCTAAAGGAATTGGGCACTTTTAGGAGAAATCCTCAAAGTGAATCTGCTCAAATTCGGGGAAAGCTTCATGGGCGACTATATGCCAATCCCGAGCCAAGTCTCTTTTCAAATGAGAGAAAGGTGTAGAGACTGAACGGGCAGCACCTAAAGAGCAAAAGCTTCAAGGTGAAGAGACAGTCCAGACCACAAACAGCCGATAAGGCTGGCGGTGAAAATCGAAGTGGTATGAATCCTGGGGTCGCAGGTTCGAATCCTGCCGTAGACACCATCGTATCAGTCAAATTATTCTTTGTGCACAATATTAGGAATATAGGGAAGCATCATGAAAAAAACTTTGCACATTTTAGGATTTTTCACCGCTTTAAGTTTATCACTCTTCAGCTCAAACAATAGCTTAGCTGGTTCTTTAATCATTGAAGTACCAGACAATCCAGAGCCCAAAACAGAGACCATTACCTATCAATGTGATACTGGAACAGGTAAAGAGCGCGTAGAGGCAGTCTATCTTAATGCTGACAATATTTCGTTGGTTGATTTCAAATGGAACGGTGACCGTGTCATTGCTGCTAATGTCATCGCGGCAACAGGAGCAAAATTTGCAGGAGCTCAGTATATCTGGTGGGAGAAGAACAAAGAAGTCACGCTTTATGACCTTGCTCAGGATCCAGAAGAAAAAAAACCTATCCTCTGTAAAGATGAGTCAACATTATTATTTTAAATAATACGGGAAATATTATGAAAAAAATTTCTTTTACTAAACAATTTTTCATTACTTTAAGTGTTTTACTCCTCGGTTCAATTAATGCATTAGCAAGTTCTTTAGTCATTGAAGTACCAGATGATCCAGAACCAACAACAGAGACCGTCTCCTATCAATGCGACATGGGAACAAGTAAAGAGCATGTTGAGGCAACTTATCATAATGCTGGCAATATTGCGCTTGTTGATTTAAAATGGAACGGTAAGCGCATCGTTGGTTCTAATGTAATTGCCGCTTCTGGAGGAAAATATGTGGGTGGTCAATACATTTGGTGGATAACTAAAAATGAAGCCATATTTTACGATCTTATTAATGATCCAAAAGAAGAAAAACCCATCCACTGTGTAGAAGAAAAAAGCACAGAATAAAGAAGATTTCAAGAACCGCGCTGGCTCTCATCTCTTGATGTTCCTTCTGACGTGGGTAACTTTTCCTCCGTCTGGTGTAATAAAAGAGCCAGCGGTTTTTCTGACTGTTCTTCTGAATGATGTCGATAAGCTGCTGTATGTGAAAGCAACATAGAAGCTACCGGTGCTGTTAAAAACAAAAAAAACATCAGCAAAACTTCATGAAAAACAAAATAATGGTCCACAAATATTGAATAAAGAAATGAAGAAATAAGAATACTACCAACGCCCCAACTCGTACATACTGAAAGCATATGCAAACGCTTATAAAAATTGGAAAAACGCACCAAACCTATCGTTGCGATCAATGTCAATCCAGACCCTAATATTAAGAAAACTGTGATAGCAATAGCAACCACAAGCGATATATCATCTTTCATTCAATAATCTCCCCCCGCATAAGAAATTTCGCCAAAGCGATGCTTGAGACAGATCCCAACAACCCAATAATGAGAGCTGCAACAAAATAAGTGGTTGTTCCTGAACGAATATCGAATGTAAGAAACAAAAGAATAGTGGTTATATAAAGGGCATCCAAACCAACAATTCTATCCTGCGCCCGTGGACCACGAATCAACCGAAACAGCGCAAAAATCACCGCTAAACTTAAAAAAAACTGTGAAAAGAAAAGCCCCCAATAAAGAATCACCATACTCATAAAAAAATCTCCAAAAGCAATTGCTCATACCGTTGTTTGATCAACTGTTTGTAATCATATCCATTTTTTAAATTTAAGACATGAAGCAAAAGTTCACCCTTTTTACTATTATAGGCAACCCAAGCAGTTCCAGGGGTTGCCGAAAGGATGCATGCTAAAATAGCCAAAGCAGTGCGATTATGAAGCAGAAGAGGTACTACAATAAAACCAGATTTCTGCTCTCGAGACCTTTTTGTTAAAACAGACCAAGCCACCGAAACATTTGAGAATATAGAATCTATAAATACTCGAAAAACGAGACGAAAAACCGCACTCCAGCTTTTAATAACAGCCTTCTCCAGCTCCAGAAGCCGTATCATCCAACCACAAAACAAAGCGGTTAAAATCCCTAAAAGCAATTGCCCTAAACTAAAACCATTTAAAATAAGCCACATAAGGACAATGACACCACTGAAAAAAGGGGAAGGACAAAAACGATTCATTTACTCACCTCCCTATTTTCGAGAGAAAAATCCGTTAAAACGCTCCTAATATAGTTTTGAGGTTCATACAAAGTCTTAGCAGTTTCAGACATATAATGACTAACAGGACTGGCTACAATTGTTATAAGAAAACACAAAGCAAGGAGAGCGGCAATAGGCGCAAATTCTATCACTTGCACACGGGGAATACGCCCTTCAAGAGAAACCCAAAAAGTTCGGATACCCGTTCGTGTCAATGCAATCAAAGCCGCAAAACCAGAGAGAGTGACAAAAACTATAAAAAGCCAATCTTGGTAAACCGGTAGAGAGGCAGAAAAATCCTCTCTACTGTGATTTAAAATTGCCATGAACATCATAAATTTAGCAACAAAACCAGAAAAAGGCGGCAATCCAATAATCAAAATGGCACAGATACCAAAACAAGCTCCAAGAATTGCCAAGGTTACTGGAAAATAGATGCCAACTTCATCTTCTTCCTCCTCTTCATCGTCACCATACACCTCCATTGTGACAGCAAGAACATTAGCAGCCACATCTTGACAGCGTTCAACCAACTCTACCAAAAGAAAAAAAGCTCCCAGTGCTAAAGTTGAAGAAACAATATAAAAAAGTGCGCCTGCTGTCAGTGCTGCATTGCCTATCCCGATCGCAGCCAACAATGTACCAGAAGAGACAAGAACGCTATAAGCTGCCAAACGCACCAAAACTTGGCTCGCCAATACCCCAATAAAACCAACAATCATAGTGGCAAGCCCACCATAAAACAAAACCGTATGACCAAAATGGTTAAAATATTCACTTTCAGGACCAAACCATAGCAACGTTAAACGTAAGATAATATAAATACCAACCTTGCTCAAAATTGCAAAAGAAGCTCCAACAGGCGCTGCTGCTGCACTGTAAGTTGGCACCAACCAAAAATTAAGCGGCCACATACCCGCTTTAAGCAAAAAAGCAATACCTAAAAGTGCAACACCTATTTCGAATAAAACAATATCTGTAGAAGATATATATTTTATTTTAACAGCCAAATCGGCCATATTAAGAGTACCAACGACTCCATAAATGAGCGCTATACCAACTAAAAAAAATAATGAAGCAACAAGATTAACCACAACATAATGCAATCCTGCGCGCACGCGTGTCTGACCAGAACCATGCAAAGCAAGCCCATAGGAAGCCGTTAACATAACTTCAAAAAACACAAATAAATTAAATAAATCGCCAGTCAAAAAAGCACCATTTATCCCCACCATAAAAAATTGCATTAGTGACTGAAAATGAGAGCCAGCTTTGTACCAATGAGCCCGCGCAAAAACCAACACGCTAGTCACCAACAAGCTGGAAAGTAAAAGCATCATAGCGCTTAAGCGATCAAGGACTAAAACAATTCCAAAAGAAGACGGCCAATTACCAAGTCGATAAACATCGCAAGCCGGTGCTATTTCAAGAGTATGTATAATCAATAAAATGGCAGTAACAACCAACAGTCCCGCAGAAGAAAGACTGATGAATGATTTAAGTTTTGCACGACGTTCATCATAAAAAAGAAGAAGTGCTCCAGTGGTTAACGGCAAAAGAATAGGCAAAATAAGGAGATGATGCACTCCTATTTCCATTATTGCACCTCACGTCCATCAACGTGATCAGAACCCGTTAAACCACGTGAAACCAACAAGATAACTAAAAATAAAGCTGTTGTTGCAAAACCAATCACAATCGCAGTTAAAACCAAGGCTTGTGGGAGAGGATCGACATAATTAGCTGGATTAATAACAGTGGTAGAATCAACAATTGGAGCAGCATTACTACGCGGTCTACTCATTGAAAATATAAAAAGATTAACACCATAGGAGATCAAGGACAAACCAAGAATGACTTGAAAAGTACGTGGACGCAAAACAAGCCAAATACCTGATCCGACAAAAACACCGATACCCAAAGAAAGAACAATTTCCATTAATTTTCCTTCTCTTTTAAAATAGGTTTCTTACCGATTCGGTAACTCCGAATTGACTGGTGTGCAAGTGCAATTAAAATGAGAACAGTTGCTCCTAACACAAGAGAAAGCACACCAAAATCAAACAAAAAAGCAGATGCCATGGGAACTTTCCCAATTAACGGAAGATGAATATATCGAAAAAAGGATGTTAAAAAAGGATATCCAAAAAACCAAGAGCCCATCCCCGTTACGACTGACAATAATAAACCAAAGCCTATCCAACGCAAAGGTAAAACTCTCAAATGCGTTTCCACCCACCGAATATCGCGTGCAAGATATTGTAAAATAAATCCTATAGCCAAAGTAATACCACCGACAAATCCACCTCCTGGCAGATCATGCCCTCGCATGAATAAATAAATAGCAAAAGCGATAATAATCGGAAAGAGCCAACCCATAATAACAGCAGGAACAGCTAAATAATTCAATACTGTATCTCCCACATTTCGATTAGGCTGTGCTATATCAAAGGCTTTCTGGATACGTTGTTGAAAAGGCGCATCAATACTCTCAGGCGCAGGACGAAAACGTCGTAAGAGTGCAAAAACAGTAAGGGAAACAACACCCAAAACCACAATTTCTCCCATGGTATCAAAACCACGGAAATCAACCAATAACACATTCACAACATTGCGACCACCAGCATCTGAGTAAGCATGTGTTAGAAAAAAATCAGAAATCGTCGTACCTTGAGGACGTGTCATCACTGCAAAAGAAAGCCATGCTACACCAGCACCTCCTACAAGGGATATGATGAAATCACGGAAACGACGCAAGCGAACCCAAAAATGAACAGCAGCTGGCCCAGGGTCATGCAAACGTTTAGGCAACCACCGTAAACCAAGCAATAATAAAACGACTGTAACAACCTCAACAACCAATTGTGTTATTGCTAAATCAGGAGCAGAAAGCCATAAAAAGGTTGTACAAGTCATCAAACCAGCTCCCCCTAAAAGCATAAGTGAAGCAAGACGATGAAACTTTGCTCGCCAAGCCACTAAAAGCGCACATAATCCGCCAACCAGCCAAAGAGCGAGAAAAGGAATATCAAGTGGAAAAAGCGGTAATGTCCCCACTGGAATGAAACCATCGCACCAAAGTAAAAGACCAACAAAGGCAAAACAGACCCAAAAAATCCAATGCAATTGGATCTGCAAACGGCGTGTTGACAAAGCAGACTCCACCGCACGTGCCCATTTCCAAGAAATAATTACGAGAATGCGTTCAAAAATACGCGGCCCTTTTAAGTGACGGAAAAAAGGAGCCCCATCATCACAGGATAAAAAATAACGATGCCCAACAGCATAGAGCAATCCGCCCCCTAATAATGCAACAAAGCTCATCACTAATGGAGTGTTAAACCCATGCCAAACAGCCAAACTATAAGGAATTGTCATTGGTCCTAAAACAGACACGACCGCATTATCTAAAATAGGTCCTATTGTTAAATTAGGAAAAATACCAACCGCTAAACAAATAAACACCAAAAGCTCCATTGGTAAACGCATGAAATGCGGTGGTTCATGGGGAGTCTTGGGCAAATTGTCAGGCTTTGATCCTAAAAAAACGCCATGAATAAAGCGTATAGAATAGGTCACACTAAACAGACTGGCCAGCGTTGCCACATAAGGTGCAATCCAATCGAGCCATGATTCCATATGCGTTTCAACAGCTTCAGCAAAAAACATCTCTTTCGATAAAAAACCATTCAACAAAGGAACCCCAGCCATCGCTGCACTCGCAACTAAAGCAAGAGTTGCTGTAATAGGCATAGAACGATATAGCCCTGACAGTTTACGCATATCACGTGTTCCCGTCTCGTGATCAATAATGCCAGCAGCCATAAATAAAGAAGCTTTAAAAGTAGCATGATTGGCCATATGAAAGATCGCCGCAACACATGCAAGTGGACTACCAAGACTTAAAAGTGTTGTAATTAATCCAAGATGACTAATAGTCGAGTAAGCAAGCAGTCCTTTCAAGTCTTGCTGAAACATGGAAAAATAGGCACCTAGAAGAAGAGTTGAGAGTCCTGAAAAGCCAACCAGCCAAAACCAAGATTCTGTTCCAGAGAGCACAGGCCATAAACGAACGAGCAAAAACAATCCCGCTTTTACCATTGTTGCCGAATGCAAATAAGCCGATACGGGGGTTGGAGCAGCCATCGCGTTGGGTAGCCAAAAATGAAAAGGAAATTGCGCGCTTTTTGTTAACCCTCCCAATAAAATACAAATAAGGATAGGACTATAAAGAGAACTTAACCGGATCATATCTCCAGACTGTAGCACCTTATCCAAATCAAAACTGCCAACAGTATACCCAATCAATAAAACTCCAATAAAAAGAGCAAAGCCGCCAAAACCTGTGATCGTTAGAGCCATACGCGCACCCTCACGCGCACTTGCATTATGGTACCAATAGCCGATCAGCAAAAAAGAAAAAATACTGGTGAGTTCCCAGAAAACAACCAAAAAGACGAGATTACCTGATAAAACTATTCCTATCATTGATCCCATAAAGGCCAAAAAAAAGGAAAAAAAACGCGGTACAGAATCCGCTGGATCTATGTAATAACGTGAATAAATGACAACAAGCAGCCCAATCCCTGTAATAAGCAAGCAAAAAAGCCACGACAAACCATCTATGCGGAGAATCAAATTGCTTCCCCATTCTGGAAGCCAAGAAATATCTAAACGCACTATGTGGTTTCCACGAACTTCCGGATAAAGCATTATTGTAAAAATAAGACAGAAAAGTGCGACAACCCCAGCAAACCAAGCTTCATTATTTTTTGCTGTCGAACGAAAAAAGCCAATGACAGCACTTCCACCAAAGGGAAGCAAAACGAGCAATACCAACATTGCTTCCCGTGTTGTCATTCTTTAAACTCCATTTTACCTTAATATTTTGTCATCGACAAAACAAAAACTTATATTCTCACCCCCCATTCTACACTTAATGATAATAAGATTTAATAAAACTTAAAAGCATTTAAATTTAAAAAAAACAATGCTTGCATGAAAATACTGCGCACCACACAAGTCTTCTCTTTATTGTAAGAACAATAACGCTCACGACAAGAAGCAATTAAAATTTTATTTAATTTCTATCCTTTAAAAAAGCGTGATAGACACTGCCTACGCCCCCCATGAAAAGGCTGAAAACTATTATCATTTTTATTATAAGAGCGATAACGTACACGGCAAGATTCAATGTGTTGTTTAAGCATCCATGGCTCTTTTTTTTCTAATTTTTCCGAAGAAGACGTTAAAAACACTTTTTTAGCATCTGGTACAACTTTTAATGATGCGCCTTTTGTGCTTAAGTGTGGTGATGTAACAAATGCCACTTCAGGATACCACCAATTATCACTGTATTTACGATAACCACGCCGATAATGACGATAACCTTTGAAACCATTAAGCTCTCTACGCCCCGTAAAAATCAGAGGCACCGAACTATCTAGGACAGAAGTCTGAGTAACCAATTTGGCTTTAGCGTCACTTCTATTTTGCCCCCAATTAACAAAAGTGGTTGTTATAATGAAAAAACTGCTAACAAATACAAAAGCTAAAGCATAATATAATTTTTTTTTCATACTCATAACAAAAAACTCAACATAATAAACAACAGTAATTACAGAAAGCCTTTCTCTTGCTAGACAGAAACAGATTCTTTTCTTAAGACTCTTTTTTCTTGAGACATTCTGTTACTCTTTGTACTAAACGTTGATCTTGGCAATAAGATCCTTCAAAAAAGAATGAATAAATGATGATAAAAACCCCCTATTATCTTATAGACAAATCAAAACTCATCAAAAATATGCAAACGATTTCTCGCTTACGGGAAATATCCGGAGCAAAAGTTTTGCTTGCTTTGAAATGTTTTGCCACATGGAGTGTTTTTGATTTAATGTCTGAGTTTATGGATGGAACTACATCATCATCCCTTTATGAACTTCATTTAGGAAGAGAAAAGTTTGGCAAAGAAACGCATGCCTATTCAGTTGCTTGGGCCGATCATGAAATTGATGAAGCCTGTGGTTATGCAGATAAAATTATCTTTAACTCAATCCAACAACTTCAACGCTTTTCTAATGCAACAAAAACCATTCAACGAGGTCTAAGATTAAATCCAGGAATTAGTGCATCGAATTTTGATCTTGCCAATCCATCCCGCCCTTTTAGTCGCTTAGGAGAAACAAATCAAAGTGCTATTAAAGAAGTCCTGCCTCTCATCAACGGCTTGATGATCCATAATAATTGTGAAAATGCTGATTTTAATCTTTTTAATCAAATGCTTGGGTATATGGAAGAAAAGTTTTCAGAGCTTTTTTCTGCCGTTGACTGGATAAGCCTTGGCGGCGGAATCCATTTTACCGCTGAAAATTATCCTCTAGAAGCTTTCGCAGAACGCTTAAAGCACTTTTCCAAAACTCATGGTGTTACGCTTTTTCTAGAACCAGGAGAAGCCGCGATCACAAAAAGCACCACTCTAGAAGTCAGTGTTCTTGACACATTGTATAATCAAAAGAATCTTGCCATCGTCGACAGCTCAATTGAAGCACATATGCTTGACCTTCTCATTTATCGTGAAAATGCCAAATTAGAACCCAATCAAGGAGAACATGAAATTATGATCTGCGGAAAATCCTGCCTTGCCGGTGATGTTTTTGGAACTTTTCAGTTTCCAAAACCTCTTAAAATAGGGGATAGGCTGTCTTTTCAAGATGCAGCAGGGTATACAATGGTCAAGAAAAACTGGTTTAATGGTGTTACAATGCCTGCTATTGTTCTCAAAGAATGCGATGGCACATTAACACTGCAACGCCAGTTTAGCTATAACGACTATCAGGAAAGTCTTTCATAGAGATAACCATAAAAAACGTCATACAACAGTATTAAAAAGGAGATGAACCTACAATGAAGAAAAATGTTCTCATTATTGGTGCTGGAGGTGTTGCACAAGTTGTTGCACACAAATGTGCTCAAAACAATGATATTCTTGGTGAAATTCATATTGCTTCACGAACACTCAAAAAATGTGAAGCCATCATTTCTTCTATTAAAGAAAAAAACACAATGAA
This sequence comes from Bartonella sp. AC70YNML, assembly GCF_042196545.1. Lineage (NCBI taxonomy): Bacteria > Pseudomonadati > Pseudomonadota > Alphaproteobacteria > Hyphomicrobiales > Bartonellaceae > Bartonella > Bartonella sp. AC70YNML. The sequence goes on from NZ_JBHIQK010000002.1 coordinate 91,802, forward strand.
AGAACAAGGTGTTTTCAAAAGCCATTCGCTCAATGCCATGAATGTAGAAGAAACTATAAAGCTCATCCAAAAGACCAAATGCGAAATTGTCATTAATGTTGGTTCTGCTTTTCTTAATATGTCTGTTCTTTCAGCTTGTATTGAAACCAAATGCGCTTATATCGATACCGCAATTCATGAAGACCCATTGAAAATTTGTGAAACACCTCCTTGGTATGGAAATTATGAATGGCCTCGGCGTCCAGAATGTGAAAAAGCTGGTATAACCGCTATTTTAGGAGCAGGTTTTGACCCAGGTGTAGTGAATGCTTATGCAGCATTAGCGCGCGATGATTATTTTGATAAAATCACAGATATTGATATTATTGATATTAATGCCGGAAATCATGGACGTTGGTTTGCTACAAATTTTGATCCAGAAATTAACTTCCGTGAATTTACAGGACAAGTATGGTCGTGGCAAAATAAAAAATGGACTTCCAATAAAATGTTTGAAGTCAGCCATGAATGGGATCTTCCCGTTGTGGGAAAACAAAAAGCCTATATGACAGGACATGATGAAATTCATTCACTTTCCAAAAATCTTGATGTAGAGAATGTCCGTTTCTGGATGGGATTTGGTGATCGTTATATCACTGTTTTTACGGTTCTAAAAAATCTTGGTCTCTTATCTGAACAGCCCATTAAGACAGCAGAAGGACAAGAAGTCGTTCCCTTGAAAGTCGTAAAGGCCGTCTTACCCGACCCTTCCTCTCTCGCCCCAGACTACACAGGAAAAACCTGTATTGGAGATCTTATTAAAGGCGAAAAAGATGGAAAACCGAGAGAAATTTTTATCTATAATATAGCCGATCACAAACAAGCTTTTCATGAAACTGGGGCACAAGGCATTTCCTATACGGCTGGCGTACCAGCAGCCGCAACAGCTCTTCTTATTGCCACAGGTGAATGGGATGTTAAAACTATGGTCAATGTGGAAGAGTTACCACCCCACCCTTTCCTTAAATATCTTGATCATATGGGGCTTCCCACTTTTATAAGAGAACAACAAGAGGATAAAAAATTACAATTTTAATACCTATAGAAAGCATATGCTTAATTTTTTAAGTTATCATAAAACTGCCCAATGAAAACAAACTTAATATTCTCGTGTAATTATGGTTTTCAAAAAAATTTTAGCTATTCGTTATGTTTTGGCAACATTGCGATTTCTTAACAACCGTAAAGAAGAGACATAGCATCTTTTTAAGACATAGCGAGCAATGATCAAGAAAAACAGAGAAGAAAAAACTAATTTAATCACACTGTATAACTTGTCATTATCATCAAAAAGATAGTGTCATAAACAAAAGATATAAAAATACCGCTCTTTTAAAGAAGAGCGGTATTTTGTAGAATATTCAATTCCTCCCTTCTTCATCTTAAATGACAAAGATCCTTAACCTATACCAATCATTAAACAATTCAATTTCTTCGGGTGAATGAATTCCTCTTGGCTTCCCTTTTCATATGATTCATCATCATATATAACATGTTGATTCATAACGCTGAATACTGTAAAATTCTCTTAATCACAAACTCTCTCACATTGAAGCAATTAAAATCTTTTGTCTGCGCATCACAAACAAAGCGAGCGTGTGAGGTAAAATGATAAAAATTCTCTTATGAAAACTCTCAAATAATAAAAAGCTTTAGCAATATTGAGAACTGAAAAAGTGTATTATCAATGTCAGCGTGTACTTTTACTAAACATAAAGATGATGGTGCACAATAGGTCTTATAACAGTTTGAATGAATTTCATATATTTCAAGAGAAACTTTACAGCTATACCATTCACGAGCACCATTGCGAAGTAGATTTGGGCATTTTGAGAGATGTTTTCTTAACACAAAGCACGCAGATAGGCTCAGAATCCTATCTTAAATATTTTATAACAGTATAAAAACTACCCCATATATAAAACTTTACATAGACTAAACACCACCGCTCTAAACGATAGTGCACAACAGAATAATCAATCAAAACTGCACAACAGATATCTAAAACAGTAATTATCGAAAAGCATACAACAAACGGAACACTTCAATACAATTGGTTATATTCTTTTTTAAAGTTTTAAAATGTTGTTGCATGCTTCACAAATATTTTCTGCCCCCCGTACCTTTTAAAATTTACTTTTTAAAAGCTTTTTAAATATGAAGTGGTTTAGCAAATGTTGCCAAAGCTGCCTCACGCACAGCTTCTGATAAGGTAGGATGTGCATGGCAACAACGTCCCAGATCTTCTGATGAACCACCAAATTCCATTAAAACTGCAATTTCATGGATCATTTCACCAGCACCAAATCCAAGAATATGCCCCCCTAATACCCGATCTGTTTTTTTATCAGAAAGGATTTTAACAAACCCATCACTCTTTTGCATTGCACGTGCACGACCATTGGCCATAAAAGGAAATTTGCCAACATTATATTCAATGCCAGCAGTTTTTAGCTCTTCTTCTGTCCTTCCTACACTCGCAATTTCCGGCTGTGTATAAACAACACTAGGAATAACATCAAAATTAACATGCCCTTTTTGACCTGCCAAAATTTCTGCCACAGCAACGCCTTCTTCCTCTGCTTTATGTGCTAGCATTGGTCCTTTTACAACATCACCAATCGCATAAATTCCTGGAACATTCGTCTGCCAATGAGCATCAATTGCAATAAATCCGCGTTCATCTAACTGAATACCAACCTCTTGTAAGCCAAGCCCCTCTGTATAAGGAGAACGTCCAGTAGCAATAAGCACAACATCAGCCTCTAAAGTTTCAGATTCACCACCTTTGACAGATTCAAAGCTCACCTGAGCAGTTGAGCCAGATTGTGTAACAGCTGTTACCTTTGCACCCGTTTTATATTCAATCCCCTGTTTTTCCATTAACTTCTGAAATTGCCGTGAAACTTCACCATCCATTGAGCCCAAAACTTTATTAAGATACTCAATAATGGTCACCTTAGCACCTAAACGGCTCCAAACTGATCCAAGTTCTGAACCAATGACACCAGCACCCACGACAATCATATGCGTTGGTACTTTTTCAAGTGAAAGAGCTCCCGTAGAAGAAACAATAGTCTTTTCATCAATTTCAACATTCACTCCTGGAATGCCTGAACTCTCTGAACCGGTAGCAATAATAATATTTTTTGTTTCAATTGTTTGTTTATTACCATCTCTGGCAACAACTTCCACATGACCCGCACTCAAAATTTTGGCTGTCCCAAAAAAAGTATCAACTTTATTTTTTTTCATCAAAAAAGAAACACCACTCGTATTGGCCGTCACCACAGCTTTCTTATGAACCATCATTTGTTCAAGATTAAGCTTAGATTTACCAATAGAAATACCAAGCGTTTCAAAACCATGCTGGGTTTCAGAAAACACTTCTGAAGCATGCAACAACGCTTTAGAAGGAATACAACCAACGTTGAGACATGTTCCTCCTAATGTTGTACGCTTTTCAATAATTGCTACTTTAAGTCCCAGTTGCGCCGCCTTTATTGCTGCTACATAACCACCTGGACCCGCTCCGATCACAGCCACATCATAAGACATCCGTTTCTCCTTTCATCCTGAAAACTGTATTTTACAAATCAAGAACAAGGCGTTCCGGATCTTCTAAGCTTTCCTTAACACGCACAAGGAAAGTCACAGCTTCTTGCCCATCCACAATACGGTGATCATAAGAAAGCGCTAAATACATCATGGGGCGGATCACAACTTGACCCTCAACAACCATTGCTCGCTCTTTAATCGCATGCATTCCCAAAATACCAGATTGTGGTGCATTCAAAATCGGTGTTGACATCAACGATCCATACACACCACCATTGGTAATGGTAAAAGTTCCGCCCTGCATATCAGAAACGGCTAATTTTCCATCACGCGCAAGACGCCCCAAACGACCAATCTCTTTTTCAATCTCTGCCAATGACATTTGATCTGCATCTCGCACCACTGGAACAACAAGTCCTTTATCCGTTCCAACAGCAATTCCAACATTGACATAGTTTTTGTAAACAATATCTGTCCCATCAATCTCTGCATTAACAGCAGGAAGTTCTTTTAATGCATGACAAACAGCCTTAGTAAAAAACCCCATAAAACCAAGCTTAACACCATGTTTCTTTTCAAAAAGATCCTTATACCGCTTGCGCAAATCCATCACCGCTGACATATCAACCTCATTAAATGTGGTTAACATTGCTGCTACATTTTGTGCATCTTTAAGACGGCGAGCAATTGTTTGACGCAATTTCGTCATACGAACCCGCTCTTCACGTGTTTCTTGGACAGGAGTTGCCGAAGAACTCGTCGCAGAAGAAGAGGGTGTAGGAGCATTTGTACTTTGTTTTAATCCACCAAGAACATCTTCTTTAAGAATTTGTCCACGTTTTCCAGAACCTGAAATATCGCTTTTTGCAACATTATTTTCAGCCATCAATTTTGCTGCTGAAGGAGAAGGAGGCATTGCACTGCTCAAAGCAGGCTTCTCCGATTCAGATGAAGCCGCTGGAACAAGTGTAGCAGAAGGTGAAAGTGATTGGGAGATACCAGCTTCTCCAGCTTTCACCACTCCTAAAAGAGCATTTACTTCAACCGTATCGCCTTCTTTTGCAATGATTTCAGATAATTTCCCAGCAACAGGAGAAGGAACTTCAACGGTTACCTTATCAGTTTCTAATTCAACCAAAGGCTCATCCATAGCGACAGCTTCGCCAAGTTTTTTAAACCATTTGCCAACCGTTGCTTCGGTAACCGATTCGCCCAAAGTAGGAACACGAATTTCAGTAGTCATAATATTTTTCCATACATCAGAGTAGTAATAAATTAAGAACCTAACGCGTCTTTAAGAAACGCAGCCAGTTGTTCAAGGTGTTTCACCATTAACCCAGAGGCCGGTGACGCACTCGCAGGACGTCCTGCATAACGAGCACGTGAATATTGCGCATTAATATGCGTCAAAACCCATTCCAAATAAGGCTCAATAAATGACCAAGCCCCCATGTTTTTTGGTTCCTCTTGGCACCAAAAAACTTCCGCCTGCAAAAAGCGCGACAACACATTCACCAAAACTTTTGCAGGGAAAGGATAAAGCTGTTCAATACGAAGGAGATAAACATCATCAATACCCTTTTTTTCACGTTCTTCATAAAGGTCGTAATAAACCTTACCAGTACAAAGAACGACACGGCGAATCTTATTATCTTTTTGCAACTTAATGACAGAATCTTTGAGACATTCTGCATCATCAAGTAACACACGACAAAAACTTGTTTCTGGCCCCATTTCATTGAGAAGAGAAACAGCTCGCTTATGACGTAAAAGTGATTTCGGTGTCATCAAAATCAATGGCTTACGGAAATCACGCTTAATTTGTCGACGCAAAATATGAAAATAATTTGCAGGGGTTGTACAATTAGCAACCTGCATATTATCTTCCGCACAAAGTTGAAGAAACCGTTCTAAACGTGCAGAAGAATGCTCCGGCCCTTGCCCTTCAAAACCATGAGGCAATAAACACACAAGACCAGACATACGAAGCCACTTACGCTCTGCGGATGAAATAAATTGATCAAAAATGACCTGTGCACCATTAGAAAAATCACCAAATTGTGCTTCCCAAAGTGTTAATCCTCGTGGTTCAGCAAGAGAATATCCATATTCAAAACCAAGAACAGCTTCTTCAGAAAGCATAGAATTAACAACGTCATAAAGTGCTTGCCCCTTTTGTAAATGATTCAAAGGAATATAACGCGCTTCATTTTCTTGGTCATAAAGAACTGAATGACGTTGTGAAAAAGTTCCTCGCTCAACATCTTCACCGGAAAGACGAACCGGTGCTCCTTCCAAACAAAGTGAACCAAAAGCTAAAGCTTCAGCAGTTGCCCAGTCAACACCCTCACCGGTTTCAAAAATTTTAGCACGATTATTTAAAAAACGTTGAATGGTTTTGTGAACGTGAAAATCTGCTGGAATTTCAACAATTTTCTGACCAATTTCCTTTAAAGTTTTTAATTCAACACCAGTTGTTCTAGAATGCTGCTCATCAGAACTACTAAAAGCCTTGAGTCCCGTCCAGCTTCCATCAAGCCAATCAGCCTTATTAGGTTTATAAGAAGCACTTGCTTCAAGTTCACCTTCAAGCTTATCGCGCCATAATTTTTTTTGTTGCTCAATCTCTTCTGAAGTAACCATTCCTTCTTCTACCAATTGGTCACTATAAAGTTGAAGTGTTGTTTTATGATTACGTATTGCTTTATACATAAGCGGCTGCGTAAAGGAAGGTTCATCACCTTCATTATGCCCATAACGGCGATAACAAAACATATCAATAACCACTGGTTTATGAAAAATTTGGCGAAACTCTGTTGCTATTTTGGCAACAAAAACAACTGCCTCAGGATCATCACCATTCACGTGGAAAATTGGTGCGTCAATCATTTTTGCGACATCTGATGGATAAGGCGAAGAACGTGAAAAACGTGGGGATGTTGTAAAACCAATCTGGTTATTGATAATAACATGAAGTGAGCCCGCAACACGATAACCTTTAAGACCTGAAAGACCAAAAGTTTCTTGGATAACGCCTTGTCCTGCAAAAGCAGCATCACCATGAATAAGCAATGGCATCACTTTTGAACGCTCACTTAATGGGAGTAAATCAGTATGCGCAGGTCCCATAAGTTGATCTTGTTTAGCACGTGCTTTTCCCATAACAACCGGATCAACAATCTCAAGATGAGATGGATTGGCCAACAGCGATAAATGAACTTTTTTACCATCAAAGTCCAGATCAGCGGTAGTTCCCAAATGATATTTGACATCACCGGATCCCTCCACATCATCAGGCTTGTAAGATCCCCCTTTGAATTCATGAAAAATAGCCCTATGCGGTTTGGCAAGAACTTGTGAAAGAACATTTAAACGACCACGATGTGCCATTCCTAAAATAACTTCCCTAACCCCCAAAGCACTACCACATTTGATAATCTGTTCAAGAGCGGGAATCAGCGCCTCACCACCATCGAGTCCAAAACGCTTTGTACCTTTATATTTAGTGTCTAAAAACTGTTCGAATCCCTCTGCCTGAATAAGCTTATTCAGAATAGCTTTCTTGTCTTGTTGTGTGAAAGAATTTTTTTTATCTCGCCCTTCAATGCGTTCTTGAAGCCATACTTTCTGAACCGGATCAGAAACATGCATATATTCCACACCGATTGTTGAACAATAGGTACGATTGAGAATCTCAAGCATTTGCGGAATAGTTGCATATTCCAACCCTAAAACATTATCAATAAAAATGGGACGCTCGTAATCAGCTGGAGTAAAACCATAAGCTTCTGGAGAAAGTTCTTTATAATCTTCTTGTTTTTCGGCCAATTGAAGAGGGTCAAGTTGTGCATGAAGATGTCCCCGTTCTCGAAACGCACGAATCATCATAATTGCATGAACAGAATCACGTGTTGCACGAATAATATCTTGTTCACTGGAAGTTTTTCCCTTTTGTGCAACACCTGTTATTGCTTTTTCCTTTAATTTATCGCCAAAATATTTTTCAAGAGAAGACCAATCACCATCAAGAGCAGAAATCAATTCACCCTCTGCTTTTAATGGCCAATGATCACGCTGCCATGTTGCTCCTTCAGCATTTTTAAGAACATCTTCTTTGTTATCATGAAGTCCTTCAAAAAAAGCACGCCACTGTGAATCAACACTGGTAGGATCTTTTTCATATTGAGCATAAAGTTGATCTATATAATCCGCATTCCCACCATAAAGAAATGATGTCTGTGCAAAAAGGCTATTTATTTCGTCCTGCCTTGCCATATACTTCTCCGGAACATTTATTCCGTCTCCTTATATCTCATATCTCTTTTTGATCTTTAAATGCTTACAAACAAGCAGTGATCGAACATTCAAAAAAGTTTTACCTTATTTATACTCAAGCTTTTTCACCTGAATCTAAGAACCTTTTCTTATTCAGGTGAAACTTTCTTTTAGCCTTTCAAAACTGACATCAAAGTCTTACCTATCTGTGATGGCGAAGAAGACACACGAATCCCTGCTGATTCCATTGCCGCAATTTTATCTTCTGCTCCACCTTTACCACCAGAAATAACAGCACCAGCATGTCCCATTGTGCGTCCTGGAGGAGCCGTACGGCCAGCAATAAAGCCAACAACTGGCTTTTTACGACCTTTTCTTGCTTCATCTTGCAGAAACTGTGCTGCTTCTTCTTCAGCAGAACCACCAATCTCACCAATCATAACAATAGACTCGGTTTCATCATCCGCTAAAAACATTTCCAACACATCAATAAATTCAGTACCCTTAACAGGATCGCCACCAATCCCTATAGCAGTTGTTTGTCCGAGACCTTCCTGACTCGTTTGAAAAACGGCTTCATAAGTTAAAGTTCCCGACCTCGAGACAACGCCAACAGAACCTTTTCTAAAAATAGAACCAGGCATAATACCAATTTTACATTCATTTGGTGTAAGAATACCGGGACAATTAGGACCAACAAGACGCGACTTTGAGTTTTCTAATCGCGCCTTTACTTTCACCATATCCATAACGGGAATACCTTCCGTAATACAGATAATTAAACGAACTTCAGCTTCAATAGCCTCTATAATAGCTGCCGCAGCCCCTGCAGGAGGAACATAAATAACAGAAGCATCCGCGCCTGTTTTTTCTTTTGCTTCTGCAACATTAGCAAAAATAGGAAGAGTTTCGCCTTTTGAACCTTCCCATGTTTCTCCACCCTTTTTAGGATTAACGCCACCAACCATTTGCGTACCATGATAAGCAAGCGCCTGTTCTGTATGAAATGTTCCTGTTTTTCCTGTAAGCCCTTGAACGAGAACTTTTGTCTCTTTATTCACAAGAATCGACATAACTTAAGCTCCCTTCACGGCTGCAACAATTTTTTGGGCAGCATCATCTAAATCATCAGCAGGAATAACATTCAAACCACTCTCATTGATAATTGCTTTACCTTGCTCAACATTAGTACCTTCAAGACGAACAACCAAGGGAACCTTTAAACCAACCTCACGAACAGCAGCAACCACACCTTCAGCAATGACATCACAACGCATAATACCACCAAAAATGTTAACCAAAATGCCCTTAACATTCGGATCGGCCGTAATAATTTTAAAAGCAGCTGTCACTTTTTCTTTTGATGCTCCACCACCAACATCCAAAAAATTCGCTGGCTCTGCTCCATAAAGCTTAATGATATCCATTGTTGCCATAGCAAGCCCAGCACCATTAACCATGCAACCAATCGTACCCTCAAGAGCAACATAAGCAAGATCATGCTTTGATGCTTCTATTTCCTTTGGATCTTCTTCTGAAAGATCGCGCAATTCTAAAATATCTGGATGACGAAACAGAGCATTATTATCAAAAGAAACTTTTGCATCAAGAACGCGCAAGTGACCATCTTTCATCACAATAAGCGGATTGATTTCTAAAAGGCTCATATCTTTTTCACAAAATGCCTTATAGAGAATCGGAAAAAGCTTTTCACCATCTTCTCGCGCACTACTTTGTAGTTCCAACGCATCACAAAGTCTTGCACTATCAGCAGAAGTAACACCCTCTACAGCATCAATGGGAAGTGTGAATATTTTTTCTGGTGTCTCTTCAGCAACCGTTTCAATATCCATTCCACCTTCTGTTGAAACAACAAAAGCAATTCGACCAACGCTACGGTCAACCAAAAGTGAAAGATAAAGCTCCCGTTCAATATCGGCACCATCTTCAATATAAAGGCGGTTGACCTGCTTACCCTCTGGACCAGTTTGTTTGGTTACCAAAGTTTTTCCAAGCATTTCTTGAACATTTGCAACAACTTCTTCAACAGATTTTGCAAGCCTAACACCACCCTTTGCATCAGGACCAAGTTCTTTAAACTTACCCTTACCACGACCACCAGCGTGTATCTGACTTTTAACCACATAGAGAGATCCGGGTAATTTTTCCGCCCATTTTTCAGCTTGCTCTACAGAATAAACAGCGACACCATTTGCAATTGGTGCTCCATATTCATGAAGCAGACGTTTGGCCTGATACTCATGGATATTCATGCATTTGTCCTTTTCTTTTATGGATTATTATTAGTCCTAAAGTTATAATATTCTAAATACTTTAATTTTAATGAACAAAATCCTGTTCAATTTACTTGAGGCTAGGCACAAGAGCAATACAAGCTTCACAAAGCTTTTTAACCGCATTTACTGAATAATCAAAAGCACCTCTTTCTTCTTTATCAAGATCAATTTCAATGACTCGTTCAACACCACCTGCACCAAGTACAACAGGTACCCCAACATAGGTATCATTAACCCCATATTCCCCTGAAAGATAGGCTGCAACAGGCATAACACGCTTAGTATCCTTTAGGTAGGCCTCAGCCATAGAAACAGCAGAAGCTGCTGGTGCATAATAAGCAGAACCTGTTTTTAACAAACTAACAATCTCTGCACCACCATCACGGGTACGTTGAATAATTTGATCAATTCTTTCCTGTGTTGTCCAACCCATTTTAACAAGATCAGGCAAAGAAATACCACCAACTGTTGAATAACGCACCAAAGGCACCATTGAATCACCATGCCCACCTAAAACAAAAGCTGTCACATCTTTGACAGAGACTTTAAGTTCTTCAGATAAAAAGTAACGAAAACGCGCTGAATCCAGAACACCAGCCATACCAACCACTTTATGCACTGGAAGAGCTGAAAATTTCTGCAATGCCCATACCATTACATCAAGGGGATTTGTAACACAAATAACAAAAGCTGAAGGTGCATATTTTTTAATTCCAGCACCAACTTGTTCCATAACTTTTAGATTAACACCCAAAAGATCATCACGGCTCATACCAGGTTTCCGTGCAACCCCTGCTGTTACAATAACAACATCAGCACCTTCAATTGCATCATAGGCATTTGCCCCTTTTAAATGAACATCGAAACCATCAACAGGTGAAGACTCAGCAATATCAAGAGCTTTACCCTGTGGTACACCTTCTGCAATATCAAATAAGATAACATCACCAAGCTCTTTAAGCCCAATAATATGTGCCAAAGTACCACCAATCATACCTGAACCAATGAGAGCTATTTTTTTTCGTGCCATTTTATTTTTTCCTAACTTTTAGACAATCCAGCGCACACTCATTTGCGTCCGTATACTGAATATTTTTGACTTCAACCATATTTAAACAATATCATAAAAAGGAGTAAAGCAATGAAATTTACAAATTTCTCTCTTCACAAAAACAATAACCCTCCGCACAAACAACTATTAGAAAATTATCATGATGTATCGATAAAGTGAATTTAAAAAAAATACAACAGAATTATTGCATATCTTTAATTTCAAAGAGTTATTATTTTTACAGTTTACGTAAAGGTAAAAGTATAATCAATGCTTCTTCTTCAAAAGAAAATGTTCTTCCCAAAGTTTCAAATAATCGTGACTTTGCATTTCAAAAAGACGTGACTGTGTTCTTTGAAACTCAAATGTTTCCGTGATCTGCGCATGCCCCTTATACAAATGCTCCACATCTGCTGCTGCAGACATAAATAATCGTATGTGGCGCTCATAAAGAGTATCAATGAGCAAAATAAACCGTTTTGTTTCATTGCGACATGTATCATCCATAACCGGTACATTATCGATAAAAATCGTATGATAACGCTCGCCTAATACCAAATACTCAGCCGCGGCCAAAGGCTGTACACACAAATCTCGATAATCAAAGCGTGCACATCCCGCACCAAAACGCGGAATAGGAATAAGGCGCCCTTTTATAGAAAACTCATCAGATATCTCCTTATTTCCTTGCAATACAAGTGCCCATGCTTTATCCATGCATTCATCTGCTTTTTTCCCTAAAGGTGTTACATACACGGGCTGTAGATTTGATTTTTCAAGACGATAATCTGTTTTTGCATCAAGATTAACAACACGAACATATGCTTTTAAAACTTGAATAAAAGGCAAAAAGAGTTCGCGATTTAAACCGTTATAATAAAGGTTATCGGGCGCCACATTTGAAGTTGCAATAAAGAAAATTCCTTTATCAAACAAAGCAGAAATAAGCCGCCCCAACACCATAGCATCAGCGATATCTGTTACACTAAATTCATCAAAACAAAGCACCTTTGTTTCTCGTGCAAGATCTTCAGCAACAGCTAAAATAGGATTATCCTGTTTAGATTTTGTATGCCCAGATGCTTGACGATACAAATTAATGCGCTCATGCACATCAGCCATAAAGTCATTAAAATGGGCGCGCTTTTTATGACCTTTCGGCAAACAAGAAAAGAACAAATCCATCAGCATGGTTTTGCCCCGTCCTACTTCACCATAAATATACAGCCCCTGAAAAGATCCATTTTCAGCCCCTTGTTTTGCAACACGAGCAATATTTTGTTTTTTCCTTTTAAGTATTCTTTTTAAAAAAGACAAAAATACCAAAAACCAAGGACGAGAAACATTTTGTTCCTCAATTTTTTTTAATAAATGATCAAAATGCTCTGTTAAAACTAATTGAGCTGGATCAAAACAAACTTCTCCTTTAGAGACCAACTCCTTATAGCGTGTTGAAACGAGAATCATCCAAACAACCTTTTTCAAACCGTTCTCAATGAAAAATACAAATTTTTTTCACGAATCTGTTTCTATAACTTACTTTTTCATAAACGGTCAAAAATGATTTAACGACTTAAAATAACGGGATAATCATCAAGTGTGCGTCCCTCAAAACGATCAACATTTGAAGAATAAAAAACGAGGATAACACGTCCAGAGTTATTATAAAAATATAATCTTTTTCCTTTAACAGCCCACGATCTCACTTGGGAAGCAATTCCTGGACAGTGTAAAGGACCAGCACGGTACCCTTGTCCAAACTTTGTTTGTGGAGTTGCAATCCGGCAAACTTTTCCTCCCATAGAAAGATTCCATACCCCAGCAATACTTGCAGGAAATAAATCAGTGGCATTGCTTGGCAATTCGAGACTAGCCATTCGTCCATCGCTCTGAGAATCTCCTTTTTCATACATCGGAGCGTTTGCATCTTCAGATATCGACGAAGAAGTGGACGACAGATCAGACGCTTCTAATATTGTCATTTGTTGAGATGGATAAAAAACTTCTAATGCGTTACCATCGTCATTACCATCAAACCGTGTTGTTGAACATCCCCCTAAAAACATTACAGTTGATAGTGCAACGAAAAACGAAACTTTTGAAAACGCCATGTCTGTACTCTCTCCCACAGCAATAAATAAGCTTATAAAAAATCAAGTGAATATTTGTTATAGTTACAAAGATAAATTAACAAATGAAAAAAAACAGGATTTAAATTACTTATTTTAAATGAAATAATTTATATACCCAATTTTATATTTATTAAACACTAGAAATTTATAAGATTTTCAGTCATATATCCCTTAATTAAGTAATCATTAGAAATAGAGAAGTTTCATGAAAACGCCATTTAGCAAAATGGACGGTCTTGGAAATCAAATTATTGTTGCGGATATGCGTGAAAGCGCACATGCTTTTACACCACAAGCAATCCTTGCTTTATCGGTAGATCCCGAAATGCATTTTGATCAAATCATGGCTATCCACACACCAACCCAGAAAAAAGCCGACTTCCGCATCGAAATATGGAATGCTGATGGTTCAAAAGCTAAAGCTTGTGGCAATGGTACCCGCTGTGTTATTGCATGGCTCACAGACCGTAATTTTGGTGAAAATTTTCGTTTAGAAACTCCTGCTGGCATTATTGAAGGAAAACGCCAAACCGGCGATCTTATCTCTGTTGATATGGGATGCCCAAATTTCAATGCAAAAGAGATGCCTGTTTCACGTGAAATAGTTGATACCAATCACGTAGAAATTACGGCTGGTCCTCTAAAAGATGCTTGCCTTATATCCATTGGCAATCTCCATGCTATCTTTTTTATTGAAAATGATATTCAACATTTTCCTTTAGAAAAATATGGACCAAAACTTGAACATGATCCCCTGTTTCCCGAACGGTGCAATATTTCCATTGCTTGCATAACGTCAAAGAAAAGTCTAAATTTACGCACATGGGAGAGAGGGGCAGGATTAACACAAGCATGTGGGAGTGCTGCTTGTGCAAGTGCTGTGGCTGCTTATCGTCGTGGACTTACAGAGCGCCATGTTGATGTGAATTTACCAAAGGGAGCTCTTAATATTTTTTACCGAGAAGACAATCATATTATCATGACAGGACCAATAAAATATCAATTTAGTGGTTTTTTAAGCCCTTTAACAGGGTGCTACAAAAAGGATCACTCCTGATGGCAGTAGAAATTGTAACTTTTGGTTGTCGACTCAATAGCTACGAATCGGAAATAATTCGCAAAGAGAGCACTTCTTCAGGGCTAAACCAGCTTAAAGATGGTGCTATTATTTTTAATACCTGCGCTGTCACTGCCGAAGCCGTACGACAAGCAAAACAAGCTATCCGCAAAGCGCGACGTGAAAATCCTCATGCGCGCATCATTGTAACAGGATGTGCAGCCCAAACAGAAGCACAAAATTTTGCCTCAATGACAGAAGTGGATCTCGTTTTAGGAAACGAAGATAAACTTCACGCCCATTCTTATCGTCAACTTCCTGATTTTGGTATTAACCATACCGAAAAGGTGCGTATCAATGATATCATGGAAGTGAAAAAAATTGCTCCACATATGGTTAGTGCAATGCAAGAACGTACCCGCGCTTTTGTACAGGTACAAAACGGATGCGATCACCGCTGTACATTTTGCATTATTCCTTATGGACGTGGACCATCTCGTTCAGTTCCCATGGGTGCTGTCATAGAACAAATTAAAAAGCTGACAGATGTGGGTATTCAAGAAGTGGTCCTTACAGGTGTTGACCTTACAAGTTATGGCCACGATCTTCCTGGAAAAGCTACTCTAGGAAAATTAACTTCAGCTATTTTGCATCATATTCCTGACTTAGCGCGATTACGCCTCTCATCTATTGACTCTATTGAAGCAGATGAAGAACTCATAAATCTTTTAGCCTATGAAAAAAGAATCATGCCCCATTTGCATTTATCTTTGCAAGCAGGTGATAATATGATTTTAAAACGGATGAAACGACGGCATTTGCGTGAACATGCCATTCAATTTTGCCAAGAATTGCATGCCAAACGTCCTACAATGGTTTATGGTGCCGACTTAATTGCTGGTTTTCCTACCGAAACAGAAGAGATGTTTCAAAACAGTCTTGCTTTGATTAAAGAGTGTAATTTAACCCACCTACATGTCTTTCCCTTTAGTCCAAGAGAAGGAACACCTGCCGCACGTATGCCACAAATCAACCGTAGAATAGTGAAAATGCGTGCTGAAAGACTACGTAAAGCAGGTGAGGAAGCTTACCAAAAGCATCTTGCTCATTTAAAAAACAGTCAACAAACAATTCTCGTTGAAAGAGATGAAATCGGACGAACGGAAGATTATACTCTTGTACAAATTAAAGGTGTAAAAGCAGGAACAATTGTTCAAGCCCTTATCGTTGACCATGATGGCGATAAATTAATTGCTGTCCTTCCAAAATTAAACGCTGCTTGAACAGGAAATTTCTTATGACAAAATCTTTTATAAAAAAAATATTTTCTTTTAACAAATCTAAAGAGCAGGAAATGGAACAAATTTCTATTCCTGATAAAAGTGATATCATAGAAAAAAAGAAGGACAAAAATGAAAGAACAAAAAACAACGAAATCTCTATAGATACAGAAAAAGAAGAACAAACAAAAAATAAAAAGTCAACACCTACAAAGTGTGATGAAAAATCTCCACCTTTAGAATCTCATTCTGATAAAGCTTCCCTTTCTGTTAAAATTCCCCCTTATGGAAAAATTATTGTCACAAACACCATCCGTGAAAAAAAGGATGAAGAAATTTTGTCTGAATCCTTTGTTGAACAAAAAAAGACAGCGTGGTTTGGACGCCTTAAAAAAGGTCTATCGCTTTCTTCACAACGCCTAAGCGGATCAATTAGTGACCTCTTTGTTAAAAGAAAACTTGATGAAGCTACACTGCAAGAGCTCGAAGATATTCTGATTCAAGCTGACCTCGGTGTAGAAACGGCAACGCGCATCACAAATACTTTAGCTTCCAGTCGTTATGGAAAAGACCTCTCTCCAGATGACATTCATACTATTGTAGCTGATGAGATCAAAAAAGTTCTGGAACCTGTTGCAATACCATTAGAACTTGATCTCAGCCATAAGCCTCATGTTATTTTGCTAGTAGGTGTAAATGGCACTGGAAAAACGACAACTATTGGAAAACTTGCCGCCAAATTAACAGCAGGGGGATTAAAAGTTATGCTTGCAGCCGGTGACACTTTCCGAGCCGCAGCTATTGAGCAACTGCATATTTGGGGTGAACGTACTGATTCTCCTGTTATTTCTACAAAATTAGGTGCAGATGCTGCAAGTTTAGCCTTTGATGCTTTTGAGAAAGCAAAAAAAGCAAACAGTGATGTATTAATTATTGATACAGCAGGACGTTTACAAAATAAATCTGAATTGATGGATGAGTTAGCAAAAATTATTCGTGTTTTAAGAAAACACACCCCCCAAGCGCCCCATACAATCCTTCAAACACTTGATGCAACGACCGGACAAAATGCACTCAACCAAGTGGACATTTTCCGTGATATTGCTGGTGTTAATGGTTTGGTCATGACAAAGCTGGATGGAACAGCACGAGGAGGAATTCTTGTCGCTATCGCAGCAAAATATAAATTACCCGTTTATTTTATCGGTATAGGAGAGAATATTGAAGACCTTCAACCCTTTTCTGCTTCTGACTTTGCCGAAACTATTGCAGGAAAACATGTATGAAACAGCCTTTATCTAACCCTAATTCACATAATAATTCTGAAAAAAATGTGAATAACAATAAAAAAACGCCCCTTTCACCAACACTTAAGTTTCTTTTAGAAATGGGACCATTGGTCGCCTTCTTTTTTGCTAATTATAAAGGAGAATGGTTGATAAAAAACATTGAATTTTTTCAAAATTTTAGCAAGCCTATTTTCCCTGCAACAGCTATTTTTATGGTAGCAATTATTATTTCTCTAAGCTTATCATGGATCCTTGCAAAACAAATTCCTATTATGCCTCTTATTTCGGGAATATTTGTTTTAGTTTTTGGTTTTTTAACTCTCTGGCTTCATAATGAAACTTTCATAAAAATGAAACCAACAATCATTAATAGCTTATTTGCTTTGATACTTTTTGGTGGAATGTTTTTTAAAAAACCGCTTTTGCGTTATGCTCTTGATTCTACCTTAAAACTTGATGATTTAGGCTGGCAAAAATTGACCTATCGTTGGGCGTTTTTTTTCATTTTTCTTGCTCTTTTGAATGAAATTATTTGGCGCAATTTTAGCGATAATTTTTGGACGAGTTTCAAAGTTTTTGGCGTCATGCCTATAACAGTCCTTTTCATGCTTACCCAAATGCCTATCATTATAAAACATTCAAAAGGACTTTTTACAGAAGAGGACAAATCTGATTCTTAAAAAACTTACCATCACAAATTATTTTATAGATTCATTGCGAAACACTGTTCAGGAGAAAAAACATGCTGATTGAACAGTTTATCTGTCGAGAAGATAATTTTGGTGTGCTCATTCATGATGAAAAAAGCGGTATGACAGCCGCAATAGATGCTCCAGAAAGCAAAGCGATTCATAACGCTTTAAAGCGCCGTAATTGGACACTTAACACTATTTTTGTGACTCACCATCATCACGACCATGTAGAAGCCCTAGCAGAATTAAAACAAGTTTACAATGCTATAATTATTGGACCAGAAGCAGAAAAAGAAAAGATTCATCATCTTGATCAAACACTTCACCATGATGAGAAACTTTTTTTTGGTTCTCACACACTTTTAGCTCTATCAACACCTGGCCATACGCTAGGAGCGCTATCTTACTATTTTTCTGAAAAAAAATTACTGTTTGCTGGAGACACACTTTTTTCACTTGGTTGTGGACGTCTTTTTGAAGGAACAGCTGCACAAATGCTAAATTCTTTAAAAAAACTTCGTAAACTTCCCGATGAAACACTCCTCTATTGTGGACACGAGTACACAAAAAATAACGCTCTTTTCGCGCTAACAATTGACCCACATAATAAAAAACTCCAGCAAAGAGTAGAAGATGTTTTTTTACTGCGCGCAAAAAATGCCATGACTCTTCCTGTCACTTTAGGGCAAGAAAAAACAACAAATCCCTTTCTCCGCTGGGATGATAGTGTGTTGCGAAGAAACCTTGTAATGGAAGAAGAAACAGATGAAGAAGTCTTTGCTGAAATTCGAAGAAGAAAGGATAATTTTTAATCATGCTTAAGTTCGTATTACGTTTGTTCCTCCTTTTTCTTTTCGTGATACATATTCAACTAACAAGGGCAGAGGAAAAGGAAACAGATAATTCTTCTCTTATATCATCTCTCATCGCAAATTATCCCTTAACAGAAGATTTTTTTTTAAAGCTGGAAAAAATTGAAAAAGAATGTAAAAATTTACTTCCAGAAACAAAAAATAATCTTATAAGTTATGATTCTAGTATCCATTCTAGTATTGAAAATTACACTACCTATATTTCTAGTAAACCAAAACTTGTAAATATTTTAAAAGAAAATAATATAACACCGAAAGATTTTGCTTCAGGAA
Organism: Bartonella sp. AC70YNML; assembly: GCF_042196545.1. Taxonomy (NCBI): domain Bacteria; kingdom Pseudomonadati; phylum Pseudomonadota; class Alphaproteobacteria; order Hyphomicrobiales; family Bartonellaceae; genus Bartonella; species Bartonella sp. AC70YNML. Next base: position 110,617 of record NZ_JBHIQK010000002.1, read on the forward strand.
CCTTAGCTCTTAAAGAAATATCAACGCTTCTCATATTTGTACCTGAAAAGGAATATTCTACTGAGAAAAATACTATATTTCTAAACAATCTTGAATTTGTTAAAAAACATTTTTTTAAAGCGACAATTCTTTTAGATAGCTGTGAAAAACTCATTTTGAGCAACTAATCAGCTATGAGACATTAAAAAATATCATCCCATTAATCTAATAAAAAAGTCCGTGCATTAAAAAATCACCGTGTTTTTATCATTCCTAATAATTGTGTTTATTTCGATTACATTTAACAAATGTTTTTCTAAAAATAAAGAATAACAGACGAAAAAATATTTATTGAAATTCAAAAAAGAAAGGATAATTTTAGTCATGTTTAAACTTCTATTGTGCTTTTTCTTCATTTTTCCTTTTGCATCATACGCTCAAGAAAAAAAACAAGAAATAGATGAGCTTTCTTTTATATCGCCTTTCATTGCAAATTATCCCTTAACAGAAGATCTTCTTTTAAAGCTGGAAAAAATCAAAATAGAATGTAAAAATTTATATTCAAAACCAGAACAAACGAATAAAAAAAGTGATTTAAATACTTATAATGATAATATTGAAAAATACGCTGCCTATATTTCTAATAATCCAAAACTTGTGAATATTTTAAAAGAAAATAATATAACACCGAAAGATTTTGTTGTTGCTCACCTAGCACTTCAAGCGACATTGTATGTACTTACTAATGAAGAAAATTCTACTTATGAAAAAAACTTTTTACCTTCAAGCAATATAGAATTTGCTAAAGAGCATATGTATAGAATAATAAAAATTTTAAAAGATAACTGTTAAAAAACATTTTTAGAACAATTGATTAACTTTGTAAACGCCGACAAATTTCATCTAATTGTTCTAATGAAGAGTAATGTATTTTTAAATCTCCACCTTTTTTACCATGTCGAATAATAACTTTCATTCCTATCACATCTGCAAGTAATTTTTCTAAAGATTTTGTTTCAGCATCTTTCTCCGAATTGGTACGTTTTTTAGTTTTAGGATTAGCTTGCTCATATGCAAGTATTTCTGTTTGACGTACAGAAAGCCCTTCACGAATAATTTTCTCAGCTAAATCTTGTGGATTATCAACGGTTATAAGACAACGTGCATGACCTGCGGAAAGTTGTCCATCAGTTAAAAATTGTTGTACTTTTTCTGGAAGTTTTAACAAACGAAGCGTATTTGCAACATGACTACGACTTTTTCCTATAACTTGCGCTAAATCTACTTGCGTATAATCATGTTCATTTAGAAGCATCTCATATCCCTTTGCTTCTTCGATAGGATTAAGATCTGCACGTTGAACATTTTCAATAATTGCCAATTCCAAAGCCGTTTTATCATCTACATCGCGAATAATAACTGGCAATTGGTTTAAATTTGCACGTTGTGCTGCACGCCAGCGCCGTTCACCAGCAATCAATTCAAACCGATGAGGATGATCTCTTAAAGGCCTTACAATAACCGGTTGAACCACACCGTGTTGACGAATTGATTGTGTCAAATTATCAAGCTCTGTTTCAGTAAAATGACGCCGAGGATTATGAGGATTACATGAAATAGATTCAAGTGGAATAAATTGCTCAGAAAGACTACCGGATTCATTTAATTTATCAAAGCTTGATGAACGTGCAATATTATTGTTTAAATTGATATCTCCAATCAATGCCGCTAATCCACGTCCTAGTCTTTTTTTTGAGAGATCATCATTCATAATTTTTCTCTTTGAATTTTTAGATTATTTTTTTATATTTCTAAGCAGCAGCGCGTGCTTGTTTTTCACGTTGAATCACTTCTGATGCTAGACGCAAATAAGCTTGACTTCCAGCACATTTGAGATCGTAAAGCAATACAGGTTTACCAAAAGAGGGCGCTTCTGATACTCTTACATTTCGTGGAATAACAGTACGATAAACTTTATCTCCCATAAAAGAGCGTACATCTTCAACAACTTGATTTGAAAGATTATTACGTCCATCATACATTGTTAGAACAATACCTTGGATCTCTAAAGATGGATTAAGTACGGATCGCACTTGTTTTACTGTTTCAAGTAATTGACTTAAACCTTCAAGTGCTAAAAATTCACACTGCATAGGCACTAAAACAGAATCCGCAGCCCCCATAGCATTAAGTGTTAAAAGATTAAGGGAAGGAGGACAATCAATTAAAACATAATTGAATTTTTTTTCCATTTCCGGATCATCATAGAGAGCTTTACGTAAGCGTTGTATGCGATCTTTTGATGAAGAAATTTCCATTTCCACTCCTAAGAGATCAAGTGTAGAGGGAACTATATAAAGATTGGGTACGGCTGTTTTTAAAGCCGCCTGTGTAATTGAAACGCCCGAAACCAAAACATCATAAGAAGATAAAGGACGGCTATTACGATCAATCCCTAAACCTGTACTAGCATTACCTTGTGGATCAACATCCATAATAAGGACATTTTCACCAATAGCCGCTAAAGCTGTAGCAAGATTAATTGCTGTGGTTGTTTTTCCGACTCCACCCTTTTGGTTTGCAATAGCGATAATTCGTGTTTCGCTCATTTTGCTCTACCCTCTATATGATCGAATATGAGAAATTTCCAAAATAACAGAATTTTCATCAACTTTACTTTTATGTTTTAACAGATCAAAGTGCCAATTGGCAGAGGCATTTTTTATTTCTGTAGCGTAATCCCGACCTTTTTGCAAAAGAGCTATTGTTTTTTCTGTTAATAAAGGAAAAATGAGTTGTAAAAGAGTATCAAGCGGCGCTAATCCTCGTGCCGTTATAATATCAGATATGGGAATTTTTTGATATATATCTTCAATTCTAGCGTGATAAACCGTTGCTGGAAGATTAAGTTGAGCAATAACTGTTCGCAAAAAAGCAACTTTTTTCCCATTACTTTCAACAAGATTAATATGTCCTGCTTTTTTTTCTTTCAAAAAGATAGCAATCACAATTGCAGGAAAACCTCCTCCTGATCCTAAATCACACCAATGTAAAGAATGAGCATATAAAGGAAAAATTTGTGCTGAATCTAAAATATGTCGTGTCCATAGATCTGGTATAGTTGTAGCAGATATCAAATTAATATGTGCATTCCATTGAAGTATTAAAGACTCAAACTGCATTAAATTTTCCATCGTTTCACGTGAAACAGAAGGAATAATATTTAATAATTGTTGATATTTTTTTTCTGTAGAAAAATCCATTAAGCTGTTTTAGCCTTTTCACGCCGTTGACGTTGAATATATGTAATAATAAGTGATAATGCGGCAGGAGTCATGCCATCAATTTTTTGTGCATCAGCAATTGAACGAGGCGATACTTCTTGAATTTTTGATTTAAGTTCATTTGAAAGACCTGAAATTGCCTCAATATTAAGAGAAGAAGGAATTTCTAAACGTTCATCTCTTTGAAGAGAGGCAATATCTTGTGCTTGTTTATCTAAATAAACCGCATATTGTGCTTCAATTTCTAAAGCTTCAACTGTTTTAGAATCAATTTCTTGTAATTGTGGCCATAAATGTGAAAGACGCTCTACAGTCATATGAGGATATGCAAGAAAATCATAAGCCGAACGCCGAATTCCATCATGGTTAACGTGTAATCCATGAGCAGAAGCTTCATTAGGTGTTAAAAAGAGATTTTGACATATTGATCGTGCTTGATCAAGCCGTTGTTGCTTTTTCTGATAATAATCCCAACGTACTTTACTCACAATACCCCATTCTTTTGCCAAAGGTGTTAAACGCGTATCAGCATTATCAGATCTTAAAGATAAACGAAATTCAGCACGTGATGTAAACATTCTATAAGGTTCACAAACACCACGTGAAACCAAATCATCAACCATAACACCAATATAAGCAGTAGAACGACTTATAAGTATTTCATCTAATTTACCTACCTTGCGTGCAGCATTTAATCCAGCTAAAAGACCTTGTGCTGCCGCTTCCTCGTATCCTGTTGTGCCATTAATTTGGCCCGCTAAAAACAAACCTGGTAAAGAGCGTACTTCCAAACTTTTCGTTAATTGTTGAGGATTAACAAAATCATATTCAATAGCATAGCCAGGTTGCAAAACTGTAGCATTTTCCAATCCTTCAATGGTTTTCAATAAAGAAATTTGTACATCTTCAGGAAGAGAAGTAGAAAGACCATTTGGATAAACAGTATCATCATTTAATCCTTCTGGTTCTAGAAAAATCTGATGTCCATCACGTTCTCCAAATTTAACGATTTTATCTTCAATTGAAGGACAATAACGTGGTCCTAATCCTTCAATATTTCCAGAATATAAAGCAGAACGATAGATATTTTCGCGAATAATTTTATGTGTTTGTGCATTTGTACGCGTTATTGCACATTCAATTTGTGGCTGTTCAATTTTCTCTGTTAAAAGAGAAAAGGGAACGGGATTTTCATCTGCTTGTTGTTTTTGGAGAGTTTCCCAAGCAATTGTTTTTTTACTCAGACGAGCAGGGGTTCCTGTTTTTAATCGTCCAAGTTTTATATGATATTTTTTCAAATGTTCAGCAAGTTTCACACTTGACTGATCTCCCATACGACCAGCAGCCCATGTTTTATTACCAATATGAATAAAGCCATTTAAAAATGTACCTGTTGTTAAAACAACAGCACCAGAAAAAATTGTTCCTTGTTTTTTTAAAATAACACCTGATACACAATTATCTTTAACAACCAAATCAAGTACTTCATCCTCAATGAGAGTAAGATTTTCTTGTTCTTTTAAAAGTTTTTGAATTGCTTCTCTATAAAGTTGTCGATCTGCTTGTGTCCGTGGTCCTCTTACTGCCGGTCCTTTACGTCTATTAAGAAGTCTAAACTGAATTCCAGCAGCATCTGCTGCTCTTCCCATGAGACCATCTAACGCATCTATTTCACGAACCAGATGCCCTTTTCCAAGACCACCAATAGCAGGATTACACGACATTGTTCCCAGTGCTGATATTTTATGTGTAACAAGCGCTGTTTTGGCTCCTACACGTGCTGAAGCTGAAGCCGCTTCACAGCCAGCATGACCACCACCAACAATAATAACATCATATGATCGCATTTAATTCATTCCGTAGAAAATTTCTAAGGTTTCACGTGAAACAGGATATAAATTACATAATCTTTATAATCTGTCTATGAAATAATCAATGTTTCACGTGAATCATTATTTACCAACACAAAACTCTGAAAAAATGATATCAAGCAAATCTTCAACATCAATATCTCCTGTAATTTTTCCAAGAAAATCACTTGCACGACGGAGATGTTCTGCACGTAAACTGAGATCAAAAGAATGATAATTGAGAGCAAACTCAATCTCTTTAACAGCTTCTTTTAATAATTGAAGTTGCCTTTTACGTGCTGGAACAATATTTCCAATTTCAGAACCACGATGATGACAAAATAATTCAAGTTCTTTGATAAAAGAATCAAAATTTAAACCAGTTAATGCGGAAAATTGTATAGACCAACGCTGATCATTTTTTTCATAAAGATCAAGCTTATTACCAACACACCATATTTCAGCCGATGTTTCTGGTAAATCAACTTGCTTAGGATTTCCTATATCATAAACCAAAATAACCAAATCAGCTTCTCTAACATGCTGTTTAGCAACTTCTATTCCCATCTGTTCTATTTTATTTTCTGTTTTTCTAAAACCAGCAGTATCGGTTAAAAAAACAGGTAAACCACCAAGAATAATTCTCATTTCTAAAGCATCACGGGTTGTTCCTGCTTCTTCCGTTACAATAGCAACAGATCTTCCTGAAAGACGATTCATAATGCTTGATTTTCCAGAATTTGGAGCACCAGCAATAACAATTTTTAATCCATCACGTAAAATACTCGCACGTTCTCCTTCAGTAATATATTCCCTAATAGAAGTACAAAGATCCTCAACATCTTTCCAAACTTTATCAGATATTGCGTTGGGAATATCTGCTTCATCAACAAAATCAAGTTCTGCCTCAATAAAAGCACGCGCCTTCATAAGCTTATGACGCCAATCACGATAAAGCGTCGTTAAATGTCCACTTGTACCCATAACAGCTAAACGCCGTTGGCTTTCCGTTTCTGCTTCTATTAAATCAGCAAGACCTTCTGCTTGAACAAGATCTAATTTTCCTTCCATAAAAGCGCGACGTGAAAATTCACCTGCCTCTGCAATACGGCATCCAGAAAATGTTGACAATTCATCGAGAAAACGATTAACGACTGCTTTTCCTCCATGTAAATGGAATTCTGCACAATCCTCCCCCGTAAAACTATGAGGAGCAGGAAAAAAAACAGTTAAACCAGAATCTAAAAAACCACCATCACGAGCAGTAAGATTTCCATAATGCATAAAACGTGCTTTAGGTAAACGACCACAAAGCGTTTTAACTATATCCACAACATGAGGACCAGAAAGCCGAATGACTGCAACCCCTGAAGGTAACAATCCACTCGAAACAGCAAAGATTGTATCCACAGGTTTTATCCTAATAAAAACTTTAATGACTCTACGTATTCATTGAATCAAAAAATTCACTATTATTTTTTGTTTGCTTTAATTTATCAATCAAAAATTCAATTGCATCAGTTACATTCATAGATGCTAAAATACGACGAAGAACAAAAATTTTGTGTAAATCTTGTCGTTCTACCAGAAGTTCTTCCTTACGCGTTCCTGACTTTAAAATATCCATAGCAGGGAAAATACGTTTATCAGCAACTTTACGATCAAGAACAATTTCCGAATTACCTGTTCCTTTGAATTCTTCAAAAATAACCTCATCCATACGACTTCCTGTATCAATCAAAGCCGTTGCAATAATGGTTAAAGATCCGCCTTCTTCAATATTACGTGCTGCACCAAAAAAACGTTTTGGACGCTGTAGGGCATTTGCATCCACACCACCTGTTAAAACTTTACCCGAAGAAGGAACAACTGTATTATATGCACGCCCAAGACGTGTAATAGAATCGAGGAGAATAACAACATCACGCCCATATTCAACGAGACGTTTAGCTTTTTCAATGACCATTTCTGCCACTTGTACGTGACGTATTGCAGGTTCATCAAAAGTAGAAGAAACCACTTCTCCTTTTACTGAACGCTGCATATCAGTAACCTCTTCTGGTCGTTCATCAATTAAAAGAACAATGAGATAACATTCAGGATGATTAGTGGTAATAGAATGAGCAATATTTTGAAGTAAAACTGTTTTTCCCGTCCGTGGTGGTGCAACAATTAGTCCCCTCTGTCCTTTTCCCAATGGAGATATCAAATCAATCACACGTGATGACATATCTTTCTCTGTAGGATCTTGTATTTCCATTTGAAAACGTTCATTTGAATAGAGGGGAGTAAGATTATCAAAGTGAATTTTATAACGGATCTTTTCAGGTTTTTCAAAATTAATTGTATTAATTTTAAGGAGAGCAAAATAACGTTCTCCCTCTTTTGGACTACGTATGGGGCCTTCAATTGTATCGCCTGTTTTTAAAGAAAACGACTGTATTTGTGCAGGTGAAAGATAGATATCATCAGGTCCAGGAAGATAATTAGCATCAGCAGAGCGCAAGAATCCAAATCCATCTTGTAAAACTTCGACAACACCTTCTCCTATAATTTCAACGTCTTGTAGAGCAAGTTTTTTCAAGATAGCAAACATTAATTCTTGTTTGCGCATAAGGGAGGCATTTTCAACTTCTAATGTTTCAGCAAAAGAAACAAGCTCAACGGGATTTTTGCTTTTAAGTTCTTGTAGTTTCATTTTTTGCATGAAATATGCTCTTTGTAATTAAGGAGAAGATTGTTCTAAATAATTTATGGAAATTTATGAGTGAAATATTCTTTAAGAAAAAATATCCTACACTCAATTTTTTTAATCTGCAAGTACCATTTATATGAAATTTGTTCCTGTAATATTAAGTAATTATATGAAAAACTTGAAAAAATATAAAATCCAAATAGTATTTAATTATTTTAATAACAAAAATATGAGTTAAAATTATAGCATCAATGAAATGTTATTCAAAAGTATTTTTTACAGAAATTTATATTAATAAATTTATATTAAAGAAAGGATTATTCTTATTTATAACTGTGTTTAGTGTGGATTATTATTTATCCTCAATTTTATCCACAAAAGGAACTGAAAAAAGAATAAAAATAACACTATCTTAAAGATATTATCCCCTCTTTTTTATAAGAGGGATAAAATTATCACAAGCATTTAATTTGTGCATAAAAAAGGAGAATTTTTCATAAATTTTAGTTTTATAAAAAAAGGTGAGAATATATACACATGTCTTAACAAGGAGTTAAAATTTTTGTGACAAAAGAAAAAAAATTCTTTCATTTACACATGCTTTCTGATGCAACGGGGGAGACATTAATTTCTGTTGGAAGAGCTGTAGCATCCCAATATGCAATGTGTCAGGCAACAGAGCATATCTATCCTATGATTCGTAATAAAATACAGTTACAAAAAGTTCTTGATGAAATACAACAAGAGCCAGGTATTGTTCTTTACACAATGATTGATGAAGAACTTAAACTACTCCTTCAAAAAAAATGCAAAAAAATAGAAGTTCCCTGTATTGATATATTGTATCCTGTTCTAAATGCTTTTCAGTCTTACCTTGGAATGCCAACTCATTTACGTGTTAGTGCACAACATGATCTTAATGCAGATTATTTTCGTCGTATTGAGGCACTGGATTTTACAATAGAGCATGATGATGGACAGTCTTCCAGTAGCTTATCTGAAGCGGATGTAATTCTTGTAGGAATTTCAAGAACCTCTAAAACGCCAACAAGCATCTATTTAGCAAATCGTGGAATCAAAACGGCTAATGTTCCTCTTATTCCAGGAATTGATTTGCCAGAATCTCTTTTAGAGGTAAAAAATTCTTTAATTATTGGTTTAATTGCTTCAGCTGAAAGAATCTCACATATTCGTCAAAATAGAGATTTAGGAGAAGGTTTTGCTCTTGATAATTATACTAATCGTATCAGTATAGCTGAAGAATTAATCCATGCAAAACGCATTTGCGAACGTTTTGGTTGGCCTATTATTGATGTCACGAGGCGCTCTATTGAAGAAACTGCTGCTGCAATATTTGAACTTTTATCACGATTTCGTGAAGGAAAGTGAGAGAAAATCCTCATGGACGCAGATACGTTAATATTAGCATCTCTTAGTTTTTATCGTGCACAGTTGTTGAAAAAGGCAGGTTTAAATTTTTTAATTGAAGGCGCTTCTTTTGATGAGAGAGAAGTAGAAAAAACAACAAAAGAAAAAACACCTAAAGAACTTAGCTGTTTTCTTGCAAGTGCAAAAGCAAAAAATGTTTCAGATCGTTTTCCTGATGCTTTCGTTATTGGTTGTGATCAAGTTCTTGATTTGGAAGGTAAAGTTTTTCATAAAGCAAGAAATATTAAGGAAGCACATCAACGTTTATGTGAGTTATCAGGAAAAACCCATTCTCTTCATAGTGCGGTAGCTTTATTTAAAAATGGTCAAAAAATTTGGGTTGAAGCTTTTAGTGCACATATGTCTGTACGTTTACTCTCGTTAGAATTTATTGAACGTTATTTAGCACGCGTAGGAAAAGATGTTCTAAACAGCGTAGGAGTATATCAAATTGAAGGAGAAGGGATTCATCTCTTTGAAAAAATTGAAGGAGATTTTTTTACCATTGTTGGTTTACCTTTGCTGCCTCTACTTATAAAATTGCGCCACTTAGGAATTATTGATGGTTAACTTAATAATAAAAAAGACAAATTATCCGCGTGCTTTTGTTGTTGGTTCTCCTATTCATCATTCAAAATCGCCAAGAATTCACAATTTTTGGCTTAAACAATATGGTTTACAAGGAGAATATCTTGCACAGGAAGTAACATCCGAAGAATTTAGTCATTTTATTGTTTCTTTACAAAAAATGGGCTTTTGTGGAGGAAATGTTACTTTGCCTCATAAACAGGAAGCCTTTCGTTTAGCAGATTATAAAGACGAGAGAGCAACAATGATAGGTGCTGCTAATACACTTTGGTATGAAGGAGATAAACTTTGTGCCACAAATAGTGATGCCTATGGTTTTAGTGCTAATCTTGATGATTTTGCATCTGATTGGGGAGGGGAAACAGCTCTTGTTTTTGGGGCTGGGGGCGCTGCACGCGCTATCCTATATGCTTTAAAAAAACGCGGATTTGAACAAATTTATTTAATTAACCGTACAAAACAACGCGCTGATAATTTAGCTCAGCATTTTGGAAAGATCATTAAAGTTTACGATTGGCATAAAATCCATGAAATACTTCATCAAGCTGATTTAATTGTTAATACAACCTCTATTGGCATAAAAAATCCGGAAGAAAAAAGTGATTCTTTTTTTTGTGATTTTCATAAAGCAAAAACAACGGCATTAGTAACAGATATTGTTTATACACCATTGATAACTCCTTTTTTACAACAGGCAAAGGCTTGTGATCTCAAAACGGTTGATGGGCTTGGGATGCTTCTACATCAGGCTGTTATAGGATTTGAACGGTGGTTTGGAATAAAACCACAGGTAACAAAAGCGTTAAGGACAGCCATTTTAGAGGATATGAGTGAAGAAAGAGAATGAAAATTATAGGATTAACCGGATCAATAGCTATGGGAAAATCAACAGTTGCTGATTTTTTCAGACAAGCGGGTATTTCTATTTTTAGTGCTGATGAGGCGGTACAACAACTCTATAAAAGTGAGCCAGTTTTGTCGCTCATAGAGCGTATTTTTCCTAGTGTTGTTGAAAACGATGAAGTTAACCGTTTGAAACTTTCTGAAATTTTGATTGATGATAAGGAAAAATTACAAACATTAGAAAAAATAATTCATCCTTTGGTGCAAGAAAAAGAAAAAGAATTTATTGATACAGCGCGCAAACAAGGGGAAAAATTAGTTATTCTTGATATTCCACTTCTGTTTGAAACAAATGGTGAAAATCGTGTAGATAGCGTTATTGTTGTTTCTGCTCCACCAGAAATACAAAAAGAACGTGTAATGATTCGCCAAGGTATGAATGAGAAAAAATTTGCCTTTATCAATGCCCAACAAATGCCAGATGAAAAAAAACGAGAACGTGCTGATTTTATTATTGATACAGGGAAAGATTTAGAAAATACCCGTCAACAGGTTTTTGATGTGATAAAAAAATTGCTAAAGAATTAAAATCATGCGTGAAATTATTTTTGATACAGAAACAACAGGTTTAGATAAAGAGAAAGATCGCATAATCGAAATTGGTTGTGTAGAAATGGTTGATCGTTATCTTACAGGGCGCCAATTTCATGTTTATTTAAACCCTGAAGGCGTTATTATTCCTGATGAAGTTGTAGCAATTCACGGATTAACCAATGAACGCCTAAAAAACGAGAAAAGTTTTAGTGATATTGTTGATGAATTTTTGGAATTTATTAATGGCGCGACAATGATTGCGCATAATGCGAGTTTTGATATTGGTTTTATTAATGCAGAATTAAAACGCGTCAATAAGCCGCTCATCAGTGTTGATAATATTCTTGATACATTGGCTATGGCACGGCGTAAATTCCCTATGGGTCCTAATTCTCTTGATATTTTATGCAAACGTTTTGGGATTGATAACAGCCATCGTGTTCTTCATGGTGCTTTACTTGATGCAGAGATTTTGGCCGATGTTTATATTGAATTGATTGGTGGAAAGCAGGGCATATTGGGTTTTGATAACAGAAAGAGTGTTGATGAACATACTCAAAGTGACAAAGATATGCCTTATGCAGTTAAATTTCGCCCACAGGCTTTACCTTCAAGATTGAGTGCGCAAGAAAAAAGATTGCATGCTGATTTTATCAATAAAGTGGGTGAAAAAGCTCTGTGGAATAACTTCAAAGTTTATGAATAATATTCTTATCTTTTCTCTAAACAAGCTATTTAAGGTTAAAAATATAAAATATGGATACCAAAAAAAACGGTCGTTGTGGGGAGGGGAACACCACAACGACCTTGTCGTTACATTGTACCTCAGCTATCATAGGAGGAGCAAAATGAAAGCTATTAATCCTGTAACAGCAAAGAAAAGCTCTAGGTACTTAATATAAGTGCAACGACTTCATGTCTTATGGAAAGAAAAAATGGCTTTTTAGAGGCAAAGTAAAAAAATAAAATAAAAATGAAAAAAATATATACAGGTAATTTGTTTTTTAGCTGAAATGGAGAAATAAAATTATCATGAAAGCAACAGATCATCTTTTGTTGGTTGACGGATCAGGCTACATTTTTCGTGCTTACTATGCTTTGCCGCCTTTAAGACGTAAAAAGGATGGACTCCCTGTAGGAGCGGTAGCTGGTTTTTGTAATATGTTATGGAAATTACTTTGTGATGCTCGTAATACAGCTATGGGTATTATTCCAACACATTTTGCTGTTATTTTTGATTATTCATCTGATACTTTTCGGAAACAAATTTATCCTCAATATAAAGCGAATCGCGCTGAACCTCCTGAAGATCTAATTCCTCAATTTTCTCTGATACGCCAAGCAACAAAAGCTTTTAATTTGCCTTGTATTGAAAAGGAAGGTTTTGAAGCGGATGATTTAATTGCTACTTATGCAAAATTGGCAACGAAGGTTGGGGCAAAGACAACCATTATCTCTTCTGATAAGGATCTTATGCAACTCGTAAATACGCATGTGTCCTTGTATGATGGAATGAAAGACAAGCATATAGGTATTTCAGAAGTTATAGAAAAATGGGGTGTTACACCTGAAAAAATGATTGATTTACAAGCTTTGATTGGAGATTCAACAGATAATATACCGGGTATTCCAGGCATTGGTCCCAAAACTGCAGCCCAGTTGTTAAATGAATTTGGTTCTCTTGATCTTTTATTGCAACGCGTAACAGAAATTAAACAAACAAAACGGCGTGAAAACATTCAAGCTTATAGAGAACAAGTTAAAATGTCTCGTGAGCTTGTTAGGCTTAAAACAGATGTCCCTATAGACAGTGATTTAGATGATTTTATTTTGGAGCCACAAAATGGTCCGCGTTTAATTGCTTTTTTGAAAGCGATGGAGTTTTCAACATTAACGCGTCGCATAGCAGAGGCAACAACATGTGATGCAGCTGTTATTGATGCACTTGATATAGATGTTGAATGGGAAAAACTAAGCTATGGACATGATTTAGATATAAAAAATACTGAACGTGCATCTTTTCATAATTTTTCTGAAAATTCTCCACAAGTTTTTGCACAAAAACGTAAAGATCAAGCACTGTCTCAAAAAATTACAAGAGATACTTACACAACGATTCTTGAGGAGGAAACTTTAAAAGAATGGTTATGGCAAGCACAAGAACAGGGCTTTTTTGCTTTTGATACTGAAACAACCTCTCTTGATCCGATGCAAGCAAAGCTTGTTGGTTTTTCACTCGCATTACAACCAGGAAAAGCAGCCTATATACCACTTGAACATTTTGAGGAAAAAGAGGACCTTTTAAGGGATGGGCGTATTGCCTCGCAGATTGAGATCCAAAAAGCTTTGGCACTTTTAAAACCGCTATTAGAAGATTCAGCGGTGTTAAAAATTGGTCAGAATATAAAATATGATTGGTTGGTGATGAAGCAATACGACATTGTTATACGTTCTTTTGATGACACTATGCTTTTGTCATATGCTTTTGATGCTGGAACTTTAACCCATAATATGGATGATTTGTCTGAACGTTGGCTTGGACATAAACCAATTGCCTATAAGGATTTAACGCATAAAGGAAAAAAAATTACTTCTTTTGCACAAGTAGATTTAAAACAAGCTACCCTTTATGCGGCGGAAGATGCCGATATAACGCTACGCCTTTGGCAAGTTTTGAAACCGCAACTTGTTGCTCAAAAAATGGCAAAAATTTATGATCGCCTTGATCGACCACTCGTAGAAGTTCTTGCAAGAATGGAAGAACGTGGGATTCTTGTTGATAGGCAGATTTTATTGCGCCTTTCAGGAGAATTGGCGCAAGCTACTTTGATTCTAGAAGAGGAAATTTACAAACAAGCTGGTGAAAAGTTTAATCTTGCTTCGCCAAAGCAATTGGGGGATATCCTTTTTAGCAAAATGGGATTATCTGGAGGCGCTAAAACCAAGGGTGGACAATGGTCAACTTCTGCACAGACCTTAGAAGAGTTGTCTGCTGAAGGTCATCTATTACCGCGTAAAATTATTGAGTGGCGTCAACTTGCAAAGCTAAAATCTACCTATGCCGATGCTTTGCCTTCTTATATTTTACCAAAAACAGGGCGTGTTCATACGAATTATTCTTTGGCAATAACATCAACAGGGCGATTGTCATCATCAGAGCCAAATTTGCAAAATATTCCAGTACGAACTGCTGAAGGACGTAAAATTCGAACAGCTTTTATTGCTCCCAAAGGGCACGTGTTGCTTTCTGCTGATTATAGTCAGATTGAATTACGCATTCTTGCACATATTGCGGATATAAAAGCATTAAAAGAAGCTTTTGCTAAAGGACACGATATTCACGCTATAACGGCGTCACAAATGTTTGGCGTTGCAATAGAGGGAATGCATTCAGATATACGACGGCGTGCAAAAGCGATTAATTTTGGTATCATTTATGGTATTTCAGCTTTTGGCTTAGCCAATCAATTAGGAATTTCACGCCAAGAAGCGGGTCGTTATATTCAATTGTATTTTGAAAGGTTTCCAGGAATTAAAGATTATATGGAAAAGACAAAAAACTTTGCACGTGAAAATGGTTATGTAGAAACAATTTTTGGACGTCGTATCCATTATCCAGAAATAAAAGCAAAGAACGTAAAAATTCGTTCCCTTAATGAACGGGCAGCTATTAATGCCCCGATTCAAGGCTCTGCTGCAGATATTATTCGCCGCGCTATGATACAGATGGAAGATGTTTTAAAAGGAGAAAATCTATCAGCAAAAATGTTGCTGCAAGTACATGATGAACTGATTTTTGAAGTACCAAAAGAAGAGAGTAAAAAAACCATGGACGTTGTTAAAAATGTTATGGAAAATGCTACAATGCCGGTTTTATCTTTATCTGTACCCCTTGAAGTAAAAGTCATGACAGCTCAAAATTGGGATGAGGCACATTAACTTTTTTTATTTATTTTATGTTCAAGAACATTCATGGCGTTGGCAAGATTAAGGTAGGCTTTTATAGGCAAATGATCTGAGGCAATACGTGCAAGTGGTGAATGATGATTTTCAATATTTGTTACCAATTGGTGGGGAAAAGCAAAAACGCGATCAAGGGCTAAAAGAGGAAAACGCGAAGGAAAGCTTGGCACAACTTCAAGTGTGTTATCAAAATAGGGAGAAAAATGGTTCAAAGATGAGCCTTTTCCTATCCGCCATTCATTAAAATCTCCAATGAGGAGTGTAGGCATAAGGGAGCGATTTTGCAAAATTGCAAGAAGCATTTTTGTTTGTTGTTTACGAGAATAACGTAATAAGCCAAAATGAGCCGCAATAATACGAATAGGGCCTGCTTGCATTTCCAATTCTACAATTACAGCCCCACGTGGTTCAATACCAGGAAGAGTGATTTGTAAAGTTTCACGTACATATCCCTTTCGCAAAAAAAGAGCGTTCCCATGCCAACCATGACCATGAGGTGACATGGTATTGAGAGGCACAGGAATCAAGCCAGTTTCAGCTTTTAATAGCTGAAGATTAATCAAGCCAACGCGCTCTCCAAAACGTTTATCTGCTTCTTGAAGAGCAAGGATATCAACTTGTAATTCATTAATAACACGTACAATACGTGTAGGATTAAAAATTTTAT
This sequence comes from Bartonella sp. AC70YNML, assembly GCF_042196545.1. Classification (NCBI taxonomy): domain Bacteria; kingdom Pseudomonadati; phylum Pseudomonadota; class Alphaproteobacteria; order Hyphomicrobiales; family Bartonellaceae; genus Bartonella; species Bartonella sp. AC70YNML. The sequence continues at coordinate 126,508 of NZ_JBHIQK010000002.1, forward strand.
CAGTACCTACACATTTATGCACATTATAGGAAGCAACGGTTAGATCATAATTATCATTTGGCTTGATGATGTTTGGTTGATGATGAGAGCGGCTATAGATTGCCTTTAAAAGAGAATTATGGAGCTTTTGTTGGATAAAACCAGTAAACCAAGGAAACTTTTGCTTGTAAGGTATTTTTGTCATTTTGCGAAAAGAATATAATCTCTAAGAGGCAAAGGGTAAAAACTTACACTAAAAACAAAAGAACCTTGTTTCTTTTGGAAACAAGGTTCTTTCATTAAGCGATGATCTTTTAAAATCAATCACGGTTTGAACCAAGAAATTGTAGCAAGAAGACAAACATATTGATGAAATCAAGATAAAGATTCAATGCACCCATAATAACTTTACGTCCTCTTGTATCACCTTCATCTCCTTCGTAATACATCAACTTAATGTTTTGAGTATCGTAAGCTGTTAAACCAGCAAAGATAAAAACACCAATAACGGAGATAGCAAATTGCAAAGCACTTGACCCAAGAAAAATGTTTACAATCATAGAAAGTAACAAACCAATCAATCCCATAAATAAGAATGAACCGATTGCTGTAAGATCACGCTTTGTTGTGTATCCATAAAGTGAAAGAGCTCCAAAAGTTGCAGCGGAAATAACAAAGGTTTGTACAATACTTTCTGTCGTATAACGCAAAACGATTGAAGATAGTGAAAGACCAACCAGAGCAGCATAACCAAAAAAGAGGCTACGAGCAGCATTTGTGCTCAGTGTATTAATTTTAAAACTGAGGAATAAGACCGCTATGAGTGGTGCAAACATAACAATATAAGAGAATGGTGATGTATAAAATGTTACTCCAAAAGATGTTAAATAAACACTGCTATTGATTTGAGCTGCTGCTTGACTCATATCTGTTGTCGTTGCTAATGATACAATTGCATAAGCGGCAGCAGCTGTAATAAGCAAACCAATGGCCATTGTATTGTAGACACCCAACATATAGTCGCGCAATCCCAGATCAATTGATGCATCGGCATGAGAAGCAGGCGCCGAACGTAAATTTTTAAAATTAGCCATAATATAAAATCCTTTAGCATATGTTCCGTCAGATATTGGGGTTTAAAAGTACCTCTGTCATTACAGATAAACACTTCGTATAAGTCCTAAATTGGCTAACACAAAAACCCTAAGAATCACTGGCGGAATTCCAGCACATCTGCTCTTATTATGGAGATTTATTTAAAAATTACAAGAGATTTATCTGAAGAAGGAACCTTACAAATTGGTAAGGAAATAGTTTATTTTGATGAAATAATATTTCCATTTTTTGCCATATTTTTGCAAGATAAAAAGACTATACTTAAAATTTTTTTACTGTTCATAGAAATTGTGTAATATAATTCTCTGTAAGGTATCAACGGTCTTTGCTTTGATGAAGAGAGAGGCAAATGTCGTCGCACTGTTTTTCAACTTACAATATTGCATCTGCTCTATACGGTTAGAAGACCTATTGAATTGAATCTTTTTATATAAAAACTGATATATAATAATAAATTATCGTTTTGTATGCTAAATTCTTCTCCGAATATCGTAAGATTCTCTGATGACAAATTTTCTTATATTAAATCAATCAAGGTTATTTATTTGCTTGCTCCACACAAGCAAGATTGGTGTGTAAAAGACATGGTTTTAATTAATTCAACATGCGAAAGTTCGAAATAAAAGAAATTTAGGGTTCTCATTCAATATACAAAATGGTAAACTATCATTATATATCAATATGTTGTATTATAAATAAAACATTGAAAATAGTTAAAAGATGTTGCTTATTAAGCAATATAAATAAAAGAGGGGTGTTTTTACACGAAGCGCTTAAGAAAAACACTGTAAAAATGACGCCTGTAAAAACTAAAAAACATATGAAAAGTAATTGTTTTAAGCAAATGAACAGAATTTAAATGCTGTAAAATATTTCCTCTCAGAATGGGATATAGGACATATGAATAAAAAATTATTGGTTTCTATTTGAGTTCATTCCTTTTACACGGATCAAGTATATAAAGATCAAGTGAAAGTAAGGTTTTATAATTCCATGAAAAGAAACACATGAAATTATTAGAAACAAGAATTGATTGAGAAAAATCAATTTGTAATCAGACTTGTGATGATTAATAACCTCTGGTTTTTAAGGCGCTGAACATATCAATGAGAAGATGTGCTATTGGAATGACGTTTTGCCTTCATCCAAGTACGCAATTCTTCAATAAGGATGGCAATAACACCAAGAGTGATAAAACTATCTGCAAGGTTGAAAATAGCAAAATGAAAGATATCATCAATATGAAAAAGGATATAATCAGTGACATGATGAAAGCGAATACGATCAATAAGATTGCCTATTGCTCCTCCAATAATAAGGATAAGACCAAAGCGCATTAAAGACTTATTATATTCAGTATTTTTCCATAACCATAGAAGAAAGATAATCACAATGATCGTGATGGCGATGATTCCCCAGTGAGAAAAGGAAGAAAAAAATGAAAATGCAATGCCAGAATTGCGCACATGATAAAGGGAAAGAAAAGGAATAAGCGAAATTTCTGTTCCTAAAGGCATATTGTGCATAATCCAGTATTTGACAGCTTGATCAAGTACTACTGTAAAAGCCAAGCCCAAGAGAAGAAAAGGGAGTGATTTACGAATCATGTTTTTCCTCACATGGTTCCAGTATTAAATAAGGGCGACGGATTTCATAAAGCATAACAGCTGTTGCTACTGCTAGATTAAGCGAATCAGCACGTCCACTTTGTGGAATACGCGCGAGTTTATTACACCGCCTTGTAAGAATATCTGATAATCCCTGTTTTTCATTTCCCATTAAAAGGATAACAGGACCATTTTTGAAATCAAGTGTCCGATAATCCAGAGATCCTTTAAGATGCGTGCCAACGATCATGCCTTTAAAGTGAGCAGACCAGTTTAAAAAGGCGCTTTCATCAAAACGATAAAGCGGTATAGAGAAAATTGATCCCATAGTTGCACGAACTGTTTCAGGCGAGAAAGGGTCTGTTGTTTCGCCAATTAAAATAACACCTTTAGCACCTACGGCATCGGCAGTTCGGATAATGGTACCAAGATTTCCAGGATCACGCACACGATCAAGCGCGATATAAACATCTTTAGTCTGTTCAGTTATCATTTCAAGAGGTTGCCATTTTTGTTTAAAAATACCAATAACTGTTTGTGGATTATCGCGTCGGGTAAGTGATTCCATAACCTTTTGTGAAGCTTTAATCACAAAACCACCATTGGCTACAACGCGTGCAGCAATATTTTCGATAGCAGCATTACCGATTTTGCTTTTAGAAAAAATAAGCGTCTGTATTGTCCAGCCGAGATCGAGAGCATCAATGACCAACTTCAATCCCTCTGCCATGAAAAGACCTTCTTTATTACGATTTTTCTTTTGGCTGAGCGCTTTAAGATCTTTTATAATGGGGTTGCTAAGAGAAGTAATTTCTTTCACTTTGCCAGTTTTAGGTCTAAACATATTCAAGCAATCCAACGGCTAAAAAGGGAAGTAGAAAGAGCGCGTCCTGCAACTTCTTCACGCAAAATAAGTTCTCCTGATTCGACCTTACCACCAAGATTTACAAATGCATCACGCATTAAAGCATGAAGTGCAAAGAAGGAAGCACGAATAGAGTAAGCTGTAAGCACAACAGAGAGCGGTTTATCAGAGAGAAGTTTACGACAATTTGTGATCATATCTGGTAAATGATCAAACAGTTGCCAAACTTCACCATGGGGTCCACGTCCATAAGCAGGGGGATCAAGGAGAATCATATCATAGCTTTTCTTACGACGCAGTTCACGCTCGACAAATTTCATAGCATCATCGCAAATCCAGCGAATAGAATGATCTGGTAATCCTGCTCTTTCTTGATTAGCTTTTGCCCACGCAATGGCTTTTTTAGAAGCATCAACATGGGTAACATTCGCACCCGCTCGTGCTCCAATCAAAGAGGCAATACCTGTATAGCCAAAAAGATTCAACAATTTTATAGGGCGTTCGGCTTTAACAATTTGTTCTTCCATAGAGCGCCAATGGGCATCTTGTTCAGGAAAAACTCCCACATGACGAAAAGAAGTAAAACGGCCTAGAAAAGACAGTCCATTCCAAGAAAGTGGCCATGTCTCATTAAGTGGCTTTTTAGGAAAATGCCAACGACCAACCCCTTCTTCATCACGATTTCCCGTGAAAATAGCGTCCACATCAGCCCATTGTTTCTGTGATAAAGCGGGTTTCCATAGTGCTTGACCTTCTGGTCGAATAATGCGGTAAGCTCCATAACGTTCTAATTTTTGTCCATGACCAGAATCAATGAGAGCATAGTTTTCGCTTATACCCGTTTCTAAAATAAGGGGCAGCTTTTCCTGCGGATATCTATTATTATGGGAGGATTGAAAGCATTGTGGGGGCATGTTTTGTATCACGGTATATGAGGTATAAAAATATATTATAAAGCTCTTAAATGTTTCGTAAAAGTGCAAAAAAGCTAAAGTCAATTAAAACATGTATAAAAAAAGAAAAAGAGCACTTTTAACTCTGTACTGAATATAGAATACAGAGAGAAAAGATTTCATTTAAATACCATTACACCAGATTTGTGATAGATGTTTTCAATTTTTCAATCTCGGCTTTACTTTTTTTGAGAGCTTTTTTGTATTTGTGATAGGAAAACCAACTGATCAGATTTCCTAATAAAATACCAAAACCAAAGAAAATAAAGAGCCATATAAAGAGGGGAGCATGATAAGTAAAACTTTCAGGATTTGCTCGAAAAGGATCAAGGGTTAACGGAACCATTTGACGATTAGCCACGATAAAAACAATCAAAACCGCTGCGAGAATCACACTGATACTTGTTAGAAGAATACGTTTAATTATCATAAGTTTCTCACTGATTAAGACGGTCGCGTAAATCCTTGCCAGTTTTAAAAAAAGGAATCCACTTTTCTTCAACAGAAACGGCTTCACCTGTTCGTGGATTACGTCCATTACGGGCTGAACGGCTTTTTACAGAAAAAGCTCCAAATCCACGAAGTTCAACGCGATTGCCATTTGCAAGTGCTGTTGCAATTTCCTCAAAAATAGCGTTTACAATATTCTCCACATCCCGTTGAAAAAGATGCGGGTTATGACGAGCAATAATTTGCACAAGCTCTGATTTTACCACAATAGCCTCACTTTCACACAAAAAAATTTCGTAATTGTGCACTCCATGCATAATATTACAATATATAAACGGATAAAAGCAAAATAAAATCAAGAAAAAACAAATTGCAAGAAACAAAATTTGAAAATACCTTCTATAAAGGGTATACAGATTAAAAATGCGGAGTATTTAAGAGATCAGGAGAGTATGTCCGTACACAAACATTATGAAGCCTTTTCAACGCAATCATCTTTTGGAGATGTTTTAAAAAAAGCATCCCGTCATTCGCGTCGCATTAGCGTATTAAAAATTTTTTTACCTCTCTTAGCGTTGCTTTCAGCGCTGGTTTTTTGCTGGTTTACGTTTTTCTTGGTTCCCGTTACTTCTGATTCTATGCCTTTGAATAATGGAGAAAGTGGCGTGATGAATTTGACGATGCTTAATCCAAAATTAGAAGGGTATACGCGTGCTCATGAACCTTATTGGCTTAAAGCAGAAAAGGCATTTCAAGATCATACACACGCTGGAATGATTGGGTTGCAAAACATTACAGCTAGAGCATTTATGGGCCAACAAAGACAGGTTTTTCTTTCAGCACAAGGGGGGGTTTACGATAACATTAATGGTTTTTTACAGTTGAATAAGCCATTCACCATTACAACGAACGATGGGATGATGGTACAATTTATGTCAGCTAGTATTAACTTATCCGAGGGACAGTTAAAAACAGATCAACGTGTTAATATTCAGCAGGCCGGTTTGCATCTTGCTGCAAACGCCTTACAAATTCGAGAAAAAGGAAAAAACATATATTTCCATGGTGATGTGCATTTAGTGCTTCAAAAGCAATGACGGAATATCAATACAAATCTTTAAAGGATATTTATAAAGAGAAGTATGTGTATATACAAACAGAAGAATTGAAATAATGAAATCGTACAAAAGATGGATAGGTGTGATGTTAGCTTTTAGCATGGGAATGTTAGGAGAAGGAGCAGTTTTAGGATATGCTGAAGGGACTCATTTTGGAATAAGTCTATCAAACGACAAAGAACCGGTAGAACTTCATGCAGATTCTTTGGAAATACGTGATAAAGAAGGGATAGCACTTTTTAAGGGTGATGTTTCAGTGGTGCAAGGTGAACGTCTTTTAAGAACGGCAGAATTAGTTGTTTACTACGATAAAGCATATAAAGAAATTGATAAAAACAAGGAAGATACAAAGGCATCATCTGTTTCTTTATTTGGTTCGTCGAGTATACAAAAAATGGAAGCTTTAGGAAAAGTTTATATAAAAATTGCTACGCAAGTTGCTACGGGTGATAAAGGTGTTTTTGATGGAAAGTCAAAAATGATGAGTTTGACAGGGAATCATGTTGTGTTAACTGATGGTGATAATGTGGCAACGGGGTGCAAACTAACGGCAAATATGGAAAGCGGAAAGGCTTTTTTAGAAGGTTGTGAGACGCCTAAGAAAAAAGGTCGTGTTTCTATTATTTTAAAACAAAATCAAAAGAATGGCCATTAAGATTTCATGTTTGGAATCAAAAGAAAAAAACAGACTGATAGGTATAATCTTGAAAGTGAAGCTTCAAAAAATCCCTTAAAAGGGACCTTGATTGCCAGTAATTTGATTAAAGTTTATCGAGGAAGACGAACAGTTAATGGTGTTTCTTTTGGCATTCGTACGGGAGAAGCCGTTGGCATTTTAGGACCCAATGGGGCAGGTAAAACAACTTGTTTTTATATGGTGACAGGGCTCATAAAATCTGATGGAGGCTCGATTAAAATTGATGGATTTGATATTACGCATCTTCCGATGTACCGACGTGCGCGTCTAGGTATTGGATATCTTCCACAGGAAGCGTCTATTTTTCGTGGTCTTTCAGTAGAAAATAACATTAAAGCTGTTTTAGAGGTTGTTGAAAAAGATCGTCTTAAACAACGTGAAGAGTTAGATAGCCTTTTACATGAATTTAAAATTGATCATTTACGTAAAATGTCTGCGCTTTCGTTATCTGGAGGTGAACGTCGGCGACTTGAAATTGCGCGCGCTTTAGCTTCTCGTCCCCATTTTATGTTACTTGATGAACCATTTGCAGGAATTGATCCTATCGCTATTTTCGATATTCAACAACTTATTCGTCATTTAACGAGGCGTGGCATTGGTGTTTTAATAACGGATCATAATGTACGTGAGACATTAGGGCTTGTCGATCGCGCTTATATTATTCATACAGGGCGGGTGTTAGTTCACGGTTGTCCTAACGATATTATCAACAACGTTGATGTACGCAGAATTTATTTGGGAAATCAGTTTTCTCTTTGATTTTACAGCTTTCACAAGTTTCCATTTAAGTTTAACCAAACATTATTACTGAAAATCTCCTTATTTATGCCAAAACTTCTTTTATGACTATAACCTTAATGTTGTTATTGAGTGGTGAAAAAGGTTTTATCATTAGAGGTTAGTTTGTTGTTTTATAAGTTTAGCTTACTCATAATTATATCATAGAAAAGATATCACTAGATTAACGTGATAATGAGTGATAAATGAAGCTCTCAATAAATGCGTGTGTTATTGAAAGGTAAAAGATATTTATCATATTTTTCTCTGTCGAATCAAATAATATATCGGTGATGCTGTTTTAGGTATTTTGATGGGAGCACCGGTTATATATTGCGGTTATTCAATAGGAGTTGTCGTATTTTATTGGTTTATATCGCCTATTTGAAAATAGGAGGTTGGCTACAGATATCAGGCTAAATCTATAACTCTTTTAAAATAATCATTAAATTTCTAAAAATCTTTATATTCTTGTTATAAGTCGATGTTCAAGCTATACAGTAATTTTCAAAGTAAAGATCCATTTTGCTCAGTATGCTTTTCATCTTAATTTAAGGGCTCATTTTTAAAGAAAGAAAAACTCTGATGGCGGATTATACATCAACTCTTATGACAAGTTTAATAAATTTATGAATAATGGCCTTTTTTAGAGTCGTAAGGAAATTAACTTTATGAACAATTTCATTTCTTTGGTTTCTTATGCCGTTAATGATGATCCGAATACTATTTATTGTTGTTTTAGAAGTGATATGAGATGTATTGAGCTATCACCCATTATAAATTGAAAAGTAAAAACACATGCGATGTTGCGAAAAGTGAAAGAACATTAAGTATCTATAGCGTTTATAGGTTTATTGATGAGCATTTTAGCGTGTAAGAGGAAAATTAAAGTATGAATTTGAGTGAGTTAATAGCACCGGAAGCGATCATTCCGGCTCTTAATGCTAATTCGAAAAAACAGGTTCTGCAAATTTTAGCCGAAAAAGCTTCCAAGCTAACAGGTCTTAGTGAGCATGTGATTTTTGATGTTGTTTTACAACGCGAGAAGCTTGGTTCAACGGGTTTAGGTGGAGGTATTGCGATTCCTCATGGAAAATTACCTGATATTAATCGGATCATTGGTATATTTGCACGTCTTGAAAGTCCTGTTGATTTTGAAGCTCTTGACGACGAACCTATAGATCTCGTTTTTCTCCTTTTAGCACCTGAAAATGCTGGTGCAGATCACTTAAAAGCTTTATCACAGATCGCACGTGTTTTGCGTCACACTGATGTTGTACAAAAGTTGCGCAGTACGCATAATGCCAATGCGCTTTATGCTTTATTGATTCAGACTTCAGAATCAAATGCAGCTTAAAAGGTATTATGAGCGTATAAATTGCGAGGTATGCACTACAGAGCGTAGGAAAGAATATTTTGCATCTTAAGACTAATAACAAAAGGTTGTGTCATGAGATTTAAGAAAATTACTTCTAAATGAACCTTCTTTTTAAAGAGCAACCAACAAAAACGAAGGGCTTTTCCTTTCTTGTTCTCGTATATTAAAGCATCTAATTATTATGTTCGTGGATTCTTTTATCCTGTTATACTGTAAAAACACTGTCATTTGAGATATAGTGAGATAAATTTTGTAAGTCTTCTTAATATATTAAGTGCTTTTAGAGTGCGTGGTAAATATTTTTAAGCAGGACTTGTCTATAGAGCCTTTAGTTAAGTGAATCACATGAGTGGGAAGAAAAGAGGAGACCGCTCGACAAGAATCCAAACTTTTTTAGTCCAAATTGGATTAAGAATCTTCGTCCTTTGAAAGCGGGAAAGAAATCAACAGAAAAGTTTATTTGTGCATTGAATTTTTTTGTAAGTTGAGTTTGAGTGTTTAGGGATAATATTTTAATGCTCAAGAAGAAATAAGAAATATATTGTATCTTCATTATAGCAAGATATTGATTTTAAATATAATTCACTATTTCGCATGTTAGATGAGAGATCCGAATATTGTAAAATTCTCTCATTCCAAACTTGTTTATGTTGAATCAATCAAAACCATTTCCTTGCACGTTGTAAACGGAATTAGCGTGTGGATAAAAACTGTACAAGAAAGGGGTAAAGATGCTTCTTATGAATCGTCTCAAGTATTGAGGGTTGCAGCAAAACATTGGGAGCTGGAAAATAGTGTTATGGTGCCATCTTTCTTCTTCACAAGTGGAGAGATCAATTATTTTATAGATATGATTTAGATGTCTGCTGTTGTATAGAGCTCATGCTAAAGAACAATTTTGTACGGTAAGAATGAAAATTATACCTTTAGGTTGGGTGAAAGAGTTTTTATACATAGGAAGATTTATTTAAGTGTCTTTAATTGATTAAAATATTGTTTAAAAAATGGTAATGTTAGAACTGCTATAGAAAAAAGTTTTATATTTCTTTTTATAAATTACTTAGAAATAAGATAAGGAGACTTTCCAAAAGAATTCTTAAGAAGTTTTTTATAACAGAAAGAAAAATATCGTCTGATACATTAAAATAATACGATTAAGCTATTATAAGCTACTAAAATCATTTTAGAAATTAATAATTGGAGATGAAATATATAGGGAAATAAGATCAAAAGAAACAAAGTTGTATGTGATTATTGAGATAGAATCTAAATTCTTTATGTTTTATTATTAATATCTTGATAATATTTTATTATTTTTACAAGGTCTTTTGAAGGTTGAGAAAAAGTGTTATCGGGACGATGTTGAATACGAAATATGAATGCACTATAATGAGTAAAAGGTGGAGTATTTTGCGAACATAAATGTATTGAATGCATAAAGTCGAGAAGTGATATTCGTAAGGCGATTAAGCTTTTTTGCGGGGAGTCCGGGGTATATTTTTATCTCGTTTTGAGGTTCTATAGCTTAAAGAAATCGTTTTTTATACAAAAACGAAATAAGTAGCGTAAAATGAAGATGTTATTTTTTAATGTGGTTATTGAATAAGAAGTTTATTTTTTGGTAACGATTAAAAGGTCATAATGAAACGTAGAAATCTATTTTGATTAGTTTGAAAATATTTCGCTTATTGAAGGAATTAGGACAATAACACATGAATATGGAGGAGTTTTTGTTGAATTTTTCCAATGAAGAAAATCTTGTTAGAGACTAAAGAAGTGAGCTAAATGAAGATGTTTGAAAAGACTGTTATTGCTGCATCTGTAATGGTTCTTGTTACAGCAGGAGTGGCATATGCACAAACGCCAAGCCGTTTAAATCAATTTGAAGCGTGGGGAGCCTATTCTTATAAATCGCCCAAAAATACGATTTGCTATGTGTTATCGGTACCTTTGAAGGCTCTTCCAACGACAGTTAATCATGGTGATAACTTTTTCTTGGTTACCAAGCGTTCTCATTCACCTATTTCGTTTGAACCGCAGTTCATGGCTGGTTATTCCCTTCAAGAAGGGTCTAGAGTGACAGTGACCATTGGAGGTAAGGATTTTGATTTTTTCACTAAAGATTCCTCAGCTTGGTTGGCGTCATCAGAGCTAGAAAAGCAGCTTGTTTCTGCTATGCGTGCTGGAAGCAATATGACAGTGAAAGCGATATCAAAACGAGGAACGCATACCACTTATACTTATTCCTTAAAAGGGGTCACTGCTGCATTAAATGCAACTCAAAAGTGCCATTAAGGTTTCGATAACTTCTAAAATAGTGATGTGAATTAGAAAGCAATGGCCATTTCCTATGACCTTAGACCAGTTGGTTCATGTTTTGCACGAAAAACAGATAATGTGGTCGTGAAGGAGAGTTCTAAGCTCTCTTTAATTGGTTTGTCGCAAGACGAAATGATGCAAGCTTTAAAGACAGTTGGTGTACCAGAGCATCAAACGCGTATGCGTGTGCGTCAGCTTTGGCATTGGCTTTATGTACGTGGTGTTTCAAATTTTGATGAGATGCTGAATATTTCTAAAGCAATGCAAGAAACACTTAAGTGTCATTTTTCCATTGCGCGCCCAGAAATTGTTGGAGAACAAATATCAAAAGATGGTACGCGTAAATGGCTCTTACGTTTTCCTGCACGTGGAGCTGGAAGGCCTGTTGAAATTGAAACGGTTTATATTCCTGAAGAAGGGCGTGGTACTTTATGTCTTTCATCGCAAGTAGGGTGTACGTTAACCTGCTCCTTTTGCCATACAGGAACACAGATGCTTGTTCGCAATCTGACTGCAGAAGAAATTTTGGCACAGTTATTGGTTGCACGTGATTGTTTGGGTGATTTTCCTGATAAGAATACTCCTGATGGGGCAATTGTTCCCATTGAAGGGCGCAAAATTACCAATATTGTTATGATGGGAATGGGAGAACCTCTTTATAATTTTGAAGCTGTTAAAAAAGCTTTATTGATTGCTTCTGATGGCGATGGACTTTCTTTATCAAAACGTCGAATTACGCTTTCAACTAGTGGGGTTGTTCCTGGAATTATCCGAACCGGAGAAGAAATTGGTGTTATGTTGGCGATTTCACTCCACGCAGTACACGATACATTAAGGGATATGCTTGTTCCCATTAATAAAAAATATCCGCTTTCTTTACTAATGGATGCTTGCCGTAATTATCCTGGTCTTTCTAATGCAAAGCGAATCACATTTGAATATGTTATGCTAAAAGATATCAATGATAGTTTAGATGATGCAAAGCGATTGATTCAGCTATTGAAAGGGATTCCTGCTAAGATCAATTTAATTCCTTTTAATCCGTGGCCAGGGAGTAACTATCAGTGTTCTGATTGGGATCAAATCGAGCGTTTTGCTGATGTCGTTAATCAAGCGGGTTATGCTTCTCCTATTCGGATACCGCGTGGACGCGATATTTTAGCTGCATGTGGACAGCTTAAATCGGCTTCAGAGCGCTTACGGAAATCTGAACGTTTGCGACTTGAAAATGCTGCTGGTCATTAGTTAATACAATTTTCAGCTATATAGCGAAGCGATATAAAGTCTGTGCTTTTTTGTTTGTAAATTAATATCCAAACCTCGTGCGATAGCATATGTGAGACAGAGATTAAGATTGGATAAGTGCTAGACGAACAGTTTCGGCGTTTATATGCTAAATGGGGTAAGAGATTGTCTATAGTCTGTTTGCATAATCTCTGAAATAAGAAGGAAGCCTAATTTAGAGGGAATATGAAGTCTTAAGGATTGTAACTAATTTCTACCTTATTATCATACTCATTAATTAGGTTTTGTGTCTTTTAAAAGCATCTACGGTAATACCTTTTAAAAAGTGGAGATTGTGCAGTGCCTCATGCTTTTGTTTATTATTCTTCTTAAATAAGATCACGCATCACAAGCAAAACAGAGGATCTAAAATATAAATACCATTGAGTTATCCATTGATATGTTTTTTAAGTATCTCTTAGTGCACTCTTCATATCACGATAATGCTTGTGAGGAGTATAACAAAAAGCTTCTGTGAAATGTATTGTACTCCTACACCTTTATGTTTAATAAAGGTGTAAATTGGTACCACCATTCTATTTTTTAGCTCCCAATGTTGTAACAGCTTTTAGTACTTGAGATGGTTTATAAGAGGTGTTTTTATTCTTTTCTTAGATAGTTTTTATCCATACAAAAACTCCAGCTTCTCTTGTGATGTACAAAGGAAAGGTATTATTTTATTCAAAATAAACAGGTTTGAAATGAAAAAATCTTATAATATTTGTTTTTTTATTTAAATTAAAAGCGATACATTACACTTATAAATCAATGTTTTGTAACCACAAGGAGATGGAGGGCAAAGCTGGTAAAAGTACCTGCAATAAGCCAATCGAGAAAGCGAAGATAAAGAGGGTTCTGTTTAAGGATTTTGGTAAGTTTATGCGCTGTAAAAACGACTGAAATTGTAATGGGGAAAGAAATAGGAATATAAGAGAGTCCTAAAAAGAGCAGCTTTTGTGTTGCCATAGGATCATTTGCATTGATAAATTGTGGTAAGAATGTTGCGTTAAAGAGTATGACTTTAGGATTGAGAAGATTAATTCCAATACCAGCAAGATAGTTACGTTTAGAGCTTTGAGGTTTAGAAGATGTTGGTTCAAAGGAAAGTGTCGGGTTTCTCCTTAATGCTTGAAAGGCAAACCATAAAAGATAAAAGGCGCCAACAATTTTCAGAAAAACAAAAGCGTGTGGCGCAGCAAAAATAAGCGCTGATAAACCAAGTGCTACAGCTGTAACCTGAATGGCAAATCCTGTTGCACTTCCCAAGGCGCACATAATTCCAGCTTTTTTGCTTTGTGTAATGGTTCGTCCTACAGAAAGCATCATATCAGGTCCTGGAATAAGTGCTAAAATCAACGATGCTAAAGCAAATTGTACAACAATAGACCACTCCGGTAGAAATGACACGTCAATCTCCTCTTATTTTTAAGTAATGTTCATTATTTATACTTTGAGGCGTCTTTATTTATGCTTTTTGAGTCTTTTTAATGTTGTTTAAAGAGAATTTATTTTTATATTTCTTGTGTCGTTTTAATTTTTTAGAAAAAAAGAACAATTCGTATAGAGCTTTAGAATGAAAAAGTGGAAAAGTATTAGAAAAGTTGTTTTGGCTTATTCGGGGGGATTGGATACGTCAATTATTCTCAAATGGTTACAAAGTACGCTAGGCGTTGAAGTTGTGACTTTTACAGCAGATTTGGGGCAGGGGGAAGAATTAGAGCTTGCTCGTCGTAAAGCTGAAATGCTAGGTGTTAAAGAAATCTACATTGAAGATTTGCGTGAAGAATTTGTGCGTGATTTTGTTTTTCCGATGTTTCGAGCCAATACCGTTTATGAAGGGACTTATCTTTTAGGAACATCAATTGCACGTCCACTTATTTCAAAACGTCTTATTGAAATTGCTAAGGAAACAGGGGCAGATGCCATTGCTCATGGAGCAACGGGCAAAGGCAATGATCAGGTACGCTTTGAACTTTCTGCTTATGCACTTAATCCTAATATAAAGATTATTGCTCCGTGGCGTGATTGGGATTTTAAGAGTCGGACAGATCTGTTTGAATTTGCGCGTATGCATCAAATTCCTGTAGAAAAAGATAAGCAAGGCGAAGCTCCTTTTTCAGTGGATGCAAATTTATTACATTCTTCATCAGAAGGAAAGATTTTAGAAAATCCAGCACTTCCTGCTCCTGAATATGTCCATATGCGTACTCTTTCGGTGGAAGATGCTCCAGATAAAGCAACCAGAATCACTCTTGGCTTTAAAAAAGGTGATGCTGTTTCAATCAATGGAAAAAATTTATCTCCTGCAACTTTACTTGCAGAACTAAATCATTATGGGCGGGATAATGGTATTGGTCGGTTGGATCTGGTAGAAAATCGCTTTGTAGGTATGAAATCGCGGGGTATTTATGAAACACCAGGGGGGACCATTCTTTTAACGGCTCACAGAGCTATAGAATCTTTAACGTTAGATCGTGGCGCAGCTCATTTAAAAGATGAATTGATGCCACGTTATGCAGAACTCATTTATTATGGATTTTGGTTTTCGCCGGAACGTAAGATGTTGCAGGCAGCGATTGATTTATCTCAAGAACATGTTGAAGGTGAAGTCACGTTAAAGCTTTATAAGGGGAATGTGATTGTTGAAGGGCGCCAAAGTAAAAAATCACTTTATTCCAGTGAGTTGGTAACTTTCGAGGATGATCAAGGTGTTTATGATCAAAGAGATGCGACTGGTTTTATTAAATTAAATGCTCTACGTTTGCGTACATTAGCAAGGCATCATCAAGATGATAAAGAAAAGAAATAGAAAGTTACAGTGACAAGTGTAATGTGGATTAGTGCTTTTGTATGAAATGCCTAGTTTAAGCATTTTTTTGTTGGTTTTTACCGTTCTTTCGTTCAATACTAGAAGCTTATCTTCTGCGCTAATAAATATAATAAGCAAAACCCATGATAATAATAGCAATGAAGGCTTCGATAATCAAAACAAGTCAATTTTGCTTTATAATATTGAATGTTTTTGATTTTTATCAGAACGAAATATGTTTACAGTGAGGGTGGTTTTTGTATTGTGACTTAAGAGTATAAAGAAATTTACATCTTTTTGCTTGCTATTATTGACGAATAAATTCAAGAACCATACACCCTATTTTGGAAGATTATAATTTTTAGGATAAATAATGATGCGTAATCAGTGTGATGCCCTTAGCCTTACGCCTGAATTAAAGGATGCGGCTGCTCAATCGAGAACTTGGCCATTTGAAGAAGCACGTAAGATTATCAAACGGTATGAAAAGACGGGTTACCCAGACAGTATAATATTTGAGACCGGTTATGGACCTTCTGGTTTACCGCATATTGGAACTTTTGGGGAAGTTGCACGTACAACCATGGTGCGTCATGCATTTCATATTCTCACAGAGAATAAAGTAAAAACAAAATTACTTTGTTTTTCTGATGATATGGATGGTTTGCGCAAGGTTCCTGAGAATGTGCCAGATCGCGAGAGGATGGAACATTATCTTGGTCAACCGTTGAGCCGTGTACCTGATCCTTTTGGAGATGATTATCCTTCTTTTGGAGCGGCAAATAATGCGCGGTTACGGGCTTTCCTTGATCGTTTTGGTTTTGATTATGAATTTGCAAGTGCTACGGATTATTACAATTCTGGTCGTTTTGATGAAACACTTTTAAAAATTCTTGCTTGTTATGACAAGGTGATGGCAATTATTTTACCAACATTAGGTGAAGAGCGACAGGCGACCTATTCTCTCTTTTTACCGATTTCTCCTTTTTCTGGAAAAGTATTACAAGTACCAATGATTGCGCGTAATGTTGAAAAAGGGACAGTTACTTATATTGAACCTGAAACAGGAGAAACCATAGAAACAGAGGTTACAGGGGGTAAAGTTAAGTGTCAGTGGAAGGTCGATTGGGCTATGCGTTGGGCAGCGCTTGGCATTGATTATGAAATGGCAGGAAAAGATCTTATCGATTCCACAAATCTTTCTTCTAAAATTTGTAAAGTACTGGGTGGAAAGCCTCCAGAGGGATTTAACTATGAACTCTTTTTAGATGATAAAGGGCAAAAAATTTCCAAATCCAAGGGAAATGGCTTAACCATTGATGAATGGCTTACATATGCTCCAACAGAGAGCTTAGGGCTTTATATGTTTTCAAAGCCCAAGACAGCAAAACGGCTTTATTTTGATGTTATTCCCAAAGCTGTGGATGAATATTATGCGCATCTTTCTGCCTATGGTCGTCAAAGTTGGCAAGAACGGCTCAATAATCCTGTATGGCATATTCATAATGGTTGTCCACCGCAGGTTGATTTACCTGTACCTTTTGCGATGCTTTTAAATTTGGTAAGTGCTTCAAATGCAGAGAATGCAGGGGTTCTTTGGGGTTTTATTTCTCGTTACGCTAAGGGAGCAAATGCGCAAACTTGTCCAGAACTTGATCAATTGGTGAAATTTGCCATTAAATATTTTGATGTTTTTGTTAAACCAAACAAAAAATTTCGTATACCAGATGACAGCGAACGAGCAACATTAGCACAAATTGATGCAAAATTAGCCAATTTGCCTGAAACTGTTGATGGCAACACACTACAAAATACACTTCTTGATGTTGCGCGGTTAACGGAACGCTATCAAGATCATAGCAAAAAAAGCCCTGAAGGTGGGCCTGGCGTTTCCAATGTTTTTTTTCAAATGTTGTATGAGGTCCTTTTAGGACAAGAGAGAGGTCCACGATGGGGATCATTTATAGCGCTTTATGGGATTAATGAAATGCGTGCACTGATTGCTGAAGCACTTGCACGACCTATGGAGGAATAATGGAACGAAGAGTACAGGAAGTAAAGCGGCGCCGTACATTTGCAATTATTGCTCACCCAGATGCTGGGAAAACAACATTGACGGAAAAGCTTTTATTGTTTGGTGGTGCTATTCAACTTGCAGGAGAAGTAAAAGCCAAAAAAGATCGTATTCAAACTCGTTCTGACTGGATGAATATTGAGCGTGATCGTGGTATTTCTGTTGTGACTTCTGTGATGACGTTTGAATATGAAAATCATATTTTTAATCTCCTAGATACCCCAGGCCATGAAGATTTTGCAGACGATACTTATCGCACGCTTACAGCGGTTGATAGTGCTATCATGGTATTGGATGGGGCCCGCGGGATTGAGCCTAGAACACTAAAACTGTTTGAAGTGTGTCGGATGCGGGATATTCCTATTGTTACTTTTATCAATAAAATGGATCGTGAGGCGCGTGATCCTATAGAGCTTTTAGATGAAATTGAAGAAAAGCTTGCTCTTGATACCGCCCCCATAACATGGCCCATTGGGACGGGTAAAGATTTCGTTGGGACTTTTGATCTTCATCATAACCGTTTTCGCCAAAAAGATGATGAGATAACCCAGCGGATCGTTTCAAATCCCAGTGAGGTTGTCCATTTACTTCCAGAGTATCAACGTTCCACTTTTCTTGAAGGAGTAGAACTCGCTCAAAGTGTTTGCAAGAATTTTGATCTTCAAGCTTTCCGTGAAGGTCATATGACTCCGGTTTATTTTGGTTCAGCTTTACGAAATTTTGGTGTTCGTGATTTGATCAATGCGCTTATTGATTTTGGTCAAAGTCCTCGTGATCAAAGTGCAGATCAGCGCAATATCATAGCAACTGAACCTAAAATGACGGGATTTGTTTTTAAAATTCAAGCGAATATGGACCCTAATCATCGTGATCGTATTGCATTTTTTCGGGTATGTTCGGGAACACTTGAACGTGGTATGAAGACAAAATTGGTCAGAACAGGAAAACCGATGACACTTTCTGCTCCACAATTTTTCTTTGCGCGTTCGCGCCAAATTGCTGATCAAGCCTATGCCGGTGATATCGTAGGGATTCCTAATCATGGAACATTGCGTATTGGTGATACTTTGACTGAAGGAGAAGATATTCTTTTTAAGGGAGTACCCAATTTTGCACCAGAGATTTTGCGTCGTGTTTGTTTGGGTGATCCAATGAAAGCAAAAAAGCTCAGAGAAGCTTTGCAACAAATGGCTGAAGAAGGGGTTGTGCAATTGTTTATTCCTGATGATGGGTCGCCTTCTCTCATTGGTGTTATTGGTGCTTTGCAAATTGATGTTTTAAAAGAGCGATTAAAAATAGAATATTCTTTGCCAGTGAATTTTGAGTCTGCACGCTTTAATTTATGCCGTTGGATTTCAGCGCAGAGCAAAGATGAGTTGCAAAAGTTTCTCAACAATCATCGCTCTGCTCTTGCGTATGATTTAGAAGGTGATCCAGTTTTTTTAGCGGAGAACCATTTTTCATTAAATTATGAAGCAGAAAGAGCTCCTAAGATAAAATTTTCTACTTTTAAAGATTATCAAGTAAGCTCTTAATGTAAAGAAGAATTTTTTATGTAACAATTTGGTTGATAATGATTTTTCATATCGAGTTAGGGATCTGAATATTGTTATTTTTTCTGAAAACAAAAGGAGTATGTAAAGAACACTTTCAGGTTGTCTTATATAAAGAGAGAAGTAAATTTATTTATAATATTCAATAAGTTATAATATATTTGTAATTGTGACGTCTTTTAAAATTTTGATATATTTTTTCACAATAGCTTAAGACAAGGTCATATATTTAAGTATTTTGAATGTCAGTTAAAAATCTCCTGTATAAATAGAGCTTTTCAGTTTTTTCTTGTATGAAAATTGTATACAGTCAAAATAAAGCAAATAATCAATAAGATGAAATTTGTTATTCCCAATATGAGATCATATGACTTATAAGCCACGTATCTTTTCTATATCTTCTGGAACGGCTTTTTTGCCTCACTTTGTTGATGCACTGCTCTCTGGTACCCTTATTGATAATTTTGCTCCCAATGGAGACATTCAAACTGCTCTTGCTGATAGCCTTATTTATGTTCCGACACGTCGTGCTGCGCGCGCTTTGCGTTTAGCTTTTGTTGAAAGAAGTAATACACACTCAACCTTTTTACCAACTATTCGTGCTCTAGGAGATGTCGATGAAGACAGTTTCCTTTTTGTTGAAAATCATACTAGCGCTTTAAATCCGCCTATTGGAGAAAGTGAACGCCTACTGCTTTTAGCGCGCCTTATTCGTCCATGGCGTGAAAATTTACCTGCGCATCTGCGTGCCATGTTTGGTACAGAAGATGTGCTTATTCCAGCTCATAGTGCTGATGCAATTTGGCTTGCTCAAGATTTAGCACACTTGATGGACGAAATTGAAACAGAAGGAGCAGATTGGTCGAAACTTAAAGATATTGCCCCTGACATGGTCGCTGAATGGTGGCAGATAACGCTCGATTTTCTGACTATTGTTACGCAAAATTGGCCACAAATCTTGACAGAAAGACAACGAAGTAATCCCGCTGAATGGCGTAATCAAGCACTCACAATGCATGCAGAGAATTTACGACGTACGAAGCCTGATAAACCGATCATTGCAGCTGGTGTGTCAGGTTCTATGCCCGCAGTTTCTCATCTTTTAAAGGTTATAGCTTCTCTGCCCAAAGGGGCTGTTGTTCTTCCTGGCCTTGATTTTTATATGGATGAAGAACAATGGAATGCATTAAGCACAAGCAATAAAGAAAAAACAGCTTGCGATTTTTTTGATCCTGCAGAAAATATTTTTAGCCATCCTCAATATCATTTAAAAAAACTTCTTTCTCTCATGGGGTGTCAACGTCGCCATGTTTGCGAAATTGGCCAACAAAGTAGCACAAAGAAAAGACGAATGGCTCTTTTATCGGAAGCATTGCGACCTGCTTCTACGACAGATAAATGGATACAAATTGTCCGTGATGATTATGAGGCTCTTTGTGCAGACTGGTCATTTATTGAAGCTATCAATGAACGTGAAGAAGCTCTCGCTATTGCTGTTGCTTTACGCAAAGCTATTGAAGAACCCCAAAAAACCGCAGCTCTTATTACAAATGACCGTAATTTAGCACGCCGTGTTACTGCGGAATTACAACGATTTGGAATTGAAGCAAATGATTCAGGGGGAATACCACTTGCCCAAACATTGCTTGTAACGCTTTTGCGGCTTATCTTAGAAAATGTATTACAACCTGATGATCCCATTGCTTTTCTTTCTCTTCTTAAACATCCCCTTACAACACTCCAACAAAACCGTCATCGTTTACGGGAAATGGCAGAAAATTTTGAACTTTTTGTTCTTCGAGGGAATACAGGGCGCATCAATCTTTGCGAATGTGATCAATTTCTTGAAAAATGGATTGAAACATCTTTTCATAATAGTTCTGAAATCAACGCTCTTGATCAGCAGAAATGTGAAGAAGCACGTTTCCTTTGTCATCTTTTGAGGACAGCTGTTGAACCTTTAACATCTCTTATGAAACAAGAGAAAAAGTGCACCATCAACGAAGCTGCGATAGCAACTGTTGAAGTTTTTGAAAATTTTGGTCGCGATGAGGATAACTCTCTTGCACATCTTTATCAACACGAAGCAGGACAAGCCTTATCAAAGTTCTTACGTGAATTGGTCAGTGATCAATCAGGATTAACATTTCATCTTTGCGAATGGCCTGCTATGTTTTCTGCATTGATCGCAATGCGTTCCGTTACACCTTCTCCTGGAGGACATCCACGTTTATTCATCTGGGGTACTTTGGAATCGCGTTTGCAAACGGTTGATACAGTGGTCATCGGCGGTCTTAATGAAGGGTCATGGCCGATATCAACCCGAAATGATGCTTTTTTATCGCGACCGATGAAAATGATGTTAACTCTGGAGCCACCAGAGCAGCATATTGGTCTTTCCGCGCATGATTTTCAATGGGCGATGGGAATGGATAAAGTGGTGATGAGTCGCGCATTGCGTGTTAATCATACGCCTTCCATTCCTTCACGTTGGCTACAACGCTTAGAAACCGTCGTAGGACAACAAGTTTGGAAACAAATCCGTGCACGAGGTGAAATACTCCTTCATTGGGCAAAGATGCTTGATCATACAAACATGATTTCTGAGGTGAAGCGTCCCTGCCCTGTACCACCTCTTGATATGCGTCCACGTCATTTTTCAGTTACTGAAATAGAAATATTACGGTATGACCCTTATGCCATTTATGCTAAAAAAATCTTAAGGCTCAAACCACTTAAAGCCCTTATTCATAATTCTAGCGCTCCTGAACGTGGAACACTTTATCACGCTATTCTTGCAGATTTTTGCACACAAATAAAAAATCTAAATGCTGCAAATGCATTAGATGTGTTGCTTGCTATTGGACGTAAAGAGTTTGATAAATTCAATTTTCCACCGGATATTGAAGTAATTTGGTGGGATAGTTTTGAAAATCTTGCTCCACGTTTTATTCAATGGGAACAAAGTTTAGGACTGCGAGAGCGATATTCGGAAGTGGTATCACAAAAAATCCCTATAGGAACAACAGGGGTAACCCTTTCAGGACGTGCTGATCGTCTTGATGTTTTGCCAGATAAAACGGTTGAAATTCTAGATTTCAAAACCGGAACCCCTCCTTCATCAAAACAAGTTCGTGAATTATTATTTCCGCAATTGGCTTTAGAAACAGCTTTACTCATACAAGGGGGATTCCCAGATTTTCAAGATTTTACCCCCTCAAATTTATTTTACATTCCTCTTAACAAAAAAGGTGAAATTAAATCCCAATCAATTCTTTTAAAGAAAAAAGACGGAAAAACTCATCTAAATGCTGTTGATCTTGCTAACAATGCATGGGAAAATCTTATCGCACTCATAACTTATTATCAAAATCCACAACAAGGCTATCTTTCACACGCAGTTCCTATGTTAAAACAATATGAAAGTGACTATGATCATCTGGCACGCTTATGGGAATGGTCAAGTGGTTTTCATAAAGAAGAGTAATCATGACGTTTTTTTCTATTCCTGAAGCCGCTCTTGATGCACAAGCAACAGCAACACATCCCCAAAAAAACGTGTGGGTTTCTGCAAATGCAGGATCTGGAAAAACCCATGTTCTAACCGAACGTGTTATCCGTTTGCTTTTAAACGGTACGCCTCCAGCACGTATTTTATGCCTTACTTACACGAGAGCCGCCGCCGCTGTTATGCAATCACGAATTTTTCGCACGCTCTCCAGCTGGAATGAACTCGATGATGCGCAGCTTAAAGAAATCTTATCGAAGTTTGAAAACAAACCTATCAGTGCAACAAAAATAACCTATGCGCGCCAACTCTTTGCTCGTGCTTTAGAAACACCTGGTGGTTTGAAAATACAGACTATTCACGCATTTTGCGAATCTCTCTTGCATCAATTTATGCTAGAAGCCAATATTGCTGGACATTTCGAACTCATAGATGATGTCAACCGCAAGAAATTACTACAAGAAGCTCGCTGCCAACTTTTGAAGCATCATGATGTACAACCCGCTCTAAAACAGCTGCTTAAGGTTATCAGTGAACATACTTTTAACCAATTGCTGTATGAAGCAGCTGAAAAGCAACATAAACTGTCTGATTTTTTGTCTTCTCTTCTGTCTGAAAATGGAGAAGAAAAATTGCGGTCGCTGTTTGATTTAGCACCTGATGATACAAATCAGCAATTACTAGAAAAAATTCAACAGACTGCTCGTCTTCCTCTTTATGCTCTTAACCATTGTGAAACCAATGGAAGTCAAAGCTTCAAGGATATGGTGGCAAAACTTTCCCAATTAGAAGAGGTACGTGATGAGACAAATATTCTCAATAGTATTTCTGATATTTATTTTACAACAGAAGGTAAACCTCGTAATTTTGCACTTATATCGTCTAAAAAATCAGATGAAATTTGGCCTTTTATTCAACAATTGATTAAAGATAAACAAAGCAAGCTTTCTGTTCTTTTAGAGAAATATCAGTGCGTAAAAGTCTGTGCACTCAATATGGCGGCTTTTCAGCTTTGTGCCCTTTATCTCAAAATTTATGCAAATTTAAAAAAAACCAATGGTTTTTTAAACTTTGATGATCTCATTGAGCGCACACTCCATTTATTGCAACGTGAAGGTGCAAGCCAATGGGTGCACTATAAACTTGATAAGGGTCTTGATCATATTTTGCTTGATGAAGCACAAGATACGAACCCTGATCAATGGAAAATTATTCAATTTTTAGCGCAAGAATTTTTTACAGGTCATAGTCAACGTGACAATATACGTACTCTTTTTGCTGTTGGAGATGAAAAACAGTCTATTTATTCCTTTCAGGGCGCTGCACCAGAAAATTTTGCTGCAAATGGGAAAATTATTCAAAAAAAAGCACAACAAGCAAAGCAGAAATTCGAAAAAATACAACTGCATTACTCTTTTCGCTCTACAGCAGATGTTCTTAAAAGCGTTGATCTTGTTTTTGAAACACCAGAAAATTATAAAGGGCTTTCGGCAGAAAATACAAAAACCATACACGAAGCTATCCGTACTCACAGTCCAGGTGAAGTTATTTTATGGGATGCTATTTCTAAAGAAAAAGACGAATTTCCTGATGATTGGCATGTAACTGTTGATCATTTAGATACACCAGCAGTACGTTTGGCAGAAAAAGTTGCTGAAACTATTGCAGGCTGGTTACAAAAAGGAGAAATGCTTCCAGCAAAAGGGCGGTTATTGCGTGCTAGTGATATTATGGTTTTGGTTCGTAAGCGTGATCAATTTGCCCTAGCGCTTTCTCGTGCCCTTAAACAACGCAATATACCTGTCGCTGGTGCAGACCGTTTACAACTTACTAAACATATTAGTATCCGTGATTTAATGGCACTTGCGCGTTTTGTTTTGCAGCCACAAGATGATCTTTCTCTTGCTTGTGTTTTAAAAAGTCCCCTTTTTGCTCTTAGTGAAGAGGAACTCTATCTGCTTGCCGCACACCGCACTGGCTCTCTTTGGCAAAGTTTGTGTACGCATACATCATCGCGGGTATCTTTTAAAGATGCTTTTGAAAAGCTGAACCATTATCGTACTTTAGTGGATAAAATACCAGTCTTCGAATTCTATAGCCATATTCTGAATAATGATAAGGGAAGACAAAAAATTTTAGCGCGCTTAGGCTCGGAAGCCAATGATGTGCTTGATGCTTTTATGGACTACACACTCGCGATTCAAAAAACGGGGTTACCAGGATTACAAGCTTTTTTGGAAACATTAAGTGTCAGTGAACCAGAAATTAAACGTGAGTTTGACCAAAATCATGAAGAAATTCGCATCATGACTGTTCATGCTGCAAAAGGACTGGAAGCTTCCGTTGTATTTCTGGTTGATCCTGGTAGTGCAATCTGGCATCCTCAGCATTCACCTCACTTGCTTGAAGTTCCCTTGAACAATGCACATTTGAGTGATCAACAAGCTTTTATCTGGTGCCCTAATGCAGAATTCGATACAATGCCCTCTAAACAAGCAATTTTGCGTTTAAAAGAGCGTGCTGAAGAGGAGTATAGGCGCCTTCTCTATGTAGGAATGACGCGTGCTGAAGATCGATTGTTTGTTTGCGGGTATAGCGGTGAACGCAATAATCCTCATACGTGGCTACAATTGGTAAAGAAAGCTCTCAAACCGCATGCAGTTCCCATTAAGGGTCCTGCAGAAGATATTGCAGCTTGGCGTTATTGTATCACAGATTCTTCTTCTGCCTCAATAAATCAGGAAGCCTCTCGTTCTGAGTGCCAAACACTTCCACCTCTACCAGATTTTTTCTCTCATAAAGTACCAGCAGAACCAATTCTCCCAAAACCGTTAAAACCCTCAGTAGCGAGCCTTTCTATTGAAGCTGATACAGAACCTTCCTCAAGTCCAAAACAATTTACTATTTCACCTGTTTTAGGAGAAACGAACACAAACAGAGCTTTTTCCATTGAGTACGGTAATCTCATTCACCGATTGTTACAATATTTACCCGATTGTCCCCCACAAAAACGTCGAGATTATGCTCAAAACTATCTCAATATCAAAGCCTCTCATTGGCATGAGAGCCAAAGAGAAGATGCTCTTTGCCATATTTGGAAAATATTAGATCATGTTTATCTCAAACCCCTTTTTTCTGAGCATTCACGTGCTGAGGTTTCCTTAATGGGCATTGTAAAAATTCGTGGAAAAGAACAAGTAATCTCTGGTCAAATTGACCGTCTCTACATCACGCAAAACAGCATTATCTTTGCCGATTTTAAAACGGGAACCCCACCAGAAAATGAAGCCGCTATTGCTTCCCATCATTGGTTGCAAATGGCTCTTTATCGAAAATTATTGCAAGCTATTCATCCCGATAAAGATATACAAGCTCTGCTTATCTATAGTAAAGAAGCCAAAATTTTCAAACTTTCTCCAGAAAAACTTGAGGCATTTCTTAGTGAAGTTGCCTTATAAGTTAGTCTTTTCCTTGCAAAGCATTTTTACACTTTATTTACTTTCATAAAATCGCTCAAACAAACACAACGCACAATCTCTGATGTAAAAAAGTCCTTTAATAATTTATCTTTGCAATAACTTGATATGAGTTGTTATTATACCAATCTATAAAAAGTGAATATAAAGGATAAATCAATGACGTGTATAAAAGTTGATAAGGATAATTTCGAAAGTGAAGTTCTAACCTCTTCCACCCCTGTTGTGGTTGATTTTTGGGCAGAATGGTGTGGCCCTTGCAAAGTGATTGCTCCAATTTTGGATGAAATTTCAATAGAAATGCAAAATCAAGTTAAAATTGCTAAGGTAAATATTGATGAAAATCCGGAACTGGCTACCCAATACGGAGTACGTTCTATCCCTACATTACTAATGTTTAAAAATGGAAATATTTCATCGAATATGGTTGGCGCTACCTCTAAAGGACGTCTTTCTGAGTGGATAAAAAATGGCCTTAGTTAATGCCATACACAGTAACGATAAAGGAGAGAAATTTTAGTCTCTCCTTTTGATTTTTTTTTACATTCCTTTTCTGTAATACATTGTAATAGCAATTCAATTAAATCAAAAATTTAAATGATTTTAAGAATCCACACTGTTATACGTAATTCAATAGATCATTTTTTATCAAAAAATTGTCCTGTATGAACAATGTAGGCAATTCCTTGTTTATATGCGTGCCAACGAATATTTAAGTGAATGATATTTTCTTCTTAGATAAGACTATTGAGATAGATAGTGCTTTCAACACATAAAAGGAGATTTTAAGCAAAAACTTTGCAAATTACTTTTTTAAAGCTCACAATTTTTAAGCAGAAAGAAACAAGCAATTCACTACAGGTTATATAATGCTCTTCTAAAGGGTTACCACTTCAATTTAAAATTCTCTTATACTATTCTCTAAAATCAAAATTGTAGGTATCAGATTCTCTAAAATAAATTGATGAATTCCTATAAATTAACGACTGTTCTTTGCAATTTATGTCATTGTTATATGAAAGAGTCAGCATTTCACTTCATCTTCCATGGTTGGTGCCTCCATTGAAGCCTTCTTTATGTTGTCCATCATCTCAAATTTCATAGGTAGTACTGAGGTATTATCAAATTAAAAATGATGATGTCCATGTTTTTTTTAAAATGTACGAATTGCGAAAGACTGTTGCAAACATTCAATGGAATGTTGCGCTGATTTAACTGTTACATGACGCCCATGTTCTTTATAATGTAAGGTGAGTGCAAAAGTGGCAAGCTCTAAAAGAGCTGTATTTCTTTCTGGCCATTCAACAAGTAAAATATTTTTCTCACGAGCTTCATGAAGCCCTAATTCATCAATTTCTTCTGCCATAGAAAGGCGATAAAGATCAGCATGAATAATTTCAAACTTTGGAAGTTGATAGCTTTGCACAAGAGTAAAAGTAGGGCTTGGAACATCCATAGTGTTATCGTTCGCAAGTGTTTGAATGATTGTACGTGCAATGGTTGACTTTCCAGTTCCAAGATCTCCTTGCAGCGTTACAAGATCTCCTGGCTTTAAAGAAAGAGCTAAATTTTGTGAAAAAAGCTTTGTTGCCTCTTCATTTTCAAGAAAAAAACTAAAATTCATTAAAAGTTCCATGAAATGGATGAAAAATTTTTGTTATCATAAAGGTTAAAATTAAAAAATCGTATCTCCTTTGGAGAGTGGGAAAAAACATTTAACTGTTGTTCCTTTTCCAGAACCGGTAAGAATTTCAACATGTCCACCGTGTAGTTCAACGAAACTTTTTACAAGGGAAAGGCCAAGACCCGCTCCCGCACGCCCACCATGGTGTGAATGGGAAGAAAAACGTTTAAAAATACGATCAAGGACATCTTCTGGGATGTCAGAGCCCTGATTGTGAACGCTAAAGACAATGTTATCATCTTGTTCATCAACGCAAAATTCAATAGTACTCGCCTCCGTTGCAAAATTAATAGCATTACTCAGGACATTCACAAAAATTTGATGCAAGCGCTTTTCATCAGCAGAAATAGAATTTAAGGAAGGAGAAATTTGTTGTAAAAGCGTAATATGACGTCCATTAAGGCGATCTTCTACACGTGCTACTGCTTGTATCATAGCATCGGCAATGTTAACCGATTTTATGTCCAACTCCATAATGCCTGCATCAAGGGTAGCAAGATCAAGAATATCGTTAACAATATTTAAAAGAGTTCCTGATTCTGAATGAATGTGTTCAAGATATTCTTGTTGACGTTCATTGATAGAACCGAAAATTTGATCACGTAAAATATCGGAAAATCCAATAATATTGGTGAGAGGTGTGCGTAATTCATAAGAAACATGTTGGACAAATTCATTACGCAAACGATCAGCACTTTCTAATGCTTCATTTTTTTCTTGAAGAGCACGCGCAACATGGACAGTGTCCGTAACATTCACAAAAGTAAGCATCGTTTGTCCATTAGGAAGAGGGACCAGAGTATAGTCAATAATCATATCATTTTTAAGATCTATACGACCTGAAAATGTTTCACGTTTTTCAGCAAAACCGGTAATGAACTTGGTAAATTGATCCCATTCTTGCCCCAAGGTTAAGGCTGAACAATGGCTTTGTAACTGTGTAATATGGGTTCCTTCTACCAGTAAATTATAAGGAAGAGACCACAATTTCGACAAGGCAGGATTCGATAAGCGAAGGCGTCCATCAGTACCAAAAACGACCACACCTTCAGAAAGTTTATCAAGTGTTTCACCTTGTATTTTAATAAGTGTATTATAACGGCGCTCAAGATCAATTTTTTCGGTAAGGTTTTCGTAAAGCCAAGTGACACCTCCTTGTGGATGAGGGTTCGAGACAACACGCACCGTACGCCCATCTGGAAGATTCCAAATTTGTTGGTTCGATTCTGTTTGCCAATAGGCTTTTAAAAGTTCTTCTTTCCATGCGCGCCAATCAGGGTGTTCAGCAATGAGCCCCTTTTCACGTAAACGTTCAAGAAACAATGTATGGCTTGGTTCACTTTCTAAAAAAGAACTCTCCAACGGCCATAAAATTTTGAAAGCGTGATTACAGAATTTTAATTTTTGGTTTGTATCAAAAATGGCTACAGCTGTTGAAATTTGGTCAAGTGTTTCACAATGACTTTGAAGAACATATCTTAATTCATGAGCAAGATTTTCATAGGCGCTGTCATCACGTGCAAAAGCTGCCATCCCTTCAGCTGTTGTAATACGTGTGAGATGAAAACGGTGCCGTTCTCCACCAATAACCGTATGAACATGTTCTTGAAAAATTGTTTCTGTTTCATCTGTTTTGCGTTGTGTATTTTCATTGAAAAGATCCCCCACGTCATCACTGTCTTCACGAAAGTCTGTCATTTCTCTAAAGGCGCGATTGATAAAACAAACTTTTCCTTCACAATCTTTTATCCATACGGGCTCTTGAATAAGATCAAGAAGATTACGCTGCATTCTCAGTTCAGTAAGAAGGCGGGCGATATCTTTCTGTAAACGAGCATTTTCACTCTGTTGTTTTGAGATATCTTGAAAACGAGCAATGGCGACTGTTCCTGCGATGACTCCTGTAACTTGTAGCAGTACATTGTTTGTGGTGGTGATAGAAAGATCAAAAGGGTGACATTTACAACGGAGTTGAGTCAATGCATAATCAAGTTCTCGCAGAGAATTTTCTTCAACCCAGAGCTCAAAACGCTGAAAATCTTTCTGATCGATTCCTATTTTTTGCAATGTGGAAAGAGCACCAACAACATGGGGTAAGGTTGTTGGATTTTCCCAAATAAGAAGGAATTGCTCGGTTTCTTCCAGAAGCCATTCATAATATTTAAGTTTTTCAGAAAAATTTGCCTGAATTATCTTCAAAGGCTTCTGTGCAGTTTTTTTTGCACGCACGGTAACAGCTATACATGAGAGAAGTGAAGCACAAGAAATTCCTCCACACAGCGCTAAAAGCAGCCATGGACCATTCGGCAAAGTGAAGAAAAATGGTAAATAACCTTCCAATGACTGAGAAAAAGCGCATGTTGGAGAAAAAAAGAAAAAAAGGCAAAGTATATACGTATAGATTCGGATCTCTTTTTGAGTTTTTTCTTTGGGGTTATAGTCACCAAAGCTGAGCACGACATCTTTCCCTTTTTTAACCCAAGGAAACGTATTAGTAACGGTAATGGTTTGGTTTATAAGGTCCTTGTGGTGAGACTCCAATATAAGCGGCTTGTTCTTCTGATAAAACACTTAATTTTATTCCTAACCGATCCAGATGTAGACGTGCAACCTTTTCATCAAGATGTTTAGGCAAAACAGTGACTTCATTTGTATAGTGTTCTGTACGGGTAAAAAGTTCAATTTGCGCTAAAACTTGATTGGTAAACGAAGCTGACATGACAAAAGAAGGATGCCCCGTCGCATTGCCGAGGTTTAACAATCGTCCTTCAGAGAGCAAAATGATGCGTTTTCCATCGGGAAAGGTGATCATATCAACTTGTGGTTTAATATTCGTCCATGGCAAATTTCTAAGGGCAGCGACTTGGATTTCGTTATCAAAATGACCAATATTTCCAAGAATACACATATCCTTTACTTGTCGCATATGATCTAAACGAACAACATCTTTATTGCCTGTTGTCGTGATGATAATATCAGCACTGGAAGCAGCATCATCCAAATTAACAACTTCATAGCCATCCATAGCGGCTTGAAGAGCGCAGATAGGATCAATTTCTGTTACTTTAACACGAGCCCCAGCACCAGAAAGAGATGCTGCTGAACCTTTTCCTACATCACCATAACCACAGACAATGGCAGTTTTACCAGCGATCATCACATCTGTTCCACGTCGAATACCATCGACCAATGATTCTTTACATCCATATTTATTATCAAACTTTGATTTAGTGACGCTATCATTAACATTAATAGCAGGAAAAGGTAGAAGTCCTTCTTTTTGTAACTGATAAAGACGGTTTACACCTGTTGTGGTTTCTTCGCTTACACCTTTAATTGCTGCGCGCTGTTGTGTAAAAAAACCTGGCGTTGCATCCATACGCTTTTGTATTTGTTTGAAAAAAATTTCTTCTTCTTCTGTTTTGGGATGCGATAAAATATCTTTATTTTGTTCTGCACGACTTCCCATTAAAATATAGTTTGTGGCGTCAGCTCCATCATCTAAAATAAGATTGGAAGGATTACCATCTGGCCATTGGAAGATTGCATCTATATAAGTCCAATATTCTTCCAATGTTTCACCCTTAACGGCAAATACAGGAATGCCAGTTGCGGCGATAGCTGCTGCTGCATGGTCTTGCGTAGAAAAAATATTGCTAGAGCTCCACCGTATATCGGCGCCAATTGCTTTTAATGTTTCAATTAAAACAGCTGTTTGAATTGTCATATGCAATGAGCCAGAAATACGCGCTCCGCGCAAAGGTTGGCTGGAAGAAAACTCCTTACGACAAGCCATCAAACCAGGCATTTCAGTTTCAGCAATATCAAGTTCTTTACGACCATAAGCGGCAAGTGCAATATCTTTGACAACAAAATCTTGAGCTGCCATTCTTCATTCCTTTAAAATAATTTTTTCCAAGACGGTAGGAGAAATTAAAAAAAAATGCAAGACAAGAAGAGGACTTCTTTATGTGAAAAAGCTCTTTTAAAATCTCCATAAATTTGTGCAACAAATATGCATTTATGGATCTGAGTAGTGATGTTACTGACAGAGTAGGAGATCTTCATGATAAGTTTTATTATATAAACAAAATTCTATCCTTTTCACGTAACTTTAAAGCTTTTAAAAGTTTCCAGAGGGAATACCTTTTAAATAATAAAAATGGTGCATTGCTTTACAGTTTTTATATCGATTTTTATGGGATAATATCGAAAGTAGTATACTCGTATTCTACTCACTTATGCGGTTTTTGAAAAAGGAAGAATTACTTTAATCTCATTATTAAGCTTTTTGGCAAAATAATATAAATGCAAAGCCATAGATTATCATGTTTATGGATAGGCAGTTCAGGATCGGTTCTTTAGGATTCCAATGTTGCACCTGCTCTTGGATAAAGACAGTTTATAAGAAGTGCTTTTCTCCTGTTTCCAACAGTTTTTATCAAAATACTATAGATGTGCGAGGAAACATGTTTTGTGATACTAAATGGAGCATTAAAAATGCAAAAACATCACTCTATTGAACACTCTGATTTTAAAACCGCTAACAACGCACTATGAATTATAAATCAAATAATTAACTCAGTTTTAGAAGAATTTATTCTAGACGAGTAGGTTTTGGGAAAATTGACCATGTGGACGAAATCGCCAGAGATAACTTGGCAAGAATGCAGTCATTGCTCTAGGAGTAATTCCTACTCCTTCTAGAGTATATCCATTCTCTATAGCTTCTTTAGAAACAATGTTATCCATTTGCAAAAAGCGTATTTGATTGGCTGTTACGAGCGTTGGCACAAGAGGCAACTTACCAATCGTTCCTAAAACTCCTCCAATCAATAGACCGACAGAAAGAGGCATAGATAGGATTGTTTTTTTACGATGAATGATTTTAAGTATATTTTCAAGAGCATTTTGGAGGGTGATAATCTGGGGACCACCAAGATCATATTTTTTTCCCCAAGCTACCTGTCCATCTAAAGCACGTGCTATAAACTCAGCAACGTCACCAACATATACGGGTTGCAATTTGCTTTTCCCACCTCCAAAAAGAGGCATAATTGGTAAAAAACGTGACAAATCTGCTAAGGTATTAAAGAAACAATCTTCTGGTCCAAAGATAATGGATGGACGTATAATAATTGCCTGAGGATTCTTGTTATGAATGATTTGTTCACCCATAAACTTAACACGTGCATAAAGACATGCAGTGTTTTCGCTAGCCACAAGAGTCGACATATAGATGAGAGGAATACCAGCTTCTACTGTTAATTCAGCAACATTGTAAGCACCATCAATTTGTGTGCTTTTAAAATTCGATTGATTTGCTTGTTTTAAGCTACCGGGTAAAAACACTGCTGCATCAGCTCCAAGCAATGCGCGTGCAACAGAGGCACGATGCTTGATATCTGTTTTAAGCATTTGGGTTTGTCCTACTTCTCCTATTTGTAGCATGTAATAAGCTTTTTGTGGACAACGAACAGCGATGCGAACGCGATATCCCCGCTTAGTCAAAGTTTCAACGACATGTCGTCCTACAAAACCGGATCCGCCAAAAACAGTAATGAGTTTAGGATGTTGATAAAGTGCACAATCAAGTTGCATGATTAAAAGGTCTATCTTTCAAAGCTTTAAAAATAGCTAATTATCTAGCACGGTGGTGTTTTATTGTCACGCAAAATATCACCCGCAAGATAAAGAGAACCACTAATAAGGACAATAGCCTCTTTATATTCCATTTTAATTTTATACAAAGCATCTTGTAGATGTGCTTGTGGAGTAGCAAAGATTCCTGCTTTTTGGGCTGATTCAGCTAAGTTTATTGGAGAGAGACTGGCGTCATTGTTAATAAGCGGTATCGTATATACTTTATCGACAAGGTTTGCTAAAGGACGAAAATAACCGACAGCATCTTTGGTATTAAGCATGCCAGCAATCATAATAATGGGACGATCTGTTTTTTTTCTCCATTGTGTAAGTTCTGCCGCAATAACTTTTCCTGCAGCAGGATTGTGACCACCATCTAACCATAAATCAATATCAGGAGATAGTTGATCAACCAAAAGCCCTTGGGTAAGACGCTGCATTCGTGCGGGCCAATAAATATTCTTCAAAGCGTCATTTATGGTTTGTTCTGAAAGTTGAAAACCCGCTTGATAAACTGCTTCAAGAGATGCACCAGCATTAGCAATTTGGTGGTCTCCAATAAGGTTAGGAAGAGGAAGGTCCATGAGACCTTGATGGTTTTGAAAAACCATACGTCCATGTTCTTTATAGCTTTGATAATCTTGATCAAAGAGAGCATAAGATGCTTTATTTTTATCGGCAAGGGGTATTAAAGTAGCAAGAGTTTCTTCATAATTCTGCTTTCCGATGACCACTGGAACGTTTGGTTTTATAATCCCCCCTTTTTGAAAAGCGATTTGAGCAATTGTGTTTCCAAGAAAATTCTCATGATCATAATCAATGGGCATAATAAGCGATACAGCTGTTTTGTTAACGACATTGGTAGCATCAAAACGTCCTCCCAATCCAACTTCTAAAATAACAACATCAGCTGGATGTATACTAAACAGCATAAAGGCAGCGGCTGTAAAAATTTCAAAAATAGTAATCGGCTCTTGACGATTTACTTTTATAATTTCACGGATTGTCTCTGCCAATTGGTTTTCTGTAACAAGTTGACCACCTCCTTTTTGACCTAACCGGCAGCGTTCATTCCAGTTGACAAGATGAGGTGAGCTATAAACATGAACGCAGTATCCTTCACTTTCCAAAAGAGCACGACAAATTGCGGAGGCAGATCCTTTGCCATTTGTTCCAGCGATGTGAATAACAGGTGGAAGTTTTAAATGTGGATTACCAAGACGCTCTAAAAGGTGAACAATACGCTCTAAAGAAAGATCAAATTTTTTCGGATAATTTTTTAGTAAATCATCCACCACCCTTTGTATTTGACTCTGTTGCATAAACTTAAGCTGCTTTTGTCCTAGAAAGCGATGTTTGAGAGTCTGTTGGGGATGGATCGGAAGGGTTAAAAACAGCAGGGCGTTTCATCATCAAGCGTAAAATACGCGCAATTGTTGTTTTCATTTCTAAACGCGATACAACCATATCAATCATACCATGTTCAAGCAGATATTCACTACTTTGAAACCCTTCTGGTAGGGTTTCACGTATCGTTTGTTGAATCACACGTGGACCAGCAAAACCAATCATAGCGCCAGGTTCGGCAATGTGAATATCACCAAGCATGGCGTAAGAAGCAGTAACACCACCGGTGGTTGGATTAGTCAGCACAACAATATAGGGAAGTTTTGCTTCTTTCAACATTTCAATCGCTACTGTTGTACGGGGCATTTGCATCAATGAGAGTGTTCCTTCTTGCATGCGTGCACCACCAGAAGCAGTAAAAAGAACCAAAGGGCATCTTTCGGCAATGGCAGTATCAAAAGCTTTGATAATAGCTTCTCCTGAGGCCATACCGAGTGATCCCCCCATAAAGGCGAAATCTTGAACGGTTGCAATAATTGGCAAACCCTCAATCGTACCGCGTGCACTCAAAATGTTGTCCTCAACACCGAGTTTAGAACGGTACTCTTTTAACCGATCAATATAGCGTTTTTCGTCGCGAAACTTTAAAGGGTCTGTCACAACTTTTGGATTTTCAAGAGCTGTATAAATACCATCATCAAAAAAATGCATGAGACGATTTTTGGCACTGATACGCATATGATAGCCAGAATTAGGAGCCACAAATTGATTGGCTTCCAAATCTTTATGGAAGATCATTTCACCACTGGTAGGATCTTTAATCCATAGATTTTCTGGAATTTCACGGCGTCCCAATATAGAATTAATTTTAGGGCGAACATAATTTGTAATCCAGTTCATCTTTATAACCTTCCTTTAAAATATTATACACCTTTTGCATGATTTGAAAGAATATAGAATTTAAGCAGTCACATTTGCTTTGCCGGCTGACCAAACGAGTCTATTTAATACTTTTATCAGTATACGTATAGCTCTCACTCCACTGTTTTTTAATTTTTCCAATTTTACAACAATCATATGCATGAAGAGTATTTCCTATAACAAACTTCTCAGAAGTTTTAAGAACTGACATGTTTTTATTCTTTGATTTTTGTATTAAAACTCACTCCTTGCGCTCATTAACAAACGCCTTATTTTCTTTTAATGAAAATGAACATCCAGTTAATCATTAATATCAACAATTTTTTAAATCAAGAAACCTTATAATATAAGCCACACTCATTCATTAAAGATAATGACTATGATAATGTTATGTTAGCGAAACGCCAACACCAGAGCAATATTTTTTCAGAATGGTCTTTCAAAGTGCACGCTTTTCACATAAAATAGAACGTCAAAACAAAATATTGTTCTTGTTATGTATTCACGCGTTGCTAGATTTAACAGTCTCAATATTCCCAAAACTCTCTTATGACGGTACCCATGAAGAGTATAATAATCATTTCTCTATGAAGGGTATAAAATACATTATGCTCTCCATTTTTACTGAAATATAAGGTAGAAAGCGGCACCATCATACTCTTTTTCAGTTTTCAATGCGACGATAATGTTTGCATTGAGAGGATTCATATAAAGATATTTCACGCCTTTTTGAAAGTACTTTTATCCGCATACCACCTTCATTTATGATACATAAACAAACGATTTCAATTGATCCAATATGAATAGGATTAAAATGAGAAACCCTCATGATATTTAGGTTTTTCACTCATATTGTGAAACAATAAATTATCATTATAAATCAATATATTGCTTTAATAAAAGAGAAAGCATAAAATTTTATATTATGCTTTCTTTGGCTGGCAAGTTTTATTAACCTTAAAGTCAAGGAAACTATTTTTGTGTAATGCGTGCCATGGTCTTTTGGGAAAGCATTTTGTGTAAATATGTCATAAAGGCGGCTGCAAAAAGCGGTGTTGCTAAATTAAGAATTGGAATCGAAACAAAAAGCGCTATCAATAATCCTGCACCAAAAACCGTTGTGTAATGAGTATGTAAAAAAGTACGTGCATCTTGCTCTGTTCGAAAACGATAAGCAGCAAACAAGAAATATTCATGACCGAGCAAATAACCATTAATAAGATAAAAAGCAATTAAATTAATACCTGGTATGAAGAATAAAATAAAAGCAATTCCATTACCAAGAAGGCTTAAAATAACAAATTTAAAGGAAATGATAAGAGAACGCTGAAACGACAAAGCTTGTCCAATAGGCTCATTTGGGTAATCCTCTTTTTCAATGATTTCAGCAGCAGAATCAATGAAAAAACCACCAATCATAGCGGTGATTGGTGCAATCAAAAAAGCTAACAAAAGAGCCAAACCAAGATTAAAAATGATAAGCATGCTAAAACCAATCCATCCCGCCCAACTAGGGAGTCCAGGAAGAAATTGAGCAATCCAGGGCCAAAAGTAAGACACAAAAAGTTGGTGCACACATAACCATAAAATGGTGAGAATGAAAAAAGTAACCCCCAATGCTTTCAGTATCATAATACGATATTGCGAGGTCAGAAGACGTTGTAAAGCACGATAAGCAGCAGTAAAAATCATAGATTAATAAACTAAGGAAAGAAGCAAAAAAAACAAGAAATATATTTAAAGTATGTACAGTGTAATTTTTTCTTTCTTTGAATTACAAGATTTTTTTCAAAAACATTATAAAAAACGGATAAGGCTCCTTTATTTAAAATAAAGTTTGAATAAATAGAAATTTTGATTTTTAAAACAAAGAAGAATTTAAAAAGCAGCTGTTGTAGAAGAAGTTTTTATTATTTTTGTACAGAGTGTAGATTATTGCGTTTATATGATATATGTAAAAAATTAAGGAATAAGAACTTTGGGGAGGAAAGTTATTTACTTCTATTTATTCAGTAGATTTATCTAACTTAGTTTATTTAAGTGCTTAATTGTTTTACACAATTCCTAAAATTCTGTACTTTTCTACTATTTGGCAGCATGCTTTTGCCTCTCGCTTTCAAAAAAATATTGAGTTCAATGGAATAGGGGTAACGTAGTAGCTCCGTAGATATTCTAATTTTGGGCAACAGAATGATTAATATGATAGAAGTGGAAAAAATAAGCTTAGGCGATTGACCGTCCGATTCCATGGAAGAGCAGTTTTTTGAGAAGAAGCAAAGAAAGGGAGATGTCACTGATGCTTAAAAATGATGAGATTTTGAATTTTAAAAGCCATAAGTGCAATGAAGTAAGAATTCATTGAAGCACTTTTCATACAAGTGGTGCACTGTATCAAATAATTTTTAGATAATAACACCATTAATTTATGAAGAGAATTGATCATTTTCAACTTGAATAAGAATCCAAAATATAGAAATATTCTTTAATTTCAAAGTCTCTATTCAACATCAAAAAATTATTTACGTGCACATTATAGGCGAGACCAATGTATGGGTACAAAGCTTTCGATAAAAGAATAAAAATGCTTCTCATGAATCGTCACAATGTGAGGATATCATGGATAAAATTCTAGTCTTTGTGGTCTTGGTATGCTGGAGAGAGGAGACAGACATTTAATCTTAAAGACCGATCACTGAGGAAAATAATAAAAGCGTCAGTTTCATAAACTTATAGACAGTGGTACAATGAATTTTGTCTACACTCTTTATGAGCGTTAGTGTGAGGTATGCTTAAAATTGCATTGAGATATTATAATATATTAATTTATACATCATTTTCATAGTGAATAAGAGCTTCAAATAAAGTTGTCATATTTTCTCATGAGCTGTTCTCATCATGAAACAATCAAAATCATTTATTCGTATATTATAAATAGGACCAATATGGGGATAAAAACATTGAAGAGAGAAAATGCTTTTTATAAATTTTATCCAGTGCAAGAGCTTTCTCAAAATTAATGTTAGGCAAAGTGAATGATAGCTTGTTTTTTTATAAGCTGGGGAGACAGTAGTGCAATAGATCCTACTTTTATGAAGGCTAGAGTGAGATGTGATTTTTTTAAAAAATATTTTCCAACGCTTGTCACACCCATTTCGCAACAGCGCTTGTGAATGGTCTATGGGTAAAGCTCTCGTGAATAATATAAAACTTATAGGGCATCACTATACTCTTAATAAAAAGAGTACGTTGGTGCCATCATCCTTAGTGTTGTCCGAGACAAGCTCTTGGTTCTTGAGACGGTCCATTATAAGCGCTTTTAGTTCTTTCTTAAACGTTTTGTATTCATACAGTTATCCTTGTTTAAAACGTGCAAGAAAATGATTTTTATTGATTCAATATGAGAGAGATTGGGAATGAGAGAATCTTACGATGTCTGGGATTCTAATTTAATATGAACAATGCTAGGTTATCATTATAAATCAAAAATATTATATACTAATTGAGATGGATAGACACCTATTATCAGTTCTATTTTATAAGGTGTTTTAATATCAACGCGTTTGAAGAGTTCTTATTTGCAAAGGGGTATATTTTTCTCATGAGGAGTAGATGTTTGGGGGGCAAAAAATGATACAATCACGTTTGCTAATTTTTGCGCTACGTGTTGTTTACTCATATGAGGCCATTGTTCAACTTTTTTTCTACTTACGAGATAAACTTGATTTGTATCAGAACCCATGACACTTGTACCATCTACTTGAAGAGAAATATCATTAGCAAGAATGAAATCAGCTCCTTTTTCAACGCATTTCTTTTGCGCATTAGCAATAATATCGCATGTTTCAGCAGCAAAACCAATGACCAATGAGGGGCGTTTTGGAGCGTGTCCAATCGTTGCTAAAATGTCAGGATTTTCAACCATTTGAAGGGATGGTGGTGTTTTATGAGCATCCTTTTTAATTTTGTGTAAAGATTGGGTTTGACTACGCCAGTCACAAACAGCGGCAACAAAGATGGCACCATCAGCAGGCAATGCGGTTTGAACGGCTTTTAACATCTGTTGTGCTGTTTCAACATGAATTGTTTTTACTTCTTGTGGGTCTGCAAGATGAACAGGTCCACAAATAAGTGTTACTTTTGCACCCAAATGTGCAAGAGCGGTTGCAATGGCATGACCTTGTTTACCTGAGGACCGATTAGCAAGATAACGTACTGGATCAATTGGTTCATGGGTAGGGCCAGAGGTAACGATGAAATGGCGGCCAAAGAGAGGTTTTTCATGCACATTCAAAAGATTCTCTATAGCAGCGACAATAGTTAAAGGTTCGCTCATACGTCCATATCCAATCTCGTCACGTTCAGCCATATTTCCGATTTCTGGTCCGATGATATGAACGCCATCTGCGTGCAATTGTGCAACATTACGAATAGTTGCTGGATGCACCCACATGGCTGGATTCATGGCGGGTGCAATCAAGAGTGGACAGCGTGCTGCTAAAAGGACACAATCAGCCAGATCATCTCCTATGCCATTGGCTATTTTTGCAATGCGGTTGGCTGTAGCAGGAGCTAAAATAATCAGGTCAGCATCACGTGCTAATCGGATATGTCCGATATCATATTCTTCTTCACGTGAAAATAAATCAGTATATACAGTACCACCGCTTAAAGCTTCAGCGGCTAAAGGCGTAATAAATTTTTGCGCTGCTTTTGTCATCACAACTTTTAAATGTGCTCCACGTTCTTGTAAACGGCGAATCAAATCAAGGGCTTTATAGGATGCAATACTTCCACCAATAATAAGAAGGAGAGATTTTGATTTCAATGATTGCACTTCAACAGCACTGGCATGAGAGGGGAGTGTGGTGTGAGTAGGGGGATTGCTTAAAAGACGGCGGGCTTCTTCTTCCATAGAAATACCATTTTGCGCGGCGCGTATGCGCAAAGCTTCTTTGGTTTCAAGAGACAGGTTACGAATAGTAATACTGGCCATAAAATACCTCCAAGAAATAAAAATGATTTCAATGATTTCATTGTTGATATTTTTAGCATATTAAGGAGATTAGAAAAGATGAAAAAAGTAAAAAGTAAGACAAGCGCAACAAAGTGCAATGATGAAAAGACTATAACGACCATAACGGTTTCTGTGACTTTGTTCCACAGCAAGTTGTTTGAGGGTAGCAGGAGAAAGATTAAAACCTGTTTTTCTCATTTGATTGAAATCTTCTTCTATTCGTTGGAAATTTTGAACCAATTGTGGTGTTTTGCGTGCCAGCGAAAGGAGAGCTTTTGCTCCTTCACTAAAGTCTTTTGCAACGCCTACGGGTCCTAAATTTTTACTAATCCATTCTTTGACAACGGGTTCAGAAGCTTTCCACATATTAAAAGTGGGGTCTAATGTACGGGCAACACCTTCCACGACAACCATTGTTTTTTGCAGCAATAAAAGTTCAGGTCGCGTTTGCATGTCAAATAATTCAGTGACTTCAAATAATAAAGTGAGCAATTTAGCCATGGAAATGCTTTGTGCTGATTGTCCGTGAATTGGTTCGCCAATAGCGCGGTTGGCTTGCGCAAAGCTTTCGATATTATGGTGTGAAGGAACATAGCCGGCCTCAAAATGGGCACGTGCAACTCGATGGTAATCGCGGGTAATAAAGCCGTAAAGAATTTCAGCAAGGAAATGCTTTTCTTTTTTGCCAAGCCTTCCTGTAATGCCTAGATCAACAGCAACAATACATCCTTTTTCATCTACAAATAAATTACCAGGATGCATATCGGCGTGAAAAAAACCATCACGCAGTGTATGACGAAGAAAAGATTGAATAAGCGTAATAGCAAGCGCCTTCAAATCAAAACCTGCTTCTTTGAGTTTGGAAGTTTCGGATATTCTTATACCATCAATCCATTCCATTGTAAGAACATTACGTCCTGTCCGTTCCCAGTCAATACGTGGAACCCGAAAGCCTGTATCATGTTGAATATTTTCAGCCATTTCAGATATAGCTGCTGCTTCTAAGCGTAAATCCATTTCAAGTCGTGTTGTTTGTGCTAAAGTATCCACCACACAAACAGGACGAAGCCTTCGAGAGGCAGGGATATAGCGCTCTTGTAAATGAGCAATGAGATAGAATCCTCTAAGATCTTTAGAAAAACGTGCTCTGATATTGGGACGAATAACTTTTACAGCACATTTTTTCTTATGGCCAGTTTCATCACTATATTCAGCTGGATGAACTTGAGCAATAGACGCGGCGGCAATGGGGGGATAAAAATTTACGAATAAATCATCAATAGAGCGACCAAGAGAACTTTCAATTTGAGCAATAGCGGCAGTGCAAGAAAATGTTTGGACGCGATCTTGTAGCTGTGACAAATCTTCCGCAATATCACGCCCAACAATATCAGGTCTTGTGGCAAGAAATTGACCAAGTTTTATGTAAGAGGGTCCAAGCTTATTAATGGCATATGAAATATTTTCAGATCGTTGTTTCTTTTTTGTTTTGCGTCGTGCTAATGCACTCGCTATACGATGACATAGCGCTGGAAATCCTTGAAGATCATCATGAGGGAGAGCACTTAAAACACCTTCACGTGTTAAAACCCATCCTGCACGCATCAATTGAAAGTAAGGGGAAATTTGCACCATTTTTAAATTTTCCAACCTGAATGCAGCGCTGCAATCGCACCGGTGAGATTGCGGTACGATACCCGCGAAAACCCCGCATGCTTGATCATATGGGCAAAATCATCTTGCTTAGGAAATTTGCGGATAGATTCAACCAAATAACGATAAGCATCGCCATCATTTGCGATAAATTGACCCAGCTTAGGGATAGCATGGAAAGACCAAAGATCATAAATTTTATCCAACAGAGGCATCTCGACATTTGAAAATTCTAAGCATAAGAAACGTCCACCGGGCTTTAAGACACGAAAAGCTTCTCTAAGGGCTTGATCAATATGAGGAACATTGCGAATTCCAAAAGCAATCGTGTAAGCGTCAAAGCTTTGATCTTCAAAAGGTAGATGTTCTGCATTGGCTTCAACAAAATCAATCAGAGGGGCAAGACCATTTTTTTGTGCGCGTTTTTTGCCAACGCTGAGCATTGAGCCATTAATATCAAGCACTGTAGCATGGGCTTTTTGGCGTGAAGCATTAAGAATACGAAAAGCAATATCACCTGTACCGCCAGCGACATCAAGAACTTTCCAATGAGAAAGTGCTGGTGGGGAAAGCCAAGCAATCATGGAATTTTTCCACACACGATGTAGCCCCAATGATAGGATATCATTCATCTTGTCATAATTTTCAGCGACAGAATGAAACACACCATCCACCATGGATTGTTTTTGTGTTTCATCTACTCTTGTAAAACCAAAAGAGTGCTCCATGCCACCCTTGGTTCCTACACGTTCTGTTTCAATTGCCATGTATATGATCTACCTTATTTTTCTTTTATCGTAAATGAAATAGAGAGGGAATGTTCAACTACGAAAAAACAACGTATAAAACTACGACGTTTACACAGCCAAAAACAGAAGAGTATCTTTAGATATCAAGATTGGCAACGCTTAAGGCATTGTCTTGAATAAAAATACGTCTAGGTTCAACTTCATCACCCATGAGACGAGAAAAGAGTGAATCTGCATCGGTTGCATCATTAATTTTTACTTGTAAAAGAGAACGTGCATTGGGATCAAGCGTTGTTTCCCAAAGTTGTTCAGCATTCATTTCCCCAAGACCTTTATAACGTTGAAGAGTAACACCTTTTTTACCGTTTGTAAAAATGCTCTCTAAAAGGCTCATAGGACCAAAAATACGCTCTGTTTTATCTTTGCGACGTAAAAGAACAGGAGGATGATATATGTCGATAAAATTTTGGGAAATGCGATCAATTTGGCGTGCGTCAGTTGAATTTATAAGTCCCACATCAAGCGTAACAACATCTTTAACACCACGTAAAATACGCTCAAAACATAAGTTTCCATCTGCTGTATATTGTCCACTCCAACCTTGTTCCATATCATCAGCAATCAGATTAAGGCGGTGTGCTACAGTATCTGCTATTTTTTGCGCTTTTTCTTGTGTTGCAAAGACTTCAAGATTAAAAGCGCCAACAATTGCTGCTTGTTCAACAATATTACGGTCATAACGGGTATGAAGACCATTTAAAAGTTGACGTAATATACGAGCATCTTTAGCGAGTTGATACAAATCAGCTCCTGCACGAACTTCTCCCGTTGAAAGCTCAAGCGTTGTTTCTTCTAGTCCAGTATCAATCAAGAATTCTTCAAACGCTGCTTCATTTTTAATATATTGGGAAGATTTTCCACGCGATACTTTATAAAGAGGAGGCTGAGCAATATAAAGATGTCCACGTTCAATCAACTCGGGCATTTGTCTAAAAAAGAAAGTGAGCAGCAGCGTACGAATATGGGCTCCATCAACGTCCGCATCTGTCATGATAATAATCTTATGATAACGTAATTTATCGGGTGAAAATTCATCCTTACCGATAGACGTTCCAAGAGCTGTAATAAGTGTTCCAATCATATCAGATGAGAGCATGCGGTCGAAACGTGCTCGTTCAACATTGAGGATTTTACCACGAAGGGGTAAAATTGCTTGATTTTGACGTGAGCGCCCACTTTTTGCTGAACCGCCAGCCGAATCCCCCTCGACAATAAAGATTTCTGATTTTGCGGGATCTCGTTCTTGGCAA
This sequence comes from Bartonella sp. AC70YNML, assembly GCF_042196545.1. Taxonomy (NCBI): domain Bacteria; kingdom Pseudomonadati; phylum Pseudomonadota; class Alphaproteobacteria; order Hyphomicrobiales; family Bartonellaceae; genus Bartonella; species Bartonella sp. AC70YNML. The sequence continues at coordinate 170,792 of NZ_JBHIQK010000002.1, forward strand.
TCGGCAAGCTTTCCTGGTAGAGAAGTGATATCAAGCGCCCCTTTTCGTCTTGTGAGTTCACGTGCTTTGCGTGCTGCTTCACGTGCTGTTGCAGCTTCTACCACTTTACTAATGAGAAGTTTTGCTTCATGAGGATGTTCTTCCAGCCATATTGAAAGACCTTCATTGACCAAACTTTCAACAATAGGGCGCACTTCAGAAGAGACTAACTTATCCTTTGTTTGTGAAGAAAATTTTGGATCAGGAACTTTGACAGAAAGAATAGCTGTTAATCCTTCACGGCAGTCATCACCGGTTAAGTTCACTTTTTCTTTTTTAGCAATACCTGAAGATTCAGCATAGCCATTAATTTGGCGTGTAAGGGCACTTCTGAAACCTATCAAATGAGTTCCACCGTCACGCTGAGGGATATTATTGGTAAAACACAAGACCTTCTCATGATAGGAATCATTCCACCATAGGGCAACATCAACGCTCATACCATCCTTTTCATTTGTAATATAAATAGGAGTATCAAGCAGCGCTTTTTTTGATTGATCAATATATTTCACAAACTCTATTAATCCACCTTCATAATGCAATTCAACGGATTTAATATCAGCATGACGCTCGTCAACAAGAAGAATATAAACCCCAGAATTTAGAAAGGCTAATTCCCGTAAACGACGCTCTAAAGTTTCAAAATCAAACTCAACCATAGTAAAGGTTTCAGAGCTTGGTAAAAATCTAATTTCTGTTCCACTTTCTTGATCGCAATCGCCAACAACTTTTAATGGAGCATCAGCTACCCCGTGGGTAAATGATATTTCATGAATTTTACCATTGCGTTTGATTTGCAATTTAAGCCAAACAGAGAGTGCATTCACAACAGAGACGCCAACACCGTGTAATCCGCCTGAAACTTTATAAGAGTTTTGATCAAACTTTCCGCCGGCATGAAGCTGTGTCATAATAACTTCAGCTGCAGAAATACCTTCTGTTGGATGGATATCTGTCGGAATTCCACGTCCATTATCACGAACAGAACAAGAACCATCAGCATGGAGTGTGACGTTTACAAGAGTTGCATGACCGGCTAAAGCCTCATCGATAGCATTGTCTACAACTTCATAGACCATATGATGTAACCCCGATCCATCATCAGTGTCACCGATATACATCCCAGGACGTTTGCGTACAGCATCAAGACCTTTGAGAACTTTGATAGAAGCCGCATCATAGTCATGGCTTTGTGCCGGTGAGGTTATTTCATCACTCATAAGTTAGTCCATTCCTGTGTTCAATTTCAATATTTTATCCGCTTTTTTAAAGCTCAATGTTCTGATAAGTTATTTATGGAATAACCACATTAAACATTTACCGTATATCAGATCTAGATTCAATATCTGTCGATATATAATGGAAAGAATGATGAAATGATATGACACAATTATACAGTAAAATACCGTCATTTAGGGTGATAATATAAGACAAGTAAGCACCTCTTTGGTATATTTAAGTATTTTTACAGTGCGTGGTGAATATTCAGGGCAGGGCTTAAACGCCTTTAGTTAAGTGAATCACAATGAGAAGACTAAAGAAATTAAAAGCGTAATTTATCGAGAGAAGCTGACTGTTTACAGAACAACGTTGGTACGAATCCTTTTCCTTTAAAATTTGAGGACGAGGCCAATTATGCTTTACGTAAACTTTAAACGTAAATTTTAAAATTATGTAAAGAGTAGTATTATTGTTTATTTTTGCATATGCATAATATTTCAAAATTAGTTGTGCATCTTTATGTTACACTAACGAGACTTTTACTTTCTTACCTATAAATCAATCTTCAATCTTAATGAAGTTAATATTACGCGTTCTCTAAGTTTTTTAACTTTTTGTATGTTAAATTGAGGTGAGAATATTGTGTATATTTGTTTGTATTATTCCTGTCCATGGAGGTTACATTTCTTATTCAAAATAAAACGCTATTGTGCGGCTTATTCACGCAATTTTTTAAGAAGTATTTTCAATGGTTTCAAAAAAAATATATGAAAACTGTTAAATTTTTTAACAGTTTTAAAAAATAGCAAGAATTTTATTTATTAAACGCCAGATATTTTGGTGAAGTGCGTTAGATAATAGTTAAGGAGAGTTGCATCTTAGTTTTGAAAATGGGGGAGAGATTTTGAAAATAAAAAAATCTATATATGTAAAACATCTTCAATTGCGTCTACGGTATCTTTTATTCAATAATCCATACAATATTTTTATTCGTATTTTATTTGTAGCAGGGGGGGTTCTATTTTCCTCTTACGCAGAAGCTGAAAGGCTGCCTTCTTTTTTTGATTCGCATGAACATTTGGTACAACCTGATACAACGGATATCTTTCGTTTGCGTTTTGTAACAACTTTTGATTTTCCTCCTTTTAATTTTCTTGATAAAACGGGGCATCTTGCAGGTTATAATATCGATTTATTGCGTGCTATTTGCTCAAAATTAGAATTAGAGAAGTTTTGTGAAGTAGAAGTTGTTCCTTGGAAAGAGCTTGTAGAACATGTTAACAATGGTGGTGCAGAAGTTATTATTGCAGGTTTAAAAGAAACAAATAAAACCCAGCAAGATCTTGTTTTTACAAAGCCATATTTGCGTTTTCCAGCGCGATTTGTTGCTACTCGACTTTTAAATCTCGATGAGCCAATAAGTGATCAATTGGTACATTTAACCAGTGGTGTTTTATCTAAAAGTGTTCACGAAAAGCTCTTTCATCACTATTTTCCTGAAGCCAAAGGACAAGAATTTAAAGGCAGGGCGGAGCTCTATAAAGCGTTACAGGAGCGTAAAATTGATCTTATTTTTGATGATGGATTTGCTTTATCTTTATGGCTAAACGATTCAAAAACCGCGAATTGCTGTCATTTTGTTGGGGGGGCATATATGGCGCCACAGTTATTGGGGCAAGGAATGCAGCTTGCTGTTGCAAAAAAGAATGAAAAATTGGTTGATATACTCAATTATGCGCTGAAATCTTTAGAAGAGGATGGTAAACTTACAGAACTTTATTTGCGTTATTTTCCAATAAGTTTTTATTGATGAGTAGTTTTTTAGTTAAGGGCTGTTAATCTTTCTGCGCCTAGTCGATAGGAAATAGCTTCTGCGAGATGATAGCGTGAAAGAGTATCTGATCCGTCAAGATCAGCAATTGTGCGTGCAACTTTGAGAATACGATGATAAGCGCGTGCAGAGAGGTGCATTTTTTCACTCACATCTCGTAAGAGTATGGTCGCACTTTTATCAGGAATGGCAATCTGTTCTATAATTTTGGCAGGGCAATCGCCATTGGTACGAATATGATCAAACCCCATTGTTGAAAAACGTTTAGCTTGAATGGTACGGCACCGTGCGACGCGTTTGGCAACGTCGCAGCTTTTTTCTGATTGTTCTGGTTGCATAAGGTCCATAGCCGTCAAAGCAGGGACATCAATCCGTAAATCAATTCGGTCAAGCAGAGGACCAGAAATACGGGACTGATAATCGATTTGACAGCGTATCCCTTTAGGGCAAACATGGTCTTTTTCGCCTGCCATACCACAACGGCAAGGATTCATTGCGGCAATAAGTTGGAATCGAGCAGGATAGCTAATATGGTGATTAGCGCGGGCGATAACTGACTCCCCACTTTCTAAAGGTTGACGAAGAGAATCAAGAACCTGTGGAGAAAATTCAGGCAATTCATCAAGGAATAACACACCATTATGAGCAAGGGAGACCTCTCCCGGTCGTCCTTTAAGCCCTCCACCAATCATTGCGGCCATGGACGCAGAATGATGTGGGGAACGAAAGGGGCAATGAAGTGAAATGGTATTATGAACCGTTTCTCCTGTAATAGAAGCAATCAGAGAGACATCTAAAAGCTCACGGCTATCAAGAGGTGGCAAAATGGAAGGTAAGCGTTGCGCTAGCATAGATTTTCCAGCACCAGGGGGACCTACAAACAAAAGGTTATGGCGTCCAGCAGCACAAACTTCTAAGGCACGTTTGGCTGTTTTTTGTCCTTTGATTTCGCAAAGATCTGGAAGTTCAGTTTCGATAGTATATTGGCGCGGTTGTGGACGTTTTTGAATTTGGGTTCCTTTGAAATGGTTGACTATAGTGAGCAGAGTCTCTGGGGCAAGAATATTTATTTCTGCATTTGCCCATGCTGCCTCAGGTCCACATTGAAAAGGACAAATCAGTCCTTTATCGAGTGATAAAGCTGTCATGGCGGCTGGTAACACACCATGAACAGCGGTAAGTGAACCATCTAATGATAATTCTCCTAAAATGACATAGTCTTCTGCTACTTCAGGAGGGAGGATTTCCATAGCAAGCATTAAGCCTACGGCAATTGGCAAATCATAATGTGATCCCTCTTTAGGTAAATCAGCTGGTGCAAGATTAATCGTAATTCGTTTAGTAGGCATAGAAAGTCCACAAGCGTGGAGGGCTGCTTGTACACGTTCACGGCTTTCTGCAACTGCCTTATCAGCTAATCCAACAATAGCCATTCCTATTTTACCAGACGAAATCATAACCTGTACATCGACAGGGACTGCTTCTAGACCGCGAAAAGCAACAGTTGTAATACGTGCGATCATTTATTTATTTTCCCCCTTTAGACTTGGTAGAGACAATCATATCTATTTATAAAAATCAAGAAGCATCTCTATAGCTTTTTTTATAGAGAGAACTATATACGTGGGCAGTTTTTTAGCATTCCCATGGAAAGTCATTTGTACAAATTTAACCATGATGATATGGGACGCAATAAAACATTTATAATAAGCTAAATAAATATGTTAAGAAAAAAAAGAATGAGGCTGTTCGTGTTATACAACAGTGCAGAATTTTATGAAAATATAAGGGGAGGATAACGTTATGTATCGCAGAGTGTTATTTGATGTGATAAAACGTGTAAAATGTGCAAAGTAATTATATTTACCTTTCTTATTTTTATATTATTTAAAGCGTAGTAGATGCAAAGTGTATTATAAGGTATCTGATTTTATGGTATACCAGACAAGAATTTTGTTAAAATCAGGGACTATGCGCTGTGTATTTATAGGCTTGTGTTTTACTTTTTCTTTTCCACAGCCACTTGCTGCATTTGATTTTTTCGGCATCCCTCTTTTTGGTCAAAAGAAAACAAATTCTTCTTCACATTATGCTAAAAGTACAGAGAAATTTTATAAAGTTGATGTTGTTGCACCGCCAGGTGCACCATTAGAAGGTATAAAAATAGTTAAATCTGTTTCTTCTCTTGTTGCTGATAAAGAGAAAGCATCCGCCAGTTCTTCTGGTTTGCTCGCCAAGGCGCGTTCAGATTATCGAGCAATTCTTTCTGCTCTTTATGCTGATGGACGCTATGGTGGTATTATTAGTATTAAAATTAATGGCTTAGAAGTCGCTGATTTAAGTCCGGTAACTCAACTTCCAGCACGGTCCAATATTGTTATTACAATTAATGCTGGTCCACAATATGTTTTTAGTATTGCAAATATTGATAAAGTAGCTCCGTTTGAAAAACGTAAAGCGCATAAAATGCCCACAATTGAAGAATTGGGCTATAAAGTTGGGGCTATTGCTAAATCTGAAACCATTTTGAAAGCAGAAAAATGGGCGATAGAAGGATGGCGGCAACAAGGTTATGCTAAAGCTAAAATTATGAAGAGTGAGGTCGTGGCTGACCATGCTGCGTTGCGTGTTGAAGGACGGATTGTTGTTGCTCCTGGACAAAAGGCTTATTATGGTCCTTTAAGTGTGCGTAATATAAGTAAGAAACCACGTGTAGATTCAGCTTATATCGCGTGGATGACCGGATTGAAACCAGGGCAGATATACGATTCCGATGCGTTAGCTAAGGGAAATGAACGTCTTGCGCGCCTTGGTGTTTTTCGTGCTATCAATATACGTGAGGCTGATACTATTAATCTAGATGGACGTTTACCGCTTGCACTTGTTGTACAAGAACATAAACCGCGTCGTTTTGGTGTAGGCGGTAGCTATTCAACTTTAGACGGTGCCGGTTTTGAGACTTATTGGATGCATAACAATCTTTTTGGTCATGCAGAGACTCTTAAAATTGAAACAAAAATAACTGGTGTTGGTAGCAATAAAAAGCAATCATATAATTTTAAAAATTTTGATTATCTTTTCGGAGGCACATTTGTAAAGCCCGGTGTACTCACGCCAGATACAGATTTCAGGTCAGAATTAAAAATACAACAAGATGTTTTAGAAAATTATACGACAAAAGCCATCAAAGGAAAATTAGGTATTACGCATATTTTTAATGGTAATCTATCGGGACAGGCTGCTGTAGAAGTTTCAAATGGTTATTCACGTGATGTCTATTTTGGGAGCCGTAATTTTACAACAATCGGTTTCCCTAGCGGCTTGATTTACGATAGTCGTAATAATAAGTTTAATGCAACAAAAGGTTTATATGGTGAAGTTTTCATTGAGCCTTTTTATGAGATGCGTTTTAGCAACTTTGTTGCAAAAGTAACAGCAGAAGGTCGCTCTTATTGGGCGTTGGATGAAGGGGATCGTTTTGTTGTTGCTGCGCGGGCAAAGCTTGGTACAATTCTTGGGAATGATACAGCACAAGTACCCGCAAATACGCTTTTTTTTGCTGGTGGTGGGGGCTCTGTTCGTGGTTATGCTTACCGTAATATTGGTATCAAAACAGAAAATGATGGGGTTGTTGGTGGACGGGCGCTTATTGAGGGGTCAGCAGAATTGCGTGTTTCTTTAAATGATAAAATAGGGTTTGTCAGTTTTCTTGATGGAGGTTTAGTAGGGGAAAAGGCGAATTTTGATTTTTCTCAAAAAATTAAATGGGGAGCCGGTATAGGAGGTCGTTATATGACGGGTCTTGGTCCTTTACGCGTTGATTTAGCCTTTCCTTTAAAGAGAGAGAAGGGTGACCCTCGCATTGGTTTTTATGTGGGTATAGGGCAAGCATTTTAATGAAAAAAGGTGCACGTTTATCAGCTTTCTTCTTTGTATTTTTGTTTTTTGGGGTGGGTTGTTTTGTTTTTGCGCAAAGAGGAGACATTCTTCCCTCTAGCGAAATGAAAACAGATGATCGCTCATGGTTTGTTTCTTTAATTGAACGAAAGCTTTCAGCGCCTAATCGTCAAGTTCGTTTACACAATATGCAAGGGACACTGTCTTCTCAAACATCAATTGATACTATTACTGTCAGTGATAAAAAAGGGGTTTGGCTTAAAATTACCAATGCTAAAATGGATTGGAATCGTCTAGCGTTGCTGAGAGGGCGGATGGATATTAACCAGCTTTCGGCAGAACAGGTTACATTTTTACGCAAACCGCAAGGCAATTCTTCTTTTGTTTCTTCCCTTGAGACAGGTAAGTTCTCTTTACCAAAATTGCCGCTTGCTCTTTCTATCAATACACTTACAGCCCAACATGTGACATTTGAACAGAATCTTTTTGGTTTTTCTGCTGATATATCCTTAAAAGGCAATTTCACCTTGGCTAGTGGTAATTTTGATGTCGATATAGCAGCTCATCGTTTAGATGCACCGGGTTCTTTTTCTGTTCTCACCAAGATATCTGATAGTAATCGTACAGCTCAAATTGATATTTCTGCTAACGAACCACAAAATGGTATTTTGGCGAATATTTTTAACATTGAACAACGTCCGGCATTAAATCTCGTCATGAAAGGTGATGGTACTTTTGATGATTTGGTTATCAAACTTTCTTTAGAGTCTGATCATCATTCTATTGTAGATGGTAATGTTATTCTTGCAAGCGTTCCAGAAGGACAGAGTTTTTCTACGAAATTAGAGGGAACACTGAGCCCTTTAATACCTTCTCAATATCGTAGTCTCTTTGAATCTAATATAACATTAAAAGCAAAGGCAAGAAGAACAAAAGAAGGTTTGACACACCTTGATCAGATGGTTATTCAGAACAAAGCAATGAATGTTATAGCCAATGCTGAAATAACCGCCGATGGATTCTTGCGACGGCTTTTTGTTGATGGCAAAATGGCTCTTGATAACGAAAAGGAGTCTGTTCATTTATCTGTATCAGAAGTGCCAAAACCTGCGAATACTCTTGCTTTGAACATTGACTATGGTCGCGAAGGGCAACAATCTTGGAATGGGCGGTTGGTTGTAAGTCATTTAAGCAATAAAAATATTTATATTCGCGATGCAATTTTTGATATGGGAGGAGTAAGCGAAAATCTTGATAATGTAGCTTCTCGTCATGTTGGTGTTCAGGTTAAAGGGACGCTTCAAGGGGTTAAAAAGATTAAGGGAGCGTTAGTAGAAAATTTAAGCCAAGCGGTTCATGTGCATTTAGATACGGATATTGTTTCGAATAAACCAATTTTGATTCATGATCTGAGTGTTACGGCTCAGGGTTTTTCTTCTTGGTTAAAAGGGACAATGGAGAATTTTGTTTTTAAAGGCGATCTCGGTTTAAAAGCTCAAACATTAACTCCTTTGGAAGTGTTCAGTAAACAATCACTTTCTGGTAGTGCAGATATTAAAGCCAAAGGAACGATCAGTTTATTGAGTGGCATTTTTGATCTCCAATTATCAGGAATGGCTGACGATATGAAAATAGGCATGCAGTCTTTTGATCGTTTATTCAAAGGAAATACTAGTCTTTCAGGTGGAGTTGCTCGAAATACAAAGGGCTTCATTTTACGTCATTGGAATTTGAAAAATCAATATACAAACATAAAGGCTAATGGTTATTTTTCAGATGAAAGCGCTAAAATGGACTTATCTGCTCAAATATCTGATTTGTCCAAATTAGACCCAAAGATAAGTGGTGCACTTACAATTCAAAGTACGGCGAGAGGGAGCAATAGCCATATAAAACTAAATACACGTGCTCATGTGGCTGAAGCACTCTTTGTGGGGAAGAAACTTCAAAACACAACGTTTAACATAGAGGCACTTATGGATAATACAGCACCGATTACTTCTTTAACAGGAGTTGTAAAAGGTGAAGGAACTTTTGCTAAGAAACCTTTGCATTTATCGGCCTCTTTTGAAGATTCTCATAAAATTCGAAAACTTGAAAATATCGATATTAGAGGGGGAAATGCAAAAATAACCGGTGGTCTTTCTCAACAACTTGGAGGTTTTTTGAAAGGAGCGCTGCATATTGATGCCGATGATATTTCCGTACTTTCAGCGTTATTTTTGCAGGATGGTAGTGGAAAAGTAAAAGGAGATTTTATTTTTGATGAACAAAATGGCAGACAAAAAACCAATGTGAAGGCGCATGTTAACCATTTGAATTTTTCCAAGAATAAAATAAAAAAATTGACAATAGATGCTGATATATTCGATCCTTTTGGCATGACTCAGTTTGAAGGAGTTCTCAATGCAGAACATATTCAAACACCTTTGGTAATGGTCAATCGTTTAAATGCTCACGCTGATAGGAATAATGGACAAACGGTTTTTACTGTTCAGGCGATGTTGCATGATACTCTCAATGCACGGCTTTCTGGTCGTTTAATGGTTGAGGAACTTCCAGAAAGTATAAAACGAGAAGTGCAAATTGAAACTGTGGACTTAAAACAACATACTTTTCATGCAACATTGCTGAAGCCATCCATAATTGCTTTTGATAAAGATGGAATGACAATCAATGAATTAGGAATTGCAATAAATGGGGGCAACATCATCTTAGCAGGGAATATTCAAGATACCCTGAATTTACAACTTACAATGAATGCCCTTCCTGCTACTTTAGTCAATTTGTGGAAATCCGATCTTGGAGCAGCAGGGAGTGTAACAGGGCAGGTTATGATTCGTGGTCATTTAAAAAAACCTGATATAAATTACGATATAAAAGGTGAGGGACTGACAACCGTTGCTTTTCAAGATAAAAAAATTATGCCTTTTTCTCTTTCTGCTACGGGAAACACTGTAGATCAAAATCTTACTTTGAATGCAAATTTAACAGGAGAAGGAGTACAAGCACAAGCTCAGGGGCATATATCTCTAGAGAAAAATGCGCTTGATTTTCATATTAATTTGCAAAATTTATCTGCGCGTTTGGCGAATGGTTTTATTGCAGGACAAGCACTTGATGGGACAGTGATAGGTAAAGTTGATATTGGTGGAACAATGAAGGATCCATCTGCTCATTTTGAGCTTTCTAGTCAAAATTTAACCGCTATGACGCCTAAAGGACCGATGTCAATCAATATAAATGCTCGTGGTTCTTATAAAAAATCGACATTTCATATTGAAAATATGATAGCTACTGGAGATAAAGGATTAGATCTTTCCATCCATGGGCCTGTATCTCTTAATGGTTCAGAGGCAAAATTAAACGTTAAAGGGATAATGCCTCTTGATTTTGTTAATCTCTTATTAGCCAAGCGTGGTGCACATATAACGGGTACAGCAAGAATTGATACAGCTCTTAATGGGGCATTATCAAAGCCACAATTGATAGGAAATATTTCTATAGGCGACGGTAGCTTTTTTGATTCACAAACAAATGTAGGATTGAATAATATAACAATTGAAGGCAAATTGAAAGGTGATCATATCCTTATAGAAAAAGCTTCAGCTTCTTCGTTTGAGGGGGGAGGAATTTCTGCTTCAGGTCGTATTTCTAATGGTCTAGAGACAGATTTGATATTTCATCTTGATAATGCCAATTATAATGATGGTTCTATGATTCTGGCAACATTATCAGGTGAGATGACAATGACAGGTCATTTTTTAAATGATCTTGTTCTTGGTGGTGATATCATCGTTGAAAAAGCTGAAGTTTTTGTTCCTGATCATTTTAAAAGTGCCAAGTTTCTTGATGTTAGAAATAAGAATTTAACTAAATCGATTCAAACAACACTTGAACGTGCTGATGTTAAGAACACGAACAAAAGCAAAAGCCGTATAGTTACACAAGAATCTTCATCTGTCGTGCTATCAAATATGCGTATTACTGCACGCAATCAATTTTTTGTACGCGGAAAAGGCTTAGATGCTGAACTGGGAGGACGCATTAATCTAGCAGGTCCATTGAATGATGTGCATCCAGTTGGTGAATTTAGAATGATTCGTGGACGTTTTGATATCCTGTCGCAACGTCTTAATTTCGATCAAGGACAAGCGAGTTTTAGTGGTAATCTTAATCCTACGGTTTATTTTGTAACCAACAATAACAGTGGTGATATTCGCGTCACTGTAACTGTAAGTGGGACGGTTGATAATCTTGATATTAATTTTTCATCACAACCAAATTTGCCTCAGGATGAGATTTTGGCGCGTTTGATTTTTAATCGCTCTCTTAATGAATTATCACCATTTCAGATTGCTCAACTTGCAGCGGCAGCGGCTGATCTTGCAGGTGGTTCTAATACATCTTTGTTGAATACTTTACGAACTAAAATTGGACTTGATGATCTTGATGTTATCGTTAATGAGAAGGGTAATACAGGCTTACGTATTGGACGCTACATACACAATAATATTTATTTGGGCTTTGAAGCAGGGTCTGATGGAACAACGAAAGGGACAATTAATTTAGATATTTCGCGTCATCTCAAAGCTAAAGGTGCCATAGGAAATGAACAAAATTCTAGTATAGGTCTCTTTTATGAAAGAGATTATTAAAGATTGAATTTAAAAAAACAATTTCTTCGTTTTTTGTCTCTCATTTCTAGATCTGAGGAAGAAGACATAGACTAGAAATACTATAAAAGAAGAAGCTTTTTGTTGAGGCGTGAAGAGAACTATCTGAAATATTCGATTTATTCTCTAAAGGGACAAAATCTTCACGAAAGATAGTATGTTATTTTGCTGCTATATATTTATTTCAGAGAAATACCTTATCTTATTTTCAAGCCCATGTGGTGCTGTTTCCTAAAGAATGTAGTGTGTGCAATATATTGATTTATAAAGATAATTTATCGTTATTCAACTTGAATTAGAACTATGCATATCATACGAATTTCTCTCGCGTTGAATCAATCAAAATCATTCGGCTTGCATGCTACAAGCTGGGAATCCTGTGTGGATAAAACTATTAAGAAATGACTAAAAATGCCTCTTATGAATCATCTCGAGAGCTAAGAGCTGTCGCAACATTAGGGGCTGGAAAATAGTGTAAATGGTGCCGGCTTGTTACTCCATAAGTGTAAAGATGGGGAGCTTAATGGATTTATCATTATACAATTCACGGATGTTATCGCGAAATGGGTTTGGGAAAGACTTTGAGAGAGGTTTCTTTAAAACAAGCAGGTGAATTTGCAACACAATGGCATTCTGTTTTTACGTGAAGGACATGATTCCATTAAAGAACGTGATAAATAAAAGCGTGAGGCAAGCGGAGAATTCATAAGATATTGATTTTATTGTCAAACGCATTTAAAGCAATACTTTTTAATAATAAAAATTACCTATTATTTTAGATTTTTGTTTATTGTATTTTTGAATGAGATCACTTTTCTTATAACAAATAGCCCTCCAAACAGAATACTCCAAAATATAACATTATTGTGTTGCAAGTTCACGTGCTTGTTTTAAAGAAAAATTTCTCAGTGTGCACTTGAGCCTATTTCATAAGATTGCTTGTGAAATGGTATAAAATACCTCTTATGAATGGTATAAAATCCATACTACCGTTATTAATAAAGGTATAAGTATTTATTAAAGATATAAGCCGGCATTATTATCTATTTTTTAGCTTGTCATGTTGACGATAACCTTTGCACTTGAAAGCATAGAGGTATTTTTATTGCTGATCTTAAGAGTTTTTATAAACACGCTAATGTCTCTTATGGCGCACAACAAGTGCTTTGGATTGATTCATCCTCAATATAAAGAAGATTTGCAATAAGCAAATTACATCGTATTTTTTATTTGAGATGTAAAATAATAAATTATGATTATAAATAAGTGTTAAGATGTATGTTGACAGGTATTTTTGTAAAAATATTTATCAGAGTTATATGTCGTATTTTTCTATTTTAGCGATTAAAAGAAAGAGGAATGTCATTTTGCTTTTCATCTGTTTTTTTGCATATTGAATCATAGCCTTATATAAGCATTAACGTTGTGCATTTGTAAACTCTTCAAGCAGTTAAGGTATTAGAGGAATATCATTTTAGTTTCTAGATGTAGAAAAAACAGCAAAGCTTGCTTTAAAGCAAGCTACAACAGTAAAAAAAGTTTTATAAAATCCTCTCTTATTTTTCAATGTTTTTCTTACACGGAGTGTATCTATAATTTGCAGCACAATTTATAATTGTTAGCTTATTCTATTGTACTATAAAAGACCGACATTTGAGGTGAGGTGATATAAGATATGTAATTTTGACACAGTATTCTGAAAACACGTGGTAAATATTTTAGGGTAAGCCTTGTATAAGTGAATCACATAAGTTGTTATCAAGCGGAATGAACTCAATAAAAATCTAGATTGTTACAGATCAGATTGGGTAGAATCTTTGTCCTTTAAAATGTGTAGAGAAAAAAATTATCAGTGCAGGGATAAACACGGATAAAGGTTGTATTAATCCAGATTCCTCCTCCGTAACAATTTTTTCAAATCTTGATGCTCTCTTTTTCAGGGATTCACAACACTTATGAATGTTTCAACACTTATTTGAGGAAGGGAAGGGGTTTTTGAAGTTTCGTGGTTAAAGTCAATTGCATTCAACAAAATAGCGAGTAAAGGTTTCATTTAAATCCAAGAAGTTTATTTTCAATAAACCATAAATTCTTTGCCAATTCTTGATTGAAGTAATGCTTTTTCTTGATAACAAGTCTTTTTTTATAAATGAAGCATTACCTTCTATCCATTTTTTATTTCAAATCTTATTTAAGGATCTAGAAATTAGGGGGTATGTTTTTTGAACTGGATATTATGAAGTTTTTTATAAAACCCATGTTCTTTTGCGAGCAATTCTTTTTGAGTACCTTGTTCAATTAGTTGTCCATTTTGTATGACCACAATTTTATGAGCACGGGCAATTGTTGAAAGGCGATGAGCAATGATAATCGTTGTGCGTCCTTTGGTAAGGTGATGAATAGCTTCATTAATTTGCGCTTCGGTGTGTGAATCGAGCGCACTCGTTGCTTCATCAAGAATCAGAATTTCACTATCGTGAATCATTGCTCTAGCGATAGAAAGTCGTTGTTTTTGCCCCCCTGAAAGATTACAGCCATTATCACCTATCTGTGTATCATAACCATTTGGCAAACGCATAATAAAGTCATGAGCATTTGCTGCTTTTGCTGCTTCGATAATTTCGTCATCACTAGCCCCTTCTTTTCCAAGTCCGATATTATATTTAACAGTTCCTTGAAAGAGAAAAGTATCCTGTCCTACATAGGCCATCAGGTTTCTCAGAGAGCGAAATGTTGTGTAGCGGATGTCTTGATCATTAATTAATATGCGTCCTTTTGTGGGATCATAGAGTCGCATAATAAGGTTAATAAAGGTAGACTTTCCCGAACCTGATGGTCCCACCAATGCTGTCATTTTTCCAGCTTCTATTTCTAGGTTTATGTCTTTCAATACCATTTTGTTCTCAGTGTATGCAAAAGAAACGTGTTCGAAGCGAATAGCTCCTTGCGTTTTATTCAGATCTTTAGCTTCTTTATGTTCTATAACTGTAAGAGGATGGTCGAGTATTTCAAACATCGTACGGATATTGACCAATCCAGATTCAATTTTAACACGTACATTTGCTAGTCTTTTTGCGGGTTCATAAGCTAAAAGTAAAGCAACAATAAAGGACATAAATTCACCTTGAACACCTGCGCGTTGGGTTGCAAGGTAACCGGAAAAACAGATAATACCAGCAATGGCAACACCTGTGAGCGTTTCCATAATCGGATTGGTAATAGCTTCGAGTGTTGCAATATTATTTGTTTGTTTTTCAACATCACAAATGGCTTTGTCCATTCTTTTCTTCATGACTTCTTCTAGTGAAAAAGCCTTAATGACTCGAATACCAACAGCAGTTTCCTGTACGATTTTTATAATTTCACCAAGTGAAAGGAGCTCTTTTTCCATAAGGCGGCGAACGCGTTTTAAAGCCATTCGAACGCCTAAAAAAGCTAGTGGTCCTACGATTAAAGTAATGGCAACTAATATAAAGTTTTGAATAAACATGACAAGCAACAAACCACTAACGGAAAGCAAATCACGTACAAAAGTTGTGATAATAGTATCAATGATATTACGTACAGCTGTAGCATTGTGGGTTACGCGAACAAGAAGATCAGATGAAGTGTTATTATGATAAAAAGAAACTCCTTGTTCCATAAGTCGGGCAAAAATTTTGCGTTGTTGTTCAGCAATGATACTATTGCCTGCTTTGTTTAGAAAATAAGTTTGGGAAAAAGTTGCAACTCCTTTGAGAATAAAGATAAAAGCAATGATGCTAGAAATCAAAACGATCATAGGAAAATTTTGCGCATCAATAATCTGATTAACAACATCACGCATCATCCATGCACTAGTTGCAGTTGTACCAGAAATGATGATCATTGAGAAAATAGCTGCACTGTACCAACGCGCATGTTTGTGAAAATTTTCTCGCAAAAGACGGATAATAAGATGTTTATCAAAAGAGGAAATTTGTTTTTTGTCCATAAAGTGCTTCTATATTTTCTTGTTGTTTTATGCAAGATTGAAGCACTCTTAGATTAAAAAAATCCATAAATCTTTTGTACAAAAATAGCCTTTTCTTTCAAGGTTCATCCATCAATTTCACGACGGTGAGAGTGAAGAATATAGTGCAAGGTTTCTGTGAAAAGTATAACGAAAATTTGTTGTTTATTACTATCTTTAGTTAAATAAAAAGTACGGGCGAGTCTCATCATTATTATTTACTAATTTCCATATTGTAATAGCCTTTGGCACTTCAAATGGTTCACAAAAGGCATTTCTGCTTTTTTTAATAATTTTATGTATGCATTATCTCTGTTTGTGATGTGCAAGCAGAATTATTTTGTCGGATTCATATAGAAAGAACTTGAAATAATAAGACCTTACGATGTTTGAGCTTTTTCATTTAATATGCAAAATAACGAATTCTTTTTATAAATCAATCAAGCACTGTTAAACTGTTAAAAGGATTTATACACATTTATAAAACCTTAAAAGCACCACAAAAACTCTATGTGGTGCTTCTAAATAACACTATACACATCATTTTGATGAGTTGCATGCGAATATTATTCCAATGCAAAACTATTTAGGTGCTATCACCATCATCATTTGCCTGCCTTCAAGCTTTGGCTCCAATTCGATTTTGGCAATTTCACTTGTATCTTCTTTCACACGCTGAAGAAGCTTTAATCCAAGATCTTGGTGAGCCATCTCACGACCACGAAAACGCAAAGTAATCTTTACTTTATCACCATGATCAATAAAGCGATGAACAGCCTTGAGTTTGACTCCATAATCATGGACATCAACATTTGGGCGCATCTTAATCTCTTTGATTTCGATGACTTTTTGCTTTTTACGTGTTTCAGCAGCTTTTTTTTGGGTTTGATATTTTAATTTTCCCAAATCGATGATTTTACATACAGGTGGCTCCGCATTTGGTACAATTTCAACCAAATCAAGTCCCGCATCTGCAGCCATAGCAAGAGCTTCTTGTATCGCAACAACTCCCTGATGTTGTCCCTCATCATTGATAAGCTGAACATGAGGTACCCGAATATCCTGATTTGAACGTGGTCCGTCTTTTTGGGTAGGTGTCATTTTAAACGGTTTACGAATGGTTTATGCTCCTTAAATTTTGATTCAACTACAGTTAATTTAATATACAATTATGCACCTAAAAACAACAATAATTCGTATCTTTTTCATTATTTGATTTATTACTTTTTGGAATGATTTAGATTATAAAAGTTTTTCTCTTAATTTAAAGAAATTGTTTTATGGAGGATAAAGAATCATGGATCAAAATATTCCTTGTCAGTTTTTTTCGTTTGAGAACACCGCACTTGCGGTACGCTATCGCAAGGGGCGCCAATCTCCAGGTTTGGTTTGGCTTCCTGGCTATCAATCCGATATGTTGGGAAGTAAGGCAACGTTAGTTGATCAGTTTGCTCAGAAGAATGATTTGTCTTGTTTACGTTTTGATTATTCTGGACATGGAGAATCTGAAGGTGATTTTTTTCAAGGAACAATTTCGCGTTGGGTTAAGGAAAGTTTAGCGATTTTTGAAACCTATTGTGAGGGTCCACAAATTTTGATTGGTTCCTCTATGGGTGGGTGGATTGCGCTAAGGCTTGCTATGATGCTAGCACAGAAAAATAAGAAGCTTGCTGGCATGATATTGATTGCTCCAGCGCCTGATTTTACACAAACATTGGTGGAACCAAAATTAGGCCCAGAAGAATGGAAGGTTTTGGAAGAAAAAGGCTATATTGAACGACCTGCAGTTGATGATATAGAGCCAATGCCCTTTACAAAAACATTGATTGAAGATGGACGCGAAAATTGTGTTATGAAAGGATGCATTGATGTTGGGTGTCCTGTCCATATTCTACAAGGGATGGAAGATGAAGATATTCCCTATCATCATACATTGACTTTACTTGATCATTTACCTCTCCATGATGTAACATTGACACTTGTTCGTGATGCAGATCATCGCTTTTCTCGTCCACAAGATTTAGATTGCCTTGAAACAGTATTGAGATCTTTTATTAATCAGATTAATGCAAAATAAGGGGTATATTTATTTATTAATGATGAAGATAAAAATATATGAGCATTTCTAAACAGCATTTTATTTTTTCTGATCGCTCTGTACCTGTACGGGTGCGGGAAAATAAGTATGCGCGCCGTCTTACCTTACGTATCGATGCCAGAAATCAGGAGATTTGTGTAACAACACCACCAGCGATAAATCTCTATGCGGTTGAAAATTTTATTGAAAAACATCGGTCTTGGATTGAGGCACGTCTTGCTCGTGTACAAGTCTCTCCTGAAAATGCTTATCTCAAAGAGGGGGCGACAATACCTTTATTGGGCGTTTCTCATACCATAAAGCATAGAAAGGGACGTGGAGTAACAGAAATTGTTACAGCAGATGCGGAGCAAGGGCCTGAAATTATTGTTTATGGTCAATTAGAATATCTTCCAAGACGCATTGCTGACGTTTTAAAAAAACAAGCGGCGCTTATTATAACGCCTTTGGTGGCACTTTATGCTCATCAGGTAGAACGTAAAGTCAAATCCATTTGTTATAAAGATACGAGAAGTCGTTGGGGCTCTTGTTCAATCGATAAGCGTCTTTCTTTTTCTTGGCGCCTTATTATGGCACCAAAAGAAGTTGTTGAGTATGTTGTTGCCCATGAAGTTGCTCATCTTGTTGAAATGAATCACGGACCAAGATTTTGGGCTCTTTGTGAAGAGCTATGTCCTGATAGTAAAACATATCGAGCTTGGTTGAAAGAAAATGCTCCTAGACTGCATGCAATTAATTTTGATTCATATAAATTAGAGGCGTAAAAAACTTTCAAATGAAGGCAATATTTAACGGAACTTTTTGTTGAGTGTTTTGTTGAGTGTGTGCTTGCTCATGCATCATAATGAGGAAGCCATTGAAGCTCTCAGCACGATTGTTCTCCCCTGCTTGGTTTGCTGAGTGTCTTCAATGTTTTTGCTTTATCTTTTTTGTAATTCAGCGTAATAACTCTAAGTTCCGATGACTTATAAAAAAATGGGAAGGGACCTTATGTCTGTTCTTACAGATCCACTTCAGCTATTACAGGCACTTATTCGTTGTCCTTCTGTTACACCTCATGAAGCAGGGGCTTTATCAACTTTGGAACAATTTTTGAAAAAAATGGGATTTCACGTCGATCGCCCTATTTTTACGGATAAAAATACAGATAATGTTGAAAATCTTTATGCAAAAATGGGAAGTGAAGGACCCCATCTTATGTTTGCGGGTCATACGGATGTCGTACCGCCAGGCGCATTGGAAGATTGGACTTATCCACCTTTTGAAGCTGTTATAGATCAGGGGAAATTATATGGGCGGGGTGCTGTTGATATGAAGGGTGGTATCGCTTGTTTTATTGCGGCTCTAGCGCGAGTTCTTGAGAAACAGTCCATTAAAGGAAGGGTAAGCCTTTTAATTACAGGTGATGAAGAAGGACCTGCCGTTAATGGTACGGTAAAACTTCTCAAATGGGCAGAAAAAAAAGGCGAAAAATGGACTGCGGCTCTTGTGGGAGAACCAACAAGTGTAAAGACTGTTGGTGATATTATCAAAATTGGTCGTCGCGGATCGATTTCTGGTATCATTATCGTGAAAGGTCGCCAAGGCCATGTTGCTTTTCCAGAACGGGCTGCCAATCCCTTGCCTTTGGCAAGTAAGCTGATTCAAGTATTGACACAAACAGCTTTAGATAAAGGGACAGAGAATTTTCAACCGAGTAATTTAGAACTAACAACCATCGATACCGGTAACTTAGCAGTCAATGTTATTCCAGCGCAGACAACGGTTCGTTTTAATATACGCTACAATGATCTTTGGACAAAAGAAACACTGATGGAGGAAATTGAAAAGCGCCTTGCTTTGGTGCAAGCAAAAAACAATAGTGATCAATATCCCTCTTATCAGCTTGAATGGATTCCAAGTTTAGGGGATGTTTTTTTGACTAAAAATGATAAACTCATTCAAACTGTATCTAATGCGATTAAATGTGTAACAGGGAGTATACCAGAATGTTCTACTTCTGGTGGTACTTCAGATGCGCGATTTATTAAGGACTATTGCCCAGTGGTTGAGTTTGGCTTACCAGGGCAAACGATGCATATGGTAGATGAGTGTGTATCTCTTGAAGCCGTGGAAACGCTCACTGCTATTTATGAGCGTTTTATTGTTGATTTTTTTGCATAAAGAAATAATTGTTGGTTCAAAAATACCTTTGTCTTGTTGTGCCATAAGATAAGGTGTGGTGATACGAGACTCGTAAAACTTAATATATTAAGTAGTCTTAGAGTAAGTGATGAATATTCTTAAGTTGGGATTCTTGCCTGTAGAGTCTTTAGTTAAGTGAATTACATAATTGAAAAGCCAAAAGAGACCTGTTTGAAGAAGCAGAACTGTTTAGACCATATTGGATTGAAAATATTCGTTCTTTAAAGTGTAGAAAGGAAGTCACACGCAATCATATATGGAAAACAATGAATATTATATCATCATTGTGTGATGACAGATTGGAGCCATAAAGACACACAAAAACATGCTGCTATTGTAAAAAGTTCGTACAACGTAAATGCATTCATTCATACCACATGTCTTATATGATTTCTGCATGTTCATAAAATGCTTTCCTTGTTTCAATGAACTTCTTTTAAAATAAAGCCTATAGAAATACGCTTCAAGTTTATTTTATCCATATATTTTGCCATACTCTTTGTTACTCCAAAGAACCTTTATTGTAGAAAAAATCATTATGAGATAGAAAGTAAGCTTATCCAATCAGCTTTAATATTTTTTATGATAAAGATATATAGAAATTCTTCTGTAGCATCACATTGACTTTTTTAGCCAAGGATTGTCCTATATTATTATTTTCAATTAGTTATAAAATAACCTTAAAGGACGTGTATAGATAGCCATAAGCATGTACACATACAAGTAAGGTGATATGCAACGAATACCATTTTGCTCGCCAACGAAGCAATGCCGATTCATATTTAGTATATTTGTGATTTTATAGCATTGTATGTTTAATAAAATTCGTGATTTTGCTGTTACCTTATAAATCAATACCAAGCACACAACGGCATGTCTCAAATATTGGTTCACAATTTTCTTTGTTACAACAGTTTTTATATGTCAGGGTGAGGTAAAATGTTGCATGTATATCTGTTTTTGTAATCTCTTAAGATACATCACATTGATTTATAAGAATAATTCATTGTTTTGCATGTTGGGTAAGAGCCCTAATATTCGAGGATTCTTTCATTTCAAACCTGTTTATCTTAAATCAAGAGAAATCATTTGCTTGCACATAACAAGCGGGGATGAGTGTGTGGGTAAAAACTATAGAATAAAGGAATACAAATGTCTCTTATGAACCGTCTCAAGTGCCAAGGGCCGTCGCAACACCCACGAGCTGGTAAAGTTATGTGCTGGTGCTCGGCTTTGCTTCTTCACAAGCAGACATAGAGTCTCATTGAGGGAGGATATAAAAGCATAAAGGTAAAAATAAATGTACCTTTTTACTATCCTTTTTCATGCGATTTTACAGTT
The DNA here is from genome assembly GCF_042196545.1 of Bartonella sp. AC70YNML. Lineage (NCBI taxonomy): Bacteria > Pseudomonadati > Pseudomonadota > Alphaproteobacteria > Hyphomicrobiales > Bartonellaceae > Bartonella > Bartonella sp. AC70YNML. Next base: position 192,070 of record NZ_JBHIQK010000002.1, read on the forward strand.
TTCAAAAGGATCTAGAGTAAATAATAGAGATTGTTTCATGCTTATGTCTTTGGTTCTTTAATAGTGCCACGATCTCATAAAGAACAAAAATCATCGTGTTATATATTCATGTGCTTGTTTTAAAGAAATATCTCTCAGTTTTTATCATATTCATGCTACAATGGTTCTTATGAATATGTAATATAGAGTTTTCCGTGAAGTGTATAAAGTCTATAGTATTGCATCATCTTTGCGCTTATGAAAAAAGCTAGACCACTATACACTTTCCAGCTCAAAATATTGCGATAGCTTTCATTTGAGAGTGTTCATAAAAGGTATTGCCTCTTTTTTATAGTTTTTATCCACATTCCCTATTTTTAAGGTGTAAGCGAATGGTTGTAATTAATTGACTATAAACAGATTTAAAATAAGGGAATCTTACAATATTTTAGTCTCGCTTTTGCTATGAAAAATGATAATTATGATTAAAATAAGTATGTTGTTATAAAAACTTTAGTTTGCGAGTTGGCTGATGATGTGATCAAGAACAATACGTCCTTTGGTTGTTGCTTTTAAGCGTTGGTTATCCACCATTTCTATCAATTCTTGGTGTTGTAAATCGATCAGTTTTTCCATTGGGATACGTTTAGGGCTTAAGGTTTCATAGCGTATAAGTTCTAAGCCTTCGCAAAGGCGTAATCCCATAAGGAGCATTTCATTTGCCTGTTGTTCAGTGGTTAAATGTTCCGTTTCAATACAGCCATGTCCTGTTGTTTCTACCAAATTAAGCCACTGTTCGGGATGTTTTTCATTTATTGTGACATAACGTTCACGGTTTTTAAGGTGTGATAATGATGTTTTTGAACAGAAAGAGGAATGATTCGGTGCGTGCTCAATGAAACGTCCATGTGCTCCTGGACCAAAGCCTGCATATTGGTGATAACGCCAATAAAGAAGATTGTGTGCTGATTCGGCACCGGGCATTGCATGGTTTGAGATTTCATAGGCAGGAAGTCCATGCAGTGCGGTTATTTCTTGAGTAAGATGGTACAGATCTGCTGCTAGCTCTGATGGGGGAAGGATAAGTCTTCCTGCATCATGAAGCCGTTTAAAGGCAGTTCCTTCTTCGATTGTCAATTGATAAAGAGAAAGATGGTCTGCTGCTAAATCAATTGCTTGTACAAGTTCAGATTTCCATTCTTCAAGAGTTTGTTCAGGGCGGGCATAAATGAGATCAAAGGATAAACGTGGAAAAATTTGTCGCGCTAAAGTAATGGCACAAAGAGCTTGTTCCACATTATGGAGTCGGCCAAGTTTGCGCAATGCTTTATCATTGAGCGCTTGTATTCCTAGAGATAAGCGATTAACACCTGCCGTACGGTATCCACGAAAGCGCTCTGCTTCCACACTGGATGGATTAGCTTCTAATGTAATTTCAACTTTATCATCGACTACCCATTTTTTTGCAAGTGCTTGCAATAGGGCGTCGACAGTTTGCGGCTCCATAAGAGAAGGGGTTCCTCCACCAATAAAAATACTTGTAATATGGCGTGGGCCTATTTTGTGGTATTGCGTTTCTATTTCGCGCTTAAAGGCGGTGACAAAACGTGGTTGATCAACACCATGGATGCGAACATGCGAATTAAAGTCACAATAAGGACATTTAGCTGCACAAAAGGGCCAATGAATGTAAATGCCAAAAGGTTCATTCATGAGAATGCTAAAAGGTTTTCTGCCAAAAGTTTGAAAGCACGTGCGCGATGTGAAAGAGGGGGAATATCATTACATTTCCAGTTGTGTTTTTGCTCTGTTGACATTTCTCCAAAGGTATTTTCATATCCATCGGGTAAAAAAATAGGATCAAAACCAAAGCCTTTGTCTCCCCGTGGAGGCCAAATGAACGTTCCTTCAACGCATCCGCGGAAGTAATCTGCATGAGCATCAGGCCATGCAATGCAAATTACGGATATAAAACGGCATTTCCGTTGGTTTTTTTCTCGTGCTCCGACTTTTTGGAGTTCATTTTCTATTTTTTTCATAGCTTTTGGAAAATTACGTGTACCATCGGCTTGAATTGCCCAATCAGCGGTATAAACGCCTGGCGCACCCTCCAATGCATCTACCTCTAAGCCTGAATCATCAGAGAGGGCAGGAAGTCCTGTCTTTTTTGCTGCTGAAAAAGCTTTAATATAAGCATTTTCTTCAAATGTTTTTCCTGTTTCTTTTGGTTCTGGCAAGCCCATTTCTTTTGCCGATTGTATTATTAAACCGAAAGGCGTAATTAAAGTAGTGATTTCATGCAATTTTCCGGTGTTATGTGTAGCAATGACAAGTTTTTTATCTGCTATGCTTCTCATATAGATTTCTCCAAAAATGAAAGGGGAATTATTTTTGTGCTAAAAACCGGCTTAAATGCTCATACACACACATTCTGCTTGATTTTACATGATATGATTATTTTACATGTTTTATGATATTTTGTTCCAATAAAATTTTTTATCTTGTACGAAGATAACCTTGCAAAGATAGGAAAGACATGTCTTTTTTATGATAGCATTTTTATGGTAAATTTCCAATTTTCTGCTTGCTCTAAAGGGTAAAATTTTCTACTTACAGCGGTTTTTAATCAATCTAGATTCTTTTGACAAGTCCCTACAGCAGACCACTTTACAGATCAACTCTTATCTTAAATATTTCTCACACACTCTAACAAAAAATATTTCCTGCGTAATTTATCAAGCATCACTCTGAAAGGTAGCATTTTACAGCTCAATAGGATAATATGTTTTTATACTACTTTAGACTATTTGACCAAACCTTGGCAAAACTTATATAAGAGATGAGGATTTTAAAAATAGTGAAACAATTGTGATGAAACACAAAACTATTGGTAATGAACTAAAATATCTTGATGAGCGTTCGCGTGATATTTTTCGCCATATTGTTGAAGCTTATCTTAATGATGGGGAACCTGTAGGGTCACGTAATCTTTCGCGGCTTTTGCAACAGACATTATCACCTGCAACGATTCGTAACGTGATGAGTGATCTTGAACATCTCGGTTTGATTTATGCACCACATGTTTCTGCGGGTCGAATGCCAACACAATCAGGTTTACGCTTTTTTGTTGATGCATTTATGGAAGCGGGTGATTTGCCAAACGAAGAGCGAGAAAATATTGAAATGCAAGTCAAAGAGGCTGGTCATGCACAATCGGTTGAACATTTTCTTGTTCAAGCAAGCCGAGTTCTTTCAGATCTATCACGTGGGGCAGGGCTTGTTTTAGCAACGAAACAAGAAGGAACATTGAAACATATTGAATTTGTGCGCCTTGATAGGGAGAACGCTCTTGCCGTTTTGGTGACTCAACAAGGTGAAGTTGAAAATCGTATTGTTCATTTACCAGAAGGGGTTACTCATGCACAATTGACGGAAGCAACGAATTTTCTCAATGCCCATATCCAAGGGCGCACACTAAGTGAAGCTAAAGGGGAAATTGCCCGCTTATGTGCAGAAACACGGGCTGCACTTGATGATTTATCGCATCATCTTGTTGAAACGGGATTAGCTCTTTGGGGAGGAGAAGATGCTGATCATAAAATACACCTCATTGTTCGCGGGCGTAGCAATTTGCTTGAAGATGTAAAAGCAGAAGAAGATTTAGAACGGTTGCGCCATTTGTTTGATGATCTTGAAACGCGTGAGAGTATGGCACAGCTTCTCGATTTAACGGATGAAGGTTCTGGGGTTAGAATTTTTATTGGTTCAGAAAATAAGTTATTTTCACTTTCTGGTTCTTCTTTAGTTGTAGCACCTTATCGTGATTCACAACAAAGAGTCATTGGTGCTTTAGGTGTTATTGGTCCTACACGGCTTAATTATGCAAGGATCGTGCCCATGGTTGATTATACAGCTCAACTTGTGTCACAGTTATTGCGTTAAAACGGTGCAAGTAAGTATTTGTACTATAAAAGCTCATTGTATTATATACATCGATACCCCTTGATTTTTGTCTGTAGAATTTCGATATCGAGAATAACGAATCTTATGAAGGAATAAAATTTTTATGTCTGATGAAAAAAACAAATTTACTGACGCTTCATTTGAAAATTGTGATTTAAAAAATCCAGCTGATCGTAATACACTTAAACAGGCAGCCGATGAATTTTTAAAAACACATAAAACAGAGGAACACGAAGTCGTTGAAACAGAAAGCAATGAGGTTAGTGATCTTTTAGCGTCTTTGCAGGATGAAAATAAAGAATTGAAAGATCAACTTTTACGTCTTGTTGCAGATATGGAAAATCTTCGACGCCGTACTATGCGAGATGTGGCGGATGCAAAGGCTTATTCCATTGCTAATTTTGCAAGGGATATGTTATCGGTTTCTGACAATCTCAATCGTGCTTTGGAAGCGATTCCAGAAGGTGCACGGGAGAGTGATGCTGGTTTGAAATCATTAGCAGAAGGCGTTGAAATGACTGAACGTGCCATGATGGCAGCATTAGAACGTCATGGGGTGCAAAAAATTCATCCAGAGGGGCAAAAATTTGATCCTCACTTTCATCAAGCGATGTTTGAAATTCCCAATGCTGATGTTCCAGATAATACTGTTCAACAAGTGGTTCAGGCAGGTTATATTATCGGGGAAAGGGTGCTACGTCCAGCTATAGTAGGTGTAGCTAAAGGAGGAGCAAAAGAAGCTTCTGTTGAAGCTGATTCGGCTTAAAACACATCAATAATAAATCTCCAACATAAAATGCAGTATTCCCTGCAATTACATATATATGAAGTCTTTTTTTAAAGGGTTTTTAAAGGGTGTTTATAACACCCTTTTATCTTTGAAGCGCCCAACTTCCTTTTACAATATAGGGAGTCTTATTTAAGGGAGAGGCCGATAACAATAAAACAAAATGATCAACCTCAAAAGGAGGGAGCGAAAAATCATCTCGAGAAGATAGATAAGAAGAAAGATCTTTAAGATTAATATCAAATATTCGTGCAAGAGTGATATGCGGAATAAATAGTCTTTCATCAGGCTTTAACTCTAATTTATTCCGGATATATTGCATCTTTTCATGTAAAAGAGTAAGCTTTTCACAAGGTTCAATGCGAACCACAAGAGAATGGGGAGCATTTTCTGAACTAAAAACTTCAAAACCCTTTATCTGTAGCGTAAAAGAAGGAAGTTCTATAGTGTTAAAGGTATGCATAATTTCATCTTCTAGGGAGCTTTCAACTTCGCCAAAAAAAGATAAGGTTACATGAAAATTTTGCGGATTGATCCATTGCGCTTTTGGTAAGCCATTTTGCAATGATATGAGGGCTTTTGTTGTTTGTTGAGGAATCTGAAGAGCACTAAATAGACGATCCATGATATTATCTCCTTATAATGAAAGATGTTATCCCAAGCGCAATATAGATAATAAGGGCGGGGCACGTACCACAGAAAACAAGGCAATAGTATAGAAAAAGAATGTCTAAAGAATTCTTACTATAATTATGAGCTTACAAAGCTTATTCGTTTTAAGAAAATGGTTATGACATTGATAAGAATTGCATTTTCATGATCTGTATCACAATGATGTGCAATGGAAGATTACTTGTGTATTATAAAAGCTACAAAGTGAGCAGAAAATAAGAAAGTTGATAGATTTTTGATGTGCGAAATTATTTTGACATTTATCTTTAGCCTAAAATAAAGCATATTCTAATACAAAGGTGAAGAGTTCTCTTTTCTGTAAAGGTCTAATTATATGATTAAGTTGGGGAATAGCCATAATACGCAAAACTATTCAAATGGGCCAAATAATGTTAGGAAAAGGAAAAAATTATTGCATAACAAAATAACTATAAGCTTTTACATTTATGATAATTATACCAATCTATAATGGATATGAATATTGGTATAAAAGCGGGAAGAGAAATTAAAATTCAAAATAATGATGGAAAGTTCCTATTTTCTAAGAATTATCATCCTTGTTTATGATGAAAAAGCACTAGTTTTCCTCTCCAAAGTTGTTATTGATGAGCTTTTCAAGAGCATTAAGAGCATCTGTTGCTTCTGGTCCTGAAACACGAATGGTAAGGTTGCAACCGGATGAAGCCGCTAGCATCATAAGTCCCATAATTGATGATCCGCCAACAATTTTTCCGTCCTTTTCAACTTCAACAGTAACATTAAAATTGTCAACAGTTTGTACAAATTTTGCAGAGGCACGTGCATGCAACCCACGTTTATTACAGATATTGAAATGACGACTTATACATGGGAGGGTATCTTTGGAAAACATTGGTATTTTATTATCCGCTATAAAATTATACTTGGTACATTAATATATTTACGCCCTGCTTCTTGTGCTATTCTTAACGCGTCTGATAATGAAATATCAGGACATTTGCGAATAGAAATCAGTTTAATAAGCATGGGCAAATTAACACCCGCAATCATTTCAACGCGTCCTTTTTCAATAGCAGGAATAGCTATATTTGATGGTGTTCCACCGAACACATCTGTTAATATGATGACGCCATGATCCGTATCTGTATCGGTTACTGCGGCTATAATATCACCTCGGCGCTGATCTATATCGTCATCGGGATAAACGCATATTGTTGCGAACTTTTCTTGTACTCCAACAACATGTTCCACGGCATGTAAAAATTCGACAGCCAGCTCACCGTGCGTTACAAGCACGAGTCCAATCATTTACGCAAACTCCTGTTAACTAATAAGACCCGACCATAGTTGGTGGGAAAGACATTGTACAAGGCTTTATCTTGCTGCCAAGAAAAATTTGCAAAAAAAAGGCAAAAATTGTGATTTTTTTATCTTTAGAAAAAAATTAGACAGATTTTTGCCATATTCTTCTAAACAAAAATGCTTCAATAGCTTGACAAATGGCTGTACAATCGGCTTCACGAAGAGAGGGAAGTTTTAAAAGAGGAATGTGCAAATTTTCAAATTGAAAAGTTTTATTTGTGGAAAAACGTTCATACTTCGGACCGAGAAAAATAACACAATCGATAGTTGTGTGCTTTTCAAATTCTATCATATAAAGACCAACGCCACGAATCTCGATGCCGCCCTCTAAATTATCAGGAGTGTATCCGTGAAGCTTTCCATTTTCCGCACGCAACATTGTATAATCATCACTGATAAGCTTCGCTTCACGTTTTGACCATTCAGCGCGGTCAAGCAAAGAAAGGGTGATGGTTGATTTTCCTGATCCAGATGGACCTATAATTAACAGCCCCTTGCCGCCTAGTTGCAGGCAATTTGCGTGGAGTATTTCACATTTTGTTTTCATGTCTTTTACTTTGGATAAAAGATTTATTTAGCAAGCGGAAGCATAATAGTAAAACGTGCACCAGTTTTACACTTCCCAAGTGTAGGATCAATAATATTTTCGGCTGTAATTGTCCCATTATGAGCTTCGATGATTTGCCGACTAATAGAAAGGCCAAGTCCAGAGTTTTGTCCAAAAGCATCTTCATTTGGTCGATCTGTGTAAAAACGTTCAAAAATGCGTTCAATATTTTCTGAACGAATACCTGGGCCATTATCTTCAATGGTTAAAATAAGGGTTGAAGCATGACTTTTCATAGTAATGCAAATTTTGCCACGATTCCGAGGAATAAAAGAACGCGCATTTTCAAGAAGATTTGAAATCACTTGTCCTAAACGGAGTTCGTGTCCCAATACAAGATAGGCTTTTCCATGAGGACGTGGGACAATATTAAGGCTTATATCAATAGTTTGCGTATTACGATACACTTCCTGAACAGCATGAACAAGACTTTCCAAAAGCGGTGTCATATCAACGATCTCTGCAGTTTCTCGTGCAAGCTCTGCATCGAGCCGCGATGCATCAGAAATATCTGTAATCAACCGATCAAGGCGGCGCACATCATGTTGAATAATTTCAAGCAATTTCTCTTGTGCTTCTTCATTTTTAGCCAGAGGGAGCGTTTCAACAGCACTGCGTAGGGAGGTGAGAGGATTTTTTAATTCGTGGCTTACATCAGCAGCAAAACGTTCAATGGCTTCAATACGCATATAAAGGGCATTGGTCATATCACGAATAGAAGTTGAAAGGTGACCAATTTCATCTTCACGCATTGAAAAATCAGGAATTTCTACACGCTGATTATTGCCATTACGCACTCGATTAGCCGAGGCAGATAATTTACTTAATGGATGGGCAATCGTATGGGCCAAAAAGAGAGAAAGAACCAAAAGTACGCTACCTACAACGGCAAAAACTTTAAAGATAACCAGTCTTTCGCCTTTTACAATGTTATCAATATCGGAACCAGTGGTTGAAAGAAGAAGAGCACCAACCACTGCGCGATAGCGTTGAACAGGAACAGCAACAGAAACAATTAATTGCCCTTGTCTGTTGCGTCTTTTAGCCGTAGCAAGAGATCCGTTTAATGCGCGGTACACTTCTGGATAAGCAATACCACTGGTTTTTGTTTGTTCTCTGTCAAGAGCAATACCTTTGCCATAAAATACGCTTGAATACCATGAAGTAAGGCGATCCCACATGTTTTGTTCTGTTTTAAGTGGGGGTAAATCATAACTAAAAACTTCTCCACTAGAATAAAGAACGCGCGAATCAAGAAGGAGAGTAGCATCACGATCATAGATACGTGCTCTTGTCGTTTTAGGTGTAATAAGACGCCGTAAAAGAGGGGCAACTTGCTCAGGGTTAATAGGAAAATCCCAAGAATCGGTTGATTGAGGAGCGGGTGTAACGCTTTCACCAGTCTGTAACTCTAAGAGTTTTTGAGGGTCAATGAGGATAGAATTTGTATCTACTGTTGCAGAAGCAGCAATAGCCCCAGCAATAATTTTTCCTTGGGTACATAAACTTTTGATTTTTGCTTCAATTAAACCATCGCGAAATTGGTTAAGGTATAAAATGCCTGTAACTAAAACGGCAAGGGCAGCAATGTTTAATATAACAATGCGACGTGTGAGGCTGGAAAAAAGCAATTGTCTAAAGAGACGTTGTGTTCGAAGATGCAAACCAGCGAACATAAGAAATGGCGTTGAGGAGGTACCATTAACGGTTGTTTTTTGTAAAGTTTCCAGTTGAGAATTGTCTGTCATCGATTTGATTGCCATTCAAATTTTTGCGACAAAGTAGTTTTATACCTCGTGGAAACGATAACCTACACCATAAAGTGTTTCAATCATTGCAAAATCATCATCCACTTGTTTAAACTTTTTACGCAGACGTTTAATGTGACTATCAATGGTGCGATCATCTACGTAGACTTGATCACTATAAGCAGCATCCATTAAAGCATCACGACTTTTTACAACTCCTGGTCTTTGTGCTAAGGTTTGCAGAATCAAAAATTCCGTAACGGTTAAAATAACAGGTTTATCTTTCCATGTACAGGTGTGGCGTTCTTGATCCATCACAAGATCTCCACGTTTGAGAGAAGAGGTGGAAGAAGTTCCTGTAGAAAGCGGTTGGTTACGTGCATTAGAACGGCGTAAAATAGCTTTCACTCGCTCAATAAGAAGACGTTGGGAGAAAGGTTTAGTAATAAAATCATCAGCTCCCATTTTGAGACCAAATAATTCATCAATTTCATCATCTTTAGAGGTAAGAAAAATAACTGGAAGATCAGATTTTTGACGCAAACGGCGCAAAAGTTCCATCCCATCCATTCGGGGCATTTTAATATCAAAAATAGCTAAGTGTGGAGGGTGAAGTGTGAGACCCTTGAGTGCAGATGCTCCATCTGTATAGCTTTCAACCCGATATCCTTCTGTCTCAAGCGCAAAAGATAAAGATGTCAAAATATTGCGATCATCATCAACAAGTACAATCGTTTGCGTGATTGTTGGTGTATCTTTCATGGTTTCTTAGACCTTTCTATTGCTGTGGTAGCAAATTACCCACACTTATTTATATGGGAGTTCATATTTTTTTTGCAAAACAAATATGATACAAATTGTAGCAAAGTAAAAAACCTTTTGTCATTACTGTAAAATCTTGTTTTGCTTTCATAATTTATAATGTTTCTACGTCTATTAAGATCCCTTCATTTGAGAGAAAATTTTCATAAAGGTTTTTTTTATCAAGGTTTATTACAAAGTTTATTATTGTATTTGTCTCATAATTGAACAGATGTAGTTTTGATTGTTGAAGTTTAGAAAATCTGCCTATGTGTTTTAAGAGCAAAGAAAAGAATGTGGCAATATATGCACAAAAATTTGTTTCTGCTACACGAAAGGAGGTCGTAATGGGATTTTTTAATTTTATTAAAACTGTAGGGGAAAAGTTAGGTATTGGGGATCATGAACCAAAAGAAAAGGATTTTAAGAGAGCATTTGATCATTTTCAACTCGGTACAGAAAAAGTCAATATTCAAGTTGAAGACGGTAAAGCTATTTTAAGCGGTGAAGTTCCAGATAGGGAAACACTTGAAAAAGCACTGCTGGTTGTTGGCAATTCACAAGGTATCTCTTCTGTAGATGTTGATCAATTAAAGGTTATAGATACAACGCCTAGAAAAACTTCTCGCTTTTATGAGGTTAAATCTGGTGATAATCTTTGGAAAATTGCTGAAGAGGTTTATGGAAAAGGGCAAGGTAATAAAAACACATTTATTTTTGAAGCCAATAAGCCAATGCTAAAATCTCCCGATAAAATTTATCCTGGTCAAGTTTTACGTATTCCTGAAATTGACCATAGTTAATTCATCAAAGGGGATAATTTTTTACTGATGGCATTAAACAAAAAATAAAGAAGCGTAAAAAATTTCACACTTCTTCATTTTATAAAGTGTGTATTTATAATAAAAGGAGCTTAGTGAACAGGAGAGGATTTAGAAGGTGATGGTACTTTCATAGCGTTTACAGAGAAATCAACATCAATGGTTCCTGCTTTCTCAAATGTTAATTTTGCGCTAATTTTATCACCTAACTTAAATGGTTGTGAAAGCCCCATGAACATAATATGATCACCGCCAGGCTTAAGCGTGATTTCGCCATTTCCCGGAATTTCAATGCCATTGTGCATTTTTTCCATTTTCATAATATCGTTAACGACAGCCATAGAGTGTATCTCTGTTGTTTTTACTCCGTTTGTGGAAATAGAAACCAAACGGTCTGGGGTATTACTGTGATTAATAATGTAGAGATAACCGCTACCAACTCTTATACCTCTAGGTGTTTCGCGTGTCCAAGGATTGAGAATTTCTATGTCGCCAAGTTTATATTGCTGAGCACCTGCTGGCAGGATTATACCAGCAAAGAGAAGAGTACACACGATATTTATGATAACCTTTTTATATGGATATTGTGTATGTATTATATTCTTAAAGATGAGATTTGTTATTTTCTTAATAATAGATGTCATCATTGATTTACCCTCCTTCATAAGATTCACACTTTGAATATTTTTTATTTTAGCAGAGCTTTTATTTAAAATAAAAGAAAGAAATACTAAAATGAAATTGATTTGAATATAAAAATCATAGAATTCTTGAAATTTAAAAGAAGACAGTAAGATTTACAATGACAACACACCTCTTAACGCTTCCGTGTTCATCTCATAAATAGTATTTGCAAATGGTATAAAATCTATGATGCACTACTATTTTACTTAATGAAGATATAATACAGAACAATCATTAACCACTTTACCAATTTTTAATATTATGACAGCTTTTGGCATTTTAAAGCGTTTATACAGAGGTATTTTTATATATTTTCAAAGTTCAAAATTATACAGTTAAGAAAAAACGCTTTAGGTGAATTTAAAGCACAGATTTCAAATAGCCGCAAACAATGAGACCGTTAGAGGGAGAATTTTTGAAAGGAGATTGATAGATAATACCTTTACTGATATGAGCATTAGATATGATGACTATTTTAGTCCAAGAAAAATCTATAATATTTGTGATATAAATTATTCGCCTTTTAAAAAGCTTTTACGTGAGTACGATTTTATCAATGATGAGAAGATCAAGAGCGAGAGTGCAATCATTCTTTTATTTTTTAATTTTTATAGAAAGATATATTTTTTGAGAATTGCAAGAAAAATATATTATGCTCTCAAGTTTCTCATAAATATGGTATTTATGGGTCATTAGAGTGCCTATTTTAAAATAAATTTTTTATTTTGGAGATGTTTCTCTCATTATTCTCTTGTAGCAATAAAAGCCTGTTCTTATATACGAGGCAGCAAGGCTTGTTGCGACTTGCAGTTTATTATTATTTATGTTGCTTGAAGCAATATACGGGCTTTAGGTGTTATGAGGAGCTATCTTAAAAAGATGCTTTATGAAGGTTGAGGTAGCTTGCTGAATGGAGATTATAATATGGCAAAAGTAATTGGTATTGATTTGGGGACAACGAACTCTTGTGTGGCTGTTATGGATGGCAAAAATGCAAAAGTTATTGAAAACTCAGAAGGAGCGCGAACAACACCTTCCGTTGTTGCCTTTACTGATGGGGGGGAGCGGCTTGTTGGGCAACCTGCTAAACGGCAGGCGGTGACAAATCCTGAAGGGACAGTTTTTGCAGTTAAACGTTTGATAGGGCGCCGCTTTGATGACCCTATGGTTGAAAAAGATAAAGCGCTTGTTCCTTATAAAATTGTTAAAGGTGACAATGGTGATGCATGGGTTGAAGAGGCGGGAAAGAAATATTCTCCGTCACAAATTTCAGCTATGATTTTGCAAAAGATGAAGGAAACAGCAGAATCTTATCTTGGTGAAAAAGTTGAACAAGCTGTTATTACGGTTCCTGCTTATTTTAATGATGCGCAACGTCAAGCCACGAAAGATGCAGGTAAAATTGCTGGACTTGAAGTTTTACGGATTATTAATGAGCCAACTGCTGCTGCTTTAGCTTATGGTTTGGACAAAAAGGACGGAAAAACAATTGCTGTTTACGACCTTGGTGGTGGTACATTTGATATTTCAGTCCTTGAAATTGGAGATGGCGTTTTTGAGGTTAAGTCAACCAATGGGGATACATTTTTAGGGGGTGAAGACTTTGACATGCGCTTGGTTGGTTATTTTGCCGATGAATTCAAAAAAGAGCAAGGAATTGATCTGAAAAATGATAAACTGGCTTTACAGCGCTTAAAGGAAGCAGCAGAAAAAGCAAAGATTGAGCTTTCTTCGTCACAGCAAACAGAAGTTAATTTACCATTTATCACGGCAGATCAATCAGGTCCCAAGCACTTAACAATGAAATTGACTCGGGCAAAATTTGAATCTCTCGTTGACGATTTAGTCCAGCGTACCATCGAACCTTGTAAAGCTGCGTTGAAAGATGCTGGATTAAAGGCTGGTGAGATTGACGAAGTTGTTTTAGTGGGTGGTATGACACGTATGCCTAAGATTCAGCAAGTTGTGCAGAACTTCTTTGGTAAGGATCCACACAAAGGCGTTAACCCTGATGAAGTGGTTGCAATGGGCGCTGCCATCCAAGGGGGTGTATTGCAAGGCGATGTCAAAGACGTATTGCTGCTAGATGTAACACCTTTATCTTTGGGTATTGAAACCTTGGGTGGGGTTTTCACACGCCTTATTGAGCGCAATACCACTATCCCGACGAAAAAATCGCAAGTTTTTTCGACAGCTGATGATAACCAGAGTGCTGTAACGATTCGTGTTTTCCAAGGTGAACGGGAAATGGCAAGTGATAATAAGTTATTGGCTCAATTTGATCTTGTTGGTATTCCTCCAGCACCACGTGGTATACCTCAAATTGAAGTTACTTTTGATATCGATGCGAATGGTATTGTTAATGTTTCGGCCAAGGATAAGGGAACAGGGAAAGAGCATCAAATTCGTATTCAGGCATCAGGTGGTTTAAGTGATGCTGATATTGAAAAAATGGTAAAGGATGCAGAAGAGCACGCGGCTGAGGATAAAAAACGCCGTGAAGGTGTTGAAGCTAGAAATCAAGCGGAGGCTCTTATTCATTCAACTGAAAAGTCGCTCAATGAATATGGCGATAAAGTATCAGCTGAAGAAAAGGGACAGATTGAGAAAGCAATATCTGATTTGAAGTCTGCGCTTGAAGGTAGTGATACTGAAGAAGTAACTACAAAGATGCAAAAATTAGCAGAAGTTAGTATGAAGTTGGGACAGGCTATGTATGAAGCTTCACAAGCAGAAACTGCTGATACTGAAACAGAGACAAAGAATGATGATGTTGTCGATGCTGATTTTGAAGAAGTTAATGATAAGAAAAAATAGTGTCAGCATATGTGTTGATTAATTTATAAACCCGGCCTTTGAAATATAAGGCTGGGCTTTGTTATTTGAGTGAGTTGCAACTTTGTTGCTAAAAATATAAATTAAAAGCAATATTATCCATAAAAATGGATGATAGAAAAATTATCAGGAATACATGATGAAGGTTGACTATTATGAAATTCTTGGCGTGACTCGAGAATGCGATGATAAAAAGTTGAAATCTGCTTTTCGTAAGTTAGCAATGCAATATCATCCTGATCGCAATGCGGGGGATAAAGAGGCAGAGCGAAAATTCAAAGAAATTGGCGAAGCCTATGAAGTTCTTAAAGACCCTCAAAAGCGTGCTGCTTATGATCGATTTGGCCATGCGGCCTTTGAAAATAGTGGTGGTCAAGGGGGAGCAAATCCCTTTAGTGGTTTTGCTGCTGGTGGTGGATTTGCGGATATTTTCGAAGACTTTTTTGGTGAGATTATGGGAGGGACCCACCGTAAGCGTGGTGATAGTCGCGAACGTGGTGCAGATTTGAGTTATAATATGGAAGTGACTTTAGAAGAGGCATTTTCAGGAAAAACTGCAGAAATTAATATTCCCAGTTCCGTTACGTGTGATGTTTGTGAAGGATCAGGAGCGAGAAAGGGCTCTAAGCCACAAGTTTGTGGAACATGCCATGGATCTGGACGTGTGCGTGCTGCGCAAGGTTTCTTTTCTATTGAGAGAACATGTCCTACATGTCATGGACGGGGTGAAACTATTACCGATCCGTGCCCCAAATGTCAGGGGACACGGCGTATAGAGAAAAAACGTTCATTGAGCGTAAATGTTCCAGCTGGTATTGAAGATGGAACGCGTATTCGCCTTTCTGGTGAGGGTGATGCTGGTATTCGTGGTGGCCCCAATGGTGATCTTTATATTTTTCTTTCCATTAAACCGCATGAGTTTTTTCAGCGAGAAGGAGCAGATCTTCACTGTCGCGTTCCTATTTCAATGGTAACAGCTGCTTTAGGAGGAGAGTTTGAAGTTTCCGACCTTGATGGTGTTAAAGCACGTGTTAAGATCCCAGAAGGAACACAAAATGGACGTCAATTCCGCCTTAGAGGCAAAGGTATGCCCATGTTGCGCCGTCAGCAAGCAAGGGGTGATCTTTACATCCATATCACGATTGAGACACCGCAGAAATTAACGCAAGAACAACGTGAATTGTTGCAAAAATTTGAAAAGCTCTCAAATCATGAAAATTCACCGCAATCACATGGTTTTTTTTCACGGATGAAAGAATTTTTTGAAAATATTTCTGGTTAAAATATGTGAATGTTCTCAGAATAATTAGAGAGAACTGTGGGAAAGTTATTTTCATTAAGTGTTCTATTGTCTCATTATCTTTGAAAAGCATTTTTTTCTTTAAAAAGAAAAGAGAGAGACAGCTAATTTAGGATAAACTCCTGCTGCTGATAGTTTTTATATTTCATGAGTTTTATGGATAAGTCTTATTTTTGAATGTCTATGACATTTTAAAAAGGGCTTATCCATATAAGAACGCAATTGAGTGATTGATAATAAATATTGCCGGTGTCATGATGGCTGTCTTTATGCATTCAGTATTTTTTGTATTTATTTTTTCACTCAAAATTTCTTTTTAAAGGCTCTATAAATAAAACTATAAAATAGTTAGCAGCTTGCCAAGAAACGCTAAATAAGCTGTTAGGCAATTCATCTTTTTCAAATAAAGTATCAACTTCTTATAACCGATTTTATTTCTGGCATTTTCATAGCCTTAAACCACTGCTTTCCTTAAAATACGGGTTATGCTTATTCAAAATAACTTTTACATGCTTCATCTCAGCTTTTAGCAGTAATCATGTCTTTTTAGATTGTGGATTTGGTTTTGTATTTTAATAAAGCGCTTGCTTTTGCTGTTATCTGTAAATCAATTCAGATCTCATGGAGCAGTATGTTTGAGATAAATGGATAAATGTTAAGGCAGTTCAGTATGTTCTTTACTGTTGCAACTTTTTTATGTCGGAGTGAAACAAGAGTATTGTATATATCTGTTTAAGTAATTTTTGCAACGAGGATATAGCTAAAGTTGAGGAGAATATAAAAGCATAAAAGTAGAAAATTCCAGCTTTGCCACTTCTTTTTCACTTAGCTTTGCGCCTTTCAGAAATATTCAAAGTAGTATTTAATAATGGAATACATAGTCCCTCACGCTTTTGTTTTCGCGATCTTTAATAGAGGTAAATCTCTTACGCCCATACAGAAGATCATTGTGTTACAAATCTATACGCTTATTTTGAAGAAACATTTCCTAATGGATGTACCCCGATTGCATGCGATGGTGCTTGAAAGGGTATAAAACTTCATTGTACACCACCCTTTTTACGCTCATGTATGCGTAAGTTGACACTATCATTCCTCGTTTCAAACATTGCTGCATCTTTTGCTATTGAGAGCATTAATAAGAGGTATTTTAAGCTTTCTATAGTATTTATAATACCAAGTTCATTTGTAACGTACAAGCCAACGGTTTTTATTGATTTGAAATGTGAGAGTTAAAATGACAAAATATTCTTATATTCAGACTTCTCATTTAGGGTTTTACGCTATAAATATATAAAATTATTATTATAAATCAACGTATTACAATTCTTCATAAAGGGGTATTTAATTGACATTTTCTCATGTTTAATGATTGAAAAAAGTCAAATTTTAAAAACCAAAGTTATAGTCTCCGGTCGAACTTCGTTTGACAATTTCATTAAAGAAAAATTGAGATAGGTTACTAAAGCGGTTGAGTGGTTTCTTATCTTGGCGATAGGTTAATTTTATTATGATAAGAAAATTTTGCTTTTATCTTATAAAATCAATGGTTGTATATATTTCTATTCATTGTTAAGTATCCATAGGTATAAATTAATGAATTGAATATAGGGCGTCGCTTAAAAAATTTTCAAAATTTTGCTTTTCAATTTTATACATAAGATCATAAAGTAATGACGTTTTTTGACACCTATTTTGTTTAATTTTTTACGGTCAATTTTTAAAGGATATTTTTTGTGTTTCATCTTCGTAAATTAAAAGAAAATTGACGATTTTCAGGGGGATGGATAGAGTAAAGCTTGGTTTTATTGTTTTCACTTTTCCTAAGTTTCATTAAGAGATGGTAAAAAGTGATGAGGAGGCTCTATTGATGGATGATGCTAAAAACGATGATGTAGATGTTTTGGAAAAACAAGCAGCATTTTTATCGTCTGCTTTACCTTATATGCAAAAATATGAAAATGAAACGGTCGTGGTAAAATATGGCGGCCATGCTATGGGTGATCCCGCTTTGGGAAGAGCATTTGCGCGTGATATTGCTCTATTAAAGCAATCAGGGATTAATCCTATTGTTGTTCATGGTGGTGGACCTCAAATTGCTAAAATTTTAATGAAAATGGGGATTGAATCACGATTTGAAAACGGTTTACGGGTAACCGATGAACGGATTGTTGAAGTTGTTGAAATGGTTTTAGCGGGATCCATAAACAAAGAAATTGTTGCTCTCATCAACGCTGAGGGTGAATGGGCAATAGGATTATGCGGCAAGGATGGCAATATGGTTTTTGCCGAAAAGGCTTATAAAACTGTCATTGATCCTGATTCTCATATTGAACGTGTTTTAGATTTGGGGTTTGTTGGTGAGCCTATTGAAGTTGATCGCACATTGCTAGATCTCTTAGCGTGTTCTGAAATGATACCAGTTCTTGCTCCTGTGGCTCCAGGACGCGATGGTAAAACTTACAATATTAATGCTGATATTTTTGCTGGAGCTATTGCTGGTGCATTAGAGGCTAAACGCCTTTTATTTCTCACTGATGTTCCTGGTGTTTTGGATAAACAGGGTAAACTTTTAAAAGAATTGACAGTTTCTGAAGCTGAGAAACTTATCAAAAATGGAACAATTTCAGGAGGCATGATCCCAAAAGTAGAGACTTGTATAAAAGCCCTTCAAAATGGTGTGGAAGGTGTTGTCATTTTAAACGGTAAAACCCCTCATCCTGTTTTACTAGAACTGTTTACCGAACAGGGAATTGGAACGCTTATTGTTTCATAAATTGTGCGGAAAATTGAAGGAGAAGGCTTTTCATGAAAAGTATAAAACAGTTTAAATATCCTTTATTAAGTAAACCAGAATTGGCACTATTTGCTGCGACAATATTGTGGGGCATTACATTTTTAGTCATTCACATTGCGGTACGCTATAGCGGTCCTCTATTTTTTGTTGGATTTCGTTTTATTGTTGCATCTCTTATATGTGGGGCAATTTTTTGGCGCTCTATAAAAAGGATAACTGTTTATGAAGTTTTTGCTGGGATGGCGATTGGTTTAGCCATGTTTTTGGGGTATGCTTTTCAAGCTGCTGGACTTCAAACGATTATTAGTAGTCAGTCGGCTTTTATCACAGCGCTTTATGTACCGATGGTTCCAATCTTGCAATGGATTGTGTTTAAAAAACCTCCCCGTTTAGCCTGTTGGATTGGTATTGTTTTCGCTTTTATTGGGCTTGTATTCATTTCAGGACAAAAGCCTGGAAGTTTTGATTTTTCAAAAGGTGAAATTTTGACTTTGTTAGGTGCATTAGCGATTGCTGGAGAAGTCATACTCATCGGAATTTTTGCGAACAAGGTTGATAGTCGGCGTGTAACCATTATTCAGTTATTTTTTAGTGGTTTTTTTTCATTTGCTTGTATGCCTTTGATGGGTGAAAGCATTCCTGAATTTTCGTGGGTGTGGTTTAATATTGGTATAGGATTGGCATTAATGAGTGCCATCATTCAATTAGCTATGAATTGGGCACAAAAGTCTATTTCCCCTACGCGTGCGACACTCATTTACGCAGGTGAACCGGTATGGGCTGGTATTGTTGGGCGTTTGGCTGGAGAACGTTTATCTCCCTTAGCTTTATTGGGCGGTTTGCTTATTCTTATTGGGATCATTGTGGCTGAATTACAACCTTCACAATGGCGTAAAAAAAATAAAGCAATTAAAAAAATTGATTAGCTATACATTTTTTTATTATGATTTTATTGCACGAGATTTTTGCTTGTAGAGTTTTCATTTTTAAAGTTTTTTTTAATATTAAGATGATTAAGAATTCTATAAATTATTCCAGCTTTTGCATGCCAAATTGGAGCAAGAGTATGCTTCTATCTGTTTTCTAACCTCTGAAAAGGAAAAACAAACTTCATTGAGCTAAGCATTAAGTTGTAAAAGTGAAAATTAATACGCATCTTTACGATCATTTTTAAATTCGGCTTTAACAACTTTCAAAAACATCTACGGTAATATTTTTGAATAATGAAAACTATGCACTGTCGCACGTTATTCCTTTTGTTATTTAACTCCCATGCAAAATAGAAACGCTCAAAGCAGCCCTCATAATGGTGTACATTAACGCACTTTTTTAAAAGACATATTTTCTCAATGGATATTGTACCCATTGATGGTCCATGTGAAATGTATAAAGGCCATGAAATATCACCATTTTTACTTAAAATAAAAAATTAAAGTTAATAGCATTATTTTCTTTATCAATTACCATTACGACAAGTTTTGGTACTTGAAAGAGTTTATTAAGAAGTATTTTACTCATTCCTTAAACGGCTTTATCCATACACCAGTCCTGTTTGTCCAGTTCTGTTTGTAATGTGTAAAAAAATTTGATTAATTTACCATAAGCAAGCTTAAGATGAAAAAGGTTCGCGATATTCAGGGTTTTTATTTAATTTGCAAAACAATAAATAGTCATTATAAATAAAAACACTACCAAATTAATAGAAGAGATTTGATGTTTTTTTATCTTTAATGAAAGAAGAAAGGCGTTGTATAAAAGGGCATAAAAACTTTACTCAATAAAGCTTATTTCTAAAGTTTTAAACATTGAGAAGAAAATTATCTCTCTCAATATCCATTTTATTTTATAAGATTGCTGAAAAAAACAGATTATTGCGCACAAATAAAAAGCATTTCTTGTGCATTTTATTGAAAGCCTTAGTGATATACGCATCCATTATTGCGTTGCATATTCACGGGCTTATTTTAAAGAAACATCTCTTAACGCTCTCAATCCCATTTCGCGACGGTGCCTATGAATAGTATAACGGTAAATCCATTGAGCACCCCCATCTTTATGCTTATGAAAAAGTAAGTCGGCACCATCACACTATTTGCCAGCTCGTGGGTGTTGCCGACAGCTCTTGCATTAAAACGGGTTCATAAGAGCCATTTTTAGTTCTTTCTTATATAAATTTTATCCACACACTTATGCCGCTTGTAATGTGCAAGTAAGTGATTTTAATTGATTCAAGATATACAGATTTGAAATGAGAGAATCTTACGGTACTCAAGGTTCTAATTCAATATAAATAATGCTAAATTATATTTATAAATCAATATCTTATTATATAATGCCAGCATATGAGTTATCAAACAAGATGTGAAAAGATCATTTTAGCACCCTTGGATTTAATTTAGCAAACAAAAGCCTCATTTTTTAGTCTATGAAAAGTTGTGTTTTGAGAAGCTTTTTAGGTTTATATTCTTTTGATAGAAGCCGGAGCATAATTGGTCTTTGCGTTTTGTATTATTCTTTGCTAAATCGCCTTATATGACAATAGATCGTAATTATATTCGTAATTTTTCCATCGTGGCGCATATTGATCACGGCAAATCCACTTTAGCTGATCGTTTGATTCAAATAACAGGTGGGCTTGAAACACGTGAGATGAAAGAACAAGTACTCGATTCCATGGATATTGAGCGTGAACGTGGAATTACTATTAAAGCACAAACGGTACGTTTACACTATAAGGCAAAGAATGGTGAAACCTATATTTTAAATCTTATGGATACACCTGGTCATGTGGATTTTGCTTATGAGGTTTCGCGTTCATTGGCAGCTTGTGAAGGTTCTCTGTTAGTGGTGGATGCAAGCCAAGGCGTAGAGGCGCAGACATTAGCAAATGTTTATCAAGCCATTGATAATTCCCATGAGTTAGTTGTTGTTCTCAATAAAGTTGATCTTCCAGCAGCAGAACCTGAGCGTGTTAAAGAACAAATTGAAGATGTGATAGGCATTGATACATCTCAAGCAGTAGAAATATCAGCAAAAACAGGTTTGGGTGTTCCTGATGTTTTGGAGGCAATTGTTGCACAATTACCACCTCCACGTACAGGCGATGTTGCAAATCCCTTGAAAGCAATGTTGGTTGATAGCTGGTATGATGCATATCTTGGTGTCATTGTTTTGGTACGGGTGATAGATGGTATTTTAAAAAAAGGCCAAACCATTCGTATGATGGGTACAGGAGCAAAATATCCAGTTGAGCGCGTTGGGGTTTTTACACCTAAAATGGTACAGGTTGATGAATTAGGACCAGGTGAGATTGGTTTTATCACTGCTTCTATCAAAGAGGTAGCAGACACACGGGTTGGGGATACGATTACTGAAGAGCGTCGTCCTTGTGAAAATGCTTTGCCTGGTTTTAAGCCGGCGCAACCTGTTGTCTTCTGTGGACTTTTTCCAATTGATGCTGCCGATTTTGATGATTTGCGTGCAGCCATGGGCAAATTACGCTTAAATGATGCGAGTTTTTCTTTTGAAATGGAAACATCCGCGGCTTTGGGTTTTGGTTTTCGCTGTGGCTTTTTGGGACTTCTGCATCTTGAAATTATTCAAGAGCGATTAGAGCGTGAGTTTAATTTGGATTTAATTGCGACAGCACCTTCGGTTGTTTATCGCATGAATATGAATGATGGTTCTGTTAAAGAGTTGCACAATCCAGCAGATATGCCTGATGTGGTTAAAATTTCTTCCATAGAAGAACCATGGATTCGAGCGACAATCATGACGCCTGATAATTATCTTGGGTCAATTTTAGAGCTATGCCAAGAGCGGCGCGGGGTACAGGTTGGTTTGTCCTATGTTGGAACCCGTGCTATGGTAACGTATGATTTACCACTGAATGAAGTTGTTTTTGATTTTTATGATCGGCTAAAATCGATTTCAAAGGGTTATGCTTCTTTTGATTATCAAATGACAGATTATGCAGAAGGGGATTTAGTTAAAATGTCTATTTTGGTAAATGGAGAGTCTATAGATGCATTGTCTATGCTTGTGCACCGCACGATTGCAGAAAAGCGCGGGCGTTCCATGTGTGAAAAACTGAAAGATCTTATTCCTCAGCATATGTTTCAGATTCCAGTTCAAGCGGCTATTGGTGGTAAGGTTATAGCGCGCGAAACAATTCGTGCTTTGCGTAAAGATGTAACAGCGAAATGTTACGGGGGTGATGTTACGCGTAAGCGCAAACTTTTGGAAAAGCAAAAAGAAGGCAAAAAGCGGATGCGCCAATTTGGAAAAGTAGAAATTCCACAATCGGCATTTATCCAAGCGCTCAAAATGAATAAATAATGGAAAAAGGAATATTTTCTCTCATTGGTTGCGCTTTTGCTTTTGTCGATTGGTTCAGGTGCTTAAAGAACACTTTTAAATAGAATCGCACTGTGCTTCATGTTTTTGTGTATTGCGAATGGTGTCACTTTCTCATGTAAAACAGAATGCTTTAAACAAAATACATTTGTTGTGTTGCACGTTTGTGCACTTGTTTCAAAGAAACATCTCTCAATACATCAAACTTCATTTCACAACGGGGGCTGCAACAAAATATAATGTGAAATTCATTGTAAATTACATGAAACCCATTTGGCGCCACATCTTTATGCGTCAGAAAGGTGCAAAGCGCACCCATCATACTCTTTTTCAGCTCAAAATATTATGATAGCTCTTGGCGATAGAGAGAATTCATTAAAGGTATTTCACTCTTTTCTTGAAGTGTTTCTTACCCACAGACCAACAGCATTTGTGACGAGCAAGGAAATGATAGTGATTGATTCACTATGAAAGGATTTGAAATGAGAGAATCCTTGTATTCGAGGTTATTATTCAAGTTAAAAAACGAGAAAATATTATTATGCATTAATCTTGTGTCTAAGAACGTAAAAGATCATTAATGGATGTTTTTTCTCGTGTTTTTTGATCAACGCGTTTTACAATAACAGCACAATAAAGGTTTGGGCCTGCTTCACCATTTGGTAAAGGTTTTCCGGGGAGAGAACCCGGTACAACCACTGAATAGGCTGGTACTTCACCAATAAAAATTTCACCTGTTGTACGATCAATAATCTTTGTTGATTTTCCAATAAAGACTCCCATTCCTAAAACAGCGCCTTCACGAATAATACAGCCTTCAACAATTTCAGAGCGTGCACCGATAAAGCAGTGATCTTCAATGATTGTTGGATTTGCTTGCAGGGGTTCCAAAACACCTCCAATACCAACACCGCCAGAAAGATGAACATGTTTACCAATTTGTGCACAAGAACCAACGGTGGTCCATGTATCAACCATTGTTCCTTCATCGATAAAGGCGCCGAGATTGACAAAGGATGGCATCAATATAACATTGGGTGCAATGTAAGCAGAATGACGTACAATGGCTCCAGGAACGGAACGGAAATCAGCACTTTTAAAATCTGCCTCTTGCCAACCAGAGAATTTTGAAGGAACTTTATCCCACCAATGTGTTCCATTTACACCACCGGCAATAATTTGCATAGGGTTAAGCCGAAAAGAGAGCAAAACAGCTTTTTTCAACCATTGATGAACATGCCATTGTCCGTTTTTTTGCCGTTCTGCGACGCGAATTGCACCTTTATCGAGAAGATTCAATGCGTGTTCGACACTCTCACGAATTTCACCTTTTGTGGTAGTATCAATAGAATCACGATCATCAAATGCTTTTTCGATAATGATTTCAAGTTGTGTGAGATTGATCATGAACATAGTTCCGTTAAACAAGTTGAAAGCTTCAAGATTTATTCTCTATGACTTACGCGAAGAAATGTTTTCAGTCAATAAAACGATGAGGAAGTAGGACAGGTGCATGAAAAAAGGCTGTAAAGAAAAAAGAAAAGCAGAGCAAGAAAACTGGACACCACTTCTCCATACGAAGGATGCTCTACAACAAATACATAAAGTCTCTAATTCAGCACAGGTGCGTTCGTCTACTTATCGTTTAGCCTATATCGATCAAGAGTTTATGATGCGTCCAGAGCTGCGCTCACAACGTATTGGTCTTGAATTTTTAAAGCCGGAAATAACTCTTAAAGAATATAATATTCAATCGACAGTTGTTTTGTTTGGTGGTGCGCGCATTCCTGAACCTAGGCAAGCTGCGTGGGCAGCAAAAAATGAAACACAAAAGAAAAATTTGCGTGCTATGTCACATTATTACGATGAAGCAAGAGAGTTTGCGCGTTTGTGCTCACTCTATTCTGCTACGACAGAATATCGTGAATTTGTGGTTGTTACGGGGGGCGGACCAGGGATCATGGAGGCGGGAAATCGTGGTGCTTGTGATGTTGGGGCTCCAACAATTGGCTTGAATATTATTTTACCGCATGAGCAAGAGCCTAATTCATATGTTTCGCCGCATTTGTGTTTTAATTTTCACTATTTAGGGATGCGAAAAATGCATTTTTTATTACGAGCGAAAGCATTAGCCATTTTTCCTGGAGGATTTGGGACTCTGGATGAACTGTTTGAGACGTTAACTTTAGTACAGACGGGGCGTATGAAACAGGTACCAATTTTATTGTTTGGCAAAGAGTTTTGGAGCAATGCTATCAACTTTGAGTATCTATCTGCACAAGGTACGATCTCTCCCAGTGATGTTAATTTTGTGAAATTTGTCAATACAGCAGCAGAAGCGTTTGAAGAAATTCGTTCTTTTTATATGCTGCCTTAACAGTTTTTGAGGCGTTAACGCTTGAAGGATCATTAATATTCTACTTTGGTTAAATAAAGTCCTGAGGGGGGGGCAACAACACCACAGCGTTTGCGATCTTTAGCGTGAAGAGCTGCTTCAAGATCTTGTGTTGTCCAACGTCCAATACCCACTTCCATGAGGCTTCCTGCGAATGAACGGATTTGATGATGAAGAAAAGAACGAGCTTGTGCATAAAGGAAGATTTCCTCTCCTTCTCTTTGAACATCAAGGCGTTCAAGGGTACGAATAGGGCTTTTGGCTTGGCAATGTGCTGAACGGAAAGTTGTAAAATCATGTTGTCCAACAAGCTTTTGCGCAGCTTCATGCATAGCTTCAGCATTAAGAGGTTTTGGTATCCACCATACGCGTTTGGCATTTAGAGCTGGTGGAGAGCGGCGATTGAGAATTTTAAAAAGATAATGGCGCTTTACAGCGGAAAATCGTGCATCAAAGTCATCAGGGACATTTTGTACGTTTAGGATTGAAATCGCTTCTCCCTGTTTACGTAAAAGAGCATTGAGTGCGTCACGCACAGTATGGGGGGGCCAGTTTTTTTCAAAATCAACATGGGCAACTTGTCCCGTGGCATGCACCCCTGCATCCGTTCGTCCTGCTGTTGTTATGGTCAATTGTTGTCCACTGAAGCAAAAAATCGCTTGTTCAAGAGCTCCTTGTATCGTGTGAAGTTTTGCTTGACGTTGCCAACCAGCATAATTTGAACCATCGTATTCAAGAGTGAGTTTAAAACGTGGCATATTAAAAAACAGCAGAAATATGAGCGCCTCGCAAGAATGTTGCGCTATCAAGAATTTTACCGCCAGATCTTTGGAGAGAGGTTATTTCTATCCGTCCTTGTCCACAATGAATAATCAAAGAATTTGGTTCTATCCTCCCAATTTCAAAAGAAGCTCCTGTTGTTAAGCGACTTTCAATAATTTTTACGCGTTCTTCTCGTCCACCGATATTCATATTGCACCAGCAACTAGGAGAGGGAGAGAGCGCGCGAATATGCCTATGAATAAACTCTGCAGGTTTTGTCCAATCAATGCGGGTTTCTTCTTTCCTAATTTTGGCTGCATAGGTGATGCCTTCCTCTGATTGTGGGGTCAGTTTAAGTTGTCCTTTTTCAAGAGTTGATAGAGCTTCTATCATAAGTTCTGCGGCTATATTTGAAAGTTTATTTGAAAGCTCAGCGCTGGTGGCGCTATCAGTAATAGGGAGAGAACGAGAAAGAGCAATAGGTCCTGTATCAAGTCCTTCATCCATTTTCATGATCATGATACCTGTTTCCTTATCACCGGCCATAATTGCTCGTTGAATAGGTGCAGCACCACGCCAACGTGGTAAGAGTGAAGCGTGGGCATTAAAACAACCAAAACGCGGTGCTTCGAGAATAGCTTTGGGTAACAGGAGTCCATAAGCCACGACAATAGCAGCATCAACAGAAAGTGCTGCAAATTTTTCTTGTTGTTCGGCTGTTTTAAGTGTTTGAGGCGTAAAGATAGGAATAGATTTTTCTTTTGCTACCGTGTGAACAGCTGAGGGGATTAATTTAAGCCCCCGACGTCCTGCTGGACGAGGGGGTTGACTATAAACAGCGACAACATCATGACCAGCATTCAATAAAGCATGTAAAATGGGAACAGAAAAATCTGGTGTTCCCATAAAACTTAACCGTAATGCCATTACAAAACTGCTTCCTGTGTGTTTTTTTCTTTTGCGCGTTTTTTAAATTTTCGTATCACCATATCGCGTTTGATCTTTGAAATGTAATCAATAAAAAGACGCCCATTTAAATGATCAATTTCATGCTGTAAGCAAGTCGCCAAGAGATCATCTGCTTCAATTTCTGTCTGTTTTCCTTCACGGTCCTGATAGCGAACACGCAGACGTTTAGGGCGTTCAACTTCCGCAAAATAGTCAGGAATAGAAAGACAACCTTCTTTATAAATATTGCGCTCATCTGAAAGCCATAAAATCTCAGGGTTGATAATAACAAGTGGTTTTTTCTGCTCATCTTCAGAATTTCCAGAGACATCCATAACCAACATACGTAGTGGTATACCAATTTGAATAGCAGCAAGACCAACACCTTTAGAATGATACATGGTCTCCAACATATCATCTGCGAGCTTTTGGAGAGCTGAATCGACCTGCTCAACGGGTTTGGACTCTTCCCGTAAAATCGGATCAGGTAAAATAACTAAAGATCTTATTGGCATAAGAAGAGATTAATCAAAGGTTTGTTATTGGTCAATATTGAATAACGGATTCTTGCATTTTTTTACCATAAGAGCGTTATATTACCTTTTATGTTTGATTCGTTTTTTTCTATACTCACTGGTGAGTTTTTTTCTAAATTAATCGTTTTACTTTTATTTACACTTGTCTGTTTGGCATTTTTTATGCTGATACATTCTCATCGAAAAAGAACATTTTTGGAACAAGAAACTGCTGAACGTGCGCGTGAGGCACAAATGCAGATGGCTACCTTGCTAAAAACACAAGCTGAAATGCAAGGGCGAATGCAAACGATGGCGGAAATTTTTGGTCAACGGCAAGCTGAATTGAATAAATCGCTCAGTGAGCAACTCAATGGAATGACAACAAGCTTAGGTCAAACACTTCAGGTACAAACTAAATCCACTTATGAAAATTTGAATCGTTTGCAAGAACGTTTAGCAGTGATTGATGCGGCACAAAATAATATTCAATCGCTTACGGGACAAGTTGTTCAGTTACAATCCATTTTAAGCAATAAGCAGACACGTGGTACCTTTGGTCAGGGGCGGATGGAAGCAATTATTGCTGATGCCTTACCAGCAAATGCCTATGCTTTTCAGGCTGCTCTTTCCAACGGAAAGCGCCCAGATTGTCTTATTCATATGCCCAATAAAGCACCTTCTCTTGTTGTTGATGCTAAATTCCCTCTAGAGGCTTGGAATGCTATGCGTAAAGCCGCATCAACGCAAGAGCGTCAAGAGGCAGAACGCCAATTTCGTACCGATATGGAAGTCCATATCCGTGATATTGCGCAGAAATATTTAATTCCTGGAGAAACCCATGACACTGCTTTCCTTTTTGTGCCATCGGAATCAATTTTTGCAACAATTTATGAGGACTTTGAGGCATTGGTACAAAAAGCCAATAGAGCCCATGTGATTATTGTTTCACCATCTTTGTTGATGCTCTCTGTCCAGGTTGTACAAACCATTATGAAAGATGCGCGGATGCGTGAACAAGCGCATTTAATTCAATCAGAAGTGGCAAAACTGATGGAAGATTTTGGACGAATGGATATGCGTGTTCGCGCCCTACAGAAGCACTTTTACAAAGCAGGTGAAGATATAGAGGGAATTTTAATATCATCTTCCAAAATTATGAAACGGGCAAATCGCATTGAAACTTTCGAATTAAAAGAAAATTACTCTGAGCCAACAAAAATGACAACATCCGCTCAGTCACAAACATTGCGTTTAGTTGATGAGGAATAACGCAAAACAATTTTCTTAAATATCACAAGTTAGATCACGCTCTTTATTGATTGGTAATCATTTTTTAGTATCTCTATCTTGTTTTATTTCTTAAACGAGAGGAATAGAGAATATGCGACACCTTTTGTTTTTAGGGGCATTGGTGTTTCTGCTAGGGGGCTGTGCAACAACCACTCCCACTCACACAAACAATGCTTGCGCTATTTTAGCACAAAAAAATGGTTTTTTTGATAATTGGGGAAAGGCGTCTCAAAAAGCAGAAATGCGCTATGGGATTCCTATGCCTATTATTCTTGCAACCATTAATATGGAATCAAGTTTTCGTCATAATGCACGTCCTCCACGCAAAAAACTACTTGGTTTTATCCCATGGAAGCGTCGGTCGACAGCTTATGGTTATGCTCAAGCGCTTGACAGTACATGGGCAATGTATCTTCGCTCTACAGGAAAGTCTTTTGCATGGCGTACGAATTTCGCAGATGCTGCTGATTTTGTTGCTTGGTATCATCGCCAAAGTGTTCAACGCAATGGCGTGAGGTTTGATGATGCATATAGCCTTTATTTAAATTATCATATGGGACATGGTGCTTATGCGCGTAGTGGTGGGCATGTCACTGTTGCACTTTCACAGGCAGCACAGCGCATGGCAAGAATATCGAAACTCTATGAACAGCAATTAAAGAGATGTGGATGGCGTTAGGGAGGATTTTTGAAAATATCAATCAGAGAATTGATGTGGTGAAATTATTCGAAAGAAAAAACCCTTATGATATGATAAAATAGTGTCGTTTTTCCGATCGTTCAATGAAATAAATTGTTTCTTTAGAATAAACTCAAGCGACAGAAAGCTTTTGCAATACACAATGTGTTTGAAGATACTCTCGACATTTTTACCTCCTTTGTTTAAAAAATTTACAATGGAAATTATCTTCTATTTAGCGCTGGCATTTCGCATTGGGCTAAGTACCAGAGATTATGAAAATTTTAAAATATAATATCATTTTTATTTTCATTATGCGTATTACTGGCTGATTATTACATGAATATTTTCTTTGCTAAGCGTATAAAATAGCAATTAAAACAAATGCAATTCGGGCATTATAACAAGGGTAAAGTATTCGATATAAAAAAACGAGAAATGCATTAAACGAAAAAACGTTATTTTGTATAAAGAGGGCAATACAGTCTTCAAAAGAACTAAGTGTATTTAGTATTGTATGAAATAAAACATACTCGTCCATCCAGTCCATCTTAATTGAAAGAAGTTATCTTATTGTATTGTAAAAACACTCCCGTTTATAGGATGATAAGGTATATGCAACTTTACACACAATGAATACTCAGGGTAGGGAGTATTCAGAGAAAGATTTGTAGCGCCTATGAAGTAACAAGTCAGCCTCCAATGTTGTGATAGCTTTTGCATTTGAGAATATTTATGAGAAGCATTTTAATTCTTTTTCTTAAATGGTTTAAGCATATTGATTTATAAAGATAATATATCGTTATTTATATTAAAGTAAGAATCTCGAATGGCGTAGGGTTTTATCGTTTCAGATCTCTTGAGGTTGAATCAATAAAACCATTGGCTTGCACATAACAAGCACAATGGGCATGTGGATAAGAACTGTGAAAGAAAAGACTAAAAATGTTTTTTATGAACATACATTCTCAAATATAAGAATTTTTGCAACATTAGGGATTGAAAAGTATAATGATGGTACTGCTTTACTCCTACACCTCCAACATCGTTTGTGATGAGTAAGGAAGGAATCCAATTGATTCAATGCGTTATGGCTTATGGTGAGAGAGGTTTATTTTGTTTAGAGTTATCACTTAATAATATAAATAAATTATAATGATAACAATACGTTATTTAAGATTTAACATGCTTCAGTATTGAGTTGGTGAATGCTACTCAAGGGGATAATTTTTTAAATTGCTAGGACATCTGATAAGACTAAAAATATTCAACAAAAGTCCTGCTTCGCAATAATTGGAAAATATATCTTAGCCTTCTATTCCCAAATCTTTGTTTAGGAACTTCTTACCTTTTAAAAGGATATCGATAATTAACAGATTATGATTTTGTGGTGAAGAAGGATTCAAATTTTGTCCTTTGAAAATATAAGGTGTCAGTTAAATAGCCCCTTTTTTATTTCTATATAAAGCATAAAAAATTATCTCTTTCCATTGTTATGTAAAGTAAAACTTTACAATCCAACAAATGATTAGAAACGCATAATGATAGCATTAAAGCAAGGAACGCGCTACTGGATAAATGGTTACAGAGCACATAAACCTTTTAAATTTATGCACACATCTTTTATTATAATTAATTCCCTTGATAGAACAGTTAGCCCTTTTGGTGGAGCTAAGCGGGATCGAACCGCTGACCTCTTGCATGCCATGCAAGCGCTCTCCCAGCTGAGCTATAGCCCCTATAAAAACAAATTGTCCCAAAAGGACAGTATACAATTCCAGCTTTTCTAGAACGATCAAACTTGAAGATCAAGAAGAATTTACATTTAATGGAAAAGATGTCCTCTTTTACTTCTTTTAAGCATCATCATCATTAGAAACACCGCCTCCGAGAATATCAGTAACGTCATCATCTTCATCGTCACCATCATGAGACAAAAATGTATCATCATCATCATCACCAAGATCTACATCACTATCTTCTAAATCAGGAAGATCGTCATCTTTAGAATCCACATCATCATCTTCAAGAAGCATAAAAGCAGATTTTTCAAGTGCTGTATCAAGCTCTTCAGTATCAACTTCTTCTTCATTATTTGCTTCAGCTGCTGCAACTTCAAAGTAAGAACGCGGATAAGAAATTCCTGTATAGGGCGACACAATAGGATCGCGATTTAGATCGTAAAATTTTTTTCCTGTTTCTGGATCAACACGTTTAGTTCCGAGTTCTTGTTTTGCCATAAGCCGTGCCTCTTTGATTAACTATTATTCCATTAAAAGATAAATTTTATGGTGCTTAATCGAAAAATAATACCTTTGTCAAAGATAAATACACTGTTCCACAGTGATTTTTTCATGACGTCTTTTAAAGCATGTGCTAAAGGATGCACAATTTCATAAAAGTTAGATAGAATTAAATAGAATTTCCATGCAAAAAGCAATCCCTATAACCACCTATAAATCGAGTAGTCTCTCTGGAAAAATTCAAATACCAGGAGATAAATCAATCTCTCATCGCTCTCTTATATTGGGAGGATTAGCAAGTGGTGAGACATATATTCATGGATTACTTGAAAGCGCTGATGTACTCAATACAGCTGCTGCTATGCAAGCTATGGGTGCCTGTATTATTAAAAAAGAAGACTTCTGGATCATACGAGGAACAGGGAATGGTTGCCTTTTAGCTGCACAAAAACCTTTAGACTTTGGAAACGCTGGAACAGGTGCTCGTTTGGTTATGGGAATGGTTGGTCCGTATCATATGAAAACAACCTTTATTGGTGATTCTTCTCTCTCTAAACGTCCAATGGGACGTATCCTTGATCCACTGCGTCTCATGGGGGTTGAAATTGAGGCAACGCGCGACGATCACCTTCCTTTAACGCTTTATGGTCCGAAAATGGCTAATCCGATACGTTACCGTGTTCCAATAGCTTCCTCCCAAATTAAATCAGCAATCCTGCTTGCTGGACTCAACACCGCCGGCACTACAACTGTTATTGAACCAGTTCTGACACGAGATCATACGGAAAAAATGTTAAAAGCATTCGGTGCGCAACTTGAAATAGAAAAAGATAACGAAGGTGCGCGTTTGATTCATCTTAATGGTCAACCCCATCTTACTGGACAAACGATTCATATTCCGGGTGATCCTTCTTCTGCTGCTTTTCCAATTATCGCAGCCCTTCTTGTAGAAGACTCTGATATCACCATTGAAAATGTTTTGATAAATAACTCTCGAATAGGACTTATCGAAACATTGTGGGAAATGGGTGCTCAAATTGAATTTTTGAACCGACGTCAAACAGGTGGAGAGGATGTTGCTGATCTACGGATAAAATCATCGGTCCTTAGAGGCGTTACGGTGCCCAAAGAACGTGCTCCATCGATGATAGATGAATATCCTGCTTTGGCAGTAGCAGCAGCCTTTGCAGAAGGCAAAACAGTTATGCTAGGCATTGAAGAATTGCGTGTAAAAGAATCAGATCGATTGTCTGCTGTTGCTCAAGGATTAAAAATTAATGGCGTAGACTGTGAAGAAGGTCAAGATTTTCTTGTTGTTTATGGAAAAGGTTCTGCCAAAGGTTTGGGGGGTGGGTATGTTGCCACACATCTTGATCATCGAATTGCTATGTGTTTTCTCATTTTTGGGCTTGTGTCAGAAAAACCTGTTACCATTGATGATAAACGAATGATCGCTACGAGCTTTCCAGAATTTATTCCTTTTATAAAAAAACTTGGGGGGAGAATCGCTTGAAGCCTTTTGTTATTGCTATTGATGGACCTGCAGCCTCAGGCAAAGGAACCTTAGCACGTAAAATTGCTGCACATTATCATCTTCATCATCTCGATACTGGTCTCACTTATCGTGGTGTTGCTTATGCGCTTTTACAACAAAATTTATCTCTTCATGATGAAAGTAATGCTATTATTTATGCTAAAGAACTTGATTTTAATACCTTAAATCCTTCTCTTCTTTCTTCTCATGAACTTGGTGAAGCGGCTTCAAAAATAGCAATTAACCCTGCTGTACGCAAAATTCTTGTCGAAAAACAACGCAACTTTGCTAAAGTTTTGCCCGGCTGTGTGCTTGATGGGCGTGATATCGGAACGATTGTTTGTCCTGATGCCGATATCAAGTTTTATATTCTAGCCAATGTTCAAACACGCGCCAAACGCCGCTACCAAGAGATTTTAAAAAAAGGTGTTCAAGCAAATTATCATGAAATCCTAGCTCAACTTGAACAGCGCGACAGTCGCGATATAACGCGCAAACAAAGCCCACTAAAACCAGCAAAAAACGCCCACTTGCTTGATACGTCAGAATTGAGTATAGAAGCAACATTTGAAATTGCATGTAGTTTTATTGATCCAATCATAAAAATGCATATAATTGGATAAATTCGTCAAGGTGACTTCCGGCCTAGCGCTAACTTTTTTTCCTGTATTTAAGGAAAAAGGCAAGAAGTTGCTTATGTTAACACTAACCTAGCGCTCATACCTTATAATACAAGGTATATATTAGGAGTTCTTATGTCACAATACAATCCCACAACAGCGGATTTTGAAGCCCTTTTAACAGAATCTTTTCAAACTAATGATCTTAATGAAGGATCTGTTGTTAAAGGTCGTGTTATTGCAATCGAAAAAGACATGGCCATTATTGATGCTGGTCTTAAAGTCGAAGGACGTATTCCTCTCAAAGAATTTGGAGCTAAAGCAAAAGATGGTTCTTTGCAAGTTGGCGATGAAGTTGAGGTTTACATTGAACGCATTGAAAATGCGATGGGTGAAGCTGTTTTATCGCGTGAAAAAGCACGGCGCGAAGAAAGTTGGGTCCGTTTGGAGGAAAAATTCAATGCTGGTGCGCGCGTTGATGGAGTGATCTTTAGCCAAGTAAAAGGTGGTTTTACAGTCGATCTTGATGGTGCCGTTGCTTTCTTACCTCGCAGCCAAGTTGATATTCGTCCCATTCGTGATGTTTCACCTCTCATGCATAATTCACAGTCCTTTGAAATTTTGAAGATGGATCGTCGTCGTGGCAATATTGTGGTCTCACGCCGCACTGTTTTAGAAGAAAGTCGCGCTGAGCAACGTTCAGAAATCGTACAAAATCTTGAAGAAAACCAAATCGTTGAAGGTGTGGTGAAAAATATTACAGATTATGGTGCCTTTGTTGATCTTGGTGGGATTGATGGTCTCTTGCACGTTACAGATATGGCATGGCGGCGTGTTAATCACCCATCTGAAGTGCTCACAATTGGCCAAACGATTAAAGTGCAGATTATTCGCATTAATCAAGATACGCACCGTATTTCTCTTGGAATGAAACAGCTTGAAAGTGATCCTTGGGAAAGCATCAGTGTCCGGTATCCGATTGGTAAAAAAATTACGGGTGCTGTTACCAACATTACTGATTACGGTGGTTTTGTTGAAATTGAACCAGGAATCGAAGGGCTGATCCATGTTTCTGAAATGAGCTGGACAAAGAAAAATGTTCATCCTGGAAAAATTCTGTCTACATCACAAGAAGTAGAAGTGGTTGTTCTTGAGATTGATCCTTCTAAACGGCGTATTTCTCTTGGCTTAAAACAAACATTTGAAAATCCATGGGAAGCTTTTGCCAATAAATTTCCTGTCAATTCGCAAATTGAAGGAGAGGTTAAAAATAAAACAGAATTTGGTCTCTTTATTGGGCTTGAAGGCGATGTTGACGGTATGGTTCATCTGTCTGATCTTGATTGGAACCGTCCTGGTGAACAAGTCATTGATACTTACAATAAAGGCGATATCGTTAAAGCTGTGGTTCTTGATGTTGACATTGAAAAAGAGCGCATTTCTCTTGGAATTAAGCAGCTTTCCAGCGATAAAGTTGGAGAAGCAGCTGCTTCTGGCGAATTGCGAAAAGGTGCAGTTGTAACATGCGAAGTGATTGCTGTTAACGACAATGACATTGGTGTGAAATTGATTGACCACAACCTTGAGACAACTATTCGGCGTGCTGATCTTGCGCGTGATCGTGATGAGCAACGTCCTGAGCGTTTCGCAATTGGGCAAAAGGTTGATGCTCGCATCACAGCATTTGATAAAAAAACACGTAAAATTTCAGTATCAATCAAAGCTTTAGAAATTGCAGAGGAAAAAGAAGCTGTTGCACAATATGGTTCTACAGATTCAGGTGCTTCTCTTGGTGATATTCTGGGTGCAGCTTTGAAAAAACAAGAACAAGATTAATCATCAATCATTAAAGTTGATGTTGTTATTAAGGTCACTCATTTTAAGAGTGACCTTTTTATTTTCTAAAGAAATTGTCTACTTATTTTTTAATTATTGCGTCAAAAATTGCAAATGCTTGCAAATAAAAACAAAAAGTTTGTTTTTTTGTCTATCAACGGTTCACTATTCAGATAAAATGCTTACAATTTAAATAAAAAACGATGTAATTAAATAACAATGGGACATGGCGTGCATAATATCCTTCATAAAATACTTTTTTCTCAAACAGAGAGAAAAGATCATTTTACTAATACGGATTTTCCTCTTCGTGCAATTTATAAAGTACAGGAAGATCTTTATAATTTAGGGCATGATATAGCTTCTGGTAAAGAAGTTTTACTCCCTGAATATGAGGGAGTAGAAGATTTTCGCAAGAGATTGAATGAAAGTGCTAAACTTATTCTTCATGCCTTTCATACCAGTGATTTTGCTGCCCAAAATGATGAGACCATCGCACCGTCTGCTCAATGGCTCATTGATAATTATTACGCCATTGATAAAACCATACAACAGCTACGCCGTAACCTCCCCAAGTCCTTTATAAAGCAACTTCCTCTTTCTAGACAAAAAGCAGGAATGCCACGAATTTTTATTTTAACTTGGCTTTATATCGCGCATACTGATAGTAGTTTTTCACAAGAAACACTGACTGCTATGATTAATGGATTTCAAGAAGTTTGTGCGCTCACAATTGGTGAATTGTGGGCTCTTCCTTCTGTGATGCAGATGCTGCTCATTGAAAATGTCCGTCGTCTTTCAGTCCGTATTGAAAAAGCGCGGCGTATGCGTCATCTTGCTAGTCAAGTGGCTGATAAAATTTCTCTTGTAGAAAATAAACCAAAACTCCATTCTATTTTTACGCAGTATCAACCACTTACTATTGATCCAACCTTTTCAGCGCATTTATTTTATCGTTTGCGCAGTGCATCTATTGATTCAACCGTAGCATTAACTTGGCTTGAAAAACAATTGGAAAGCCAAGGCAGTAGCTTAGAGATTGCAACAGCCGATGAACACACCCGACAAGCAGCAGATGGTGTGACCATGGGTAATATTATCAGTGCTCTTAAAGCTATAGATGATGTTGATTGGACAGCATGGTTTGAAACAGTAAGTTGTGTTGATTCTATTTTGCGTAAAAATAGTGATTTTTCTGAAATTGATGCTCACTCACGCAATATTTATCGACAAGTCATTGAAAAAGTTTCACGCTTTTCACCTCTTAGTGAACTGGAAGTTGCACATAAAGTTGTAGAAATGGCAAATTCCACTTCTAAAGATATGCCTCATCATTCTTGTGTGGGGTGGTACCTTGTTGATGATGGTTGTGGTATATTTGAAAAGGCTTGTGGATATATTCCGCCCTTTCTCATAAAATGGACACGCGCTTCCTGTTGCTCAAAATTGAGAGTCATGGCCGTTCCTGTCTCTTTTCTAACGCTTGCTCTTTTGCTTGTAATTTACGTTTTTTTACAAGTGTCTGGCATGACACAATGGATGTCTTTTTGCTTTACTGTATTGGCGCTTTTTCCTGCTATCGATGCTGCTTTTGCTTTATTTAACACTGTTGTTTCTTGGTTTGTCCCATCAAAACAACTCATTGGTTATGAATATAAAGAAGGTATTCCAAAACATGCGCGGACAATGGTTGTTGTACCTACTTTGATGACATCACGCGATGATATTGATGAACAAGTGCGCAATCTTGAAGTGCACTATCTTTCCAATCCTAAAGGTGCCATTCATTTTGCACTCATTACAGATTGGGTGGATGCTCCATTAAGAGAAACGCAAGATGATCTTGATTTATTACACTATGCGCAAAAGAGTATTGATAAACTCAATAGTCGTTATCATCGTGATGAACTTCCGCTTTTTTTCCTTTTACATCGCCGACGCCTTTATAATACAAGCGAAAAATGTTGGATGGGATGGGAACGAAAGCGAGGAAAACTTCATGAACTCAATCGACTCTTAAGAGGCGATAAAAACACGAGCTTTTATCCTCCCAATCCACGTCTTCCTATGGATTGCCGTTTTGTTATGACTCTGGATTGTGATACACGTCTTACTCCAGAGAGCGTCACACAACTTGTTGGAAAGCTTAACCATCCACTCAATCATCCCATTTTTGATCCACAAAGTGGAAAGGTTGTAAAGGGCTATAGCATTTTACAACCACGCATTATTCCTTCTCTTACAACAGAAAAAAAAACATCAATTCTCCAACGCGTTTTTTCTACCAACCGTGGTATTGATCCTTATGTTTTTGCTGTTTTTGATACGTATCAAGATCTTTTAGGAGAAGGCACCTTTATCGGTAAAGGGCTTTATAATATTGATGCATTTGAACGAGCACTTTACGGCAAAATTAAAGAAAATACTGTTCTCAGTCATGATCTCTTAGAAGGAGGATATGCTCGTACTGCTTTTGTAAGTAGCGTAGAAATTGTTGAAGATTATCCGACAGCTTATAATATTGATGTTATGCGGTATCATCGCTGGATCCGCGGTGATTGGCAACTTTTACCTTATCTTTTTTTTCCTCGTCAAATAAGCTTTGTAACGCGTTGGAAAATGCAGGATAATTTACGTCGTTCTCTCATGCCACTTATGTGGTTAATCGCAGCATTTTCAGGCTGGACTCTTTTGCCATTAAAGAGTGCAATCGTCTGGCAACTATTCTTGTTGTTTAGCTCCTTCATTTCACCCATTCTATGTGTATTAAAAACGTTTGTCTCATCCAATATAGATCATTCTTTGCGTGGACATTTTCAATTAATTTGGAACAAAATTGCTCTTACAAGCGCTGATATATTTCTTAAAACGACGTTTCTTGCGCATTCGGCGTATTTTATGACCGATGCGATTATTCGTACACTCTATCGTATGACGATTTCAAAACAGCA
Source organism: Bartonella sp. AC70YNML (assembly GCF_042196545.1). Classification (NCBI taxonomy): domain Bacteria; kingdom Pseudomonadati; phylum Pseudomonadota; class Alphaproteobacteria; order Hyphomicrobiales; family Bartonellaceae; genus Bartonella; species Bartonella sp. AC70YNML. Next base: position 230,537 of record NZ_JBHIQK010000002.1, read on the forward strand.
TCTTCTTGAATGGAAAACTTCTGCCGCAACAAAATCAATACCCAATAGTTTGCGTTTCTATGTTTTTACAATGGCACCAGCATCGCTTATTGGTATTCTTACTATAGCACTCCCCCTTTTTTCTGATAGTTTTGCAAGCTTGGTTGCTTTGCCTTTTGGGATAGCATGGTTTTTTTCACCCTTCATTGCTTGGATTGTGAGTCAACCTTCAACCTTTCAAGATAGCCTTTATCTTTCTTCAAAAGATGAAAAAAAACTCCGTTCTATTGCACGGCGGACATGGCTTTATTATGCAACTTTTGTCAATGCACAAAACAACCATTTGCCTCCTGATAATTTTCAAGAAGATCCTGAACCTCTTGTTGCTCAACGTACATCGCCTACGAATATTGGCGTTTATCTCCTTTCTATTATTGCAGCACGTGATTTTGGCTGGATTGGTTTTGAAGAGACCATCACACGTATTGAATGTACATTACACTCTCTTGCAAAAATGGAAAAGTTTCGTGGTCATCTCTATAATTGGTATGAAACGGATACACTCAGACCTCTTTTACCTACTTATGTATCAACCGTTGATTCAGGGAATCTTGCCGGTCATTTGGTAACACTCTCTTCTGCTTTAAGTGAATGGGCTGAAAAACCTCATATTTTTTTTCAAAGTGACCGAGAAGGCTTATCGGATGTTCTTGCTATCCTTGAAGAAACTGTCAGAGAAATTCCAGATCATAAACCCAGTTTACGATCTTTACGCCAAAAAATCGAAGAAAACATTACTCGTTTTCATGATTCTGTCTTCACTTTTATAGAACAAGAAAATACGATCTCTTCTCACGTCATGGAGCTTTCACAGGCAGCTCACGATATTGTGCACTTAGTCGGTGAATTTGATCAAAAAATTCAAACGATAGAATCTGCTCGTGCGCTCTCTTGGGCTAAATGCCTTCTCGACACCTGCAACGCTCATCATCATGATGCTACTGATAATTGTGATACTGAAAAATTATGTAAAAAACTAAACCAGTTGGCTATAGCAGCACGGCAAATAGCCTTTGAGATGGAATTTGACTTTTTAGAACAGCCTAAACGGCACCTTTTATCCATTGGATATCGTGTGCAAGAAAACAAACTCGATGAAAATTGTTATGATCTGCTTGCTTCAGAAGCACGTCTTGCAAGCTTTTTTGCTATCGCAAAGGGAGATATAAAACTTAAACATTGGTTTCATCTTGGTCGACTCCTTGTACCGATAGGTTGGAAAGGTGCGCTCCTATCATGGTCTGGTTCCATGTTTGAATACCTTATGCCCTCTCTTGTGATGCATGAACCGTTAGGATCTCTACTAGATCAAACAAATCGATTAATTATTCGATGTCAAATACAATATGCCCATAAACGAGAATTGCCATGGGGTATTTCAGAGGCCGCATTTAATGCTCGCGATCATTTAATGAACTATCAATATGCTCATTTTGGTGTTCCAAGTCTCGGCCTCCAACGTGGACTCTCACGCAATGCTGTCATTGCTCCCTATGCCAGTCTTCTAGCGGCACAATATGCACCTTCTTGCGCTGTCGCTAATTTAAAACGACTCCGTGATCTTGGAGCTTTAGGGACATATGGTTATTATGACTCTATTGATTTTACTCCTTCACGCGTGAAGATAGGGGAAAAATACGCCATTGTACGCAATTATTATGCGCACCATCATGGCATGTCTATCCTTGCTCTTAACAATGTTATTTTTCAAGGGCGAATGCGTGATCGTTTTCACAGAGATCCCGTTATTGAAGCAACACAATTGCTCTTACAGGAAAGAGCGCCTCATCTCATTCCTATTATTCATACCAAAGCTGTTAATAGTATGCGCAATAAGTCTCAAGCATTTGACGCTGCCCTTTTGCGTATTATTAAAAATCCGTTGCTCAAACCACGAGCAACTTTACTTTTGTCTAATGGCTCTTATTCTACCATGTTAACAGCTAATGGTTCTGGTTACAGCCGTTGGCACGATTATGCGATTACGCGCTTTATTCCTGATGCAACAGAAGATCAACAAGGTACTTTATTCTTCTTACGTGATACGTATAGTGGACGCTGGTGGTCTGTTACTGGTGAACCAACACGCGTTATTGAAGAAGAAGCTGTCAGCATTTTTACAGATGAAAAGGCTGAATATACAAAAATAGTTGATGGTATTAAATCAACACTTGAATGTCTTATTACATCTGAAGGATGTGGCGAAGGGAGACGTCTTCAACTGATGAATACGACACATAAAGATTGTCTTATTGAAGTTACTTCTTATGGTGAACTGGCACTCGCAACAATGGACGTAGATAGTGCTCATCCTGTTTTTTCTCGTATGTTTATAGAGACAGAAATTGCTGAGGAAGGCAAAACAATTTTTGCCAAAAGGCGTAAACGCTCACCTAGCGACCCTGATATTCATATTGCTCATTTTGTTTCTAGTACAACAGATACTCTCCAAGAGACAGAAGCTGAAACAGATCGCTCTCTGTTTATTGGTCGGGGGCGATCTATTCATCGTCCCGCTGCATTTGACCAAAATACTCGTTTTAGTAACAGTCAAGGTTGTGTTCTAGATCCTATTATGTCATTGCGCTGCTGTGTACAAATTCCAGCCCATGGCAAAGCAGAACTTATTTTTTGGACTTTCGCTGCTCGTACAAAAGAAGCGCTAAATAATCATATTAAACATTATCGACAACCTGATATGTTTCAAAAAGAACTTTCAATGGCATGGACGCGCTCACAAGTTGCACTGTATCAGAGTGGAACTCAGCTTAAAGAAGCTATTGTTTATCAAAAATATGCAACACCGCTTATTTATCCAGAAAGAACGTGGCGTCTTCCTTCTGAAATATTAGCAAAAACGCTAGGAAAACAGTCTGATCTTTGGCCCATGTCCATTTCAGGAGACAATCCACTCTGTCTTCTTAGATTAAATAACGAGGGAAATATAGCTGTACTGCGTGAGCTTCTTAAAGCACACGAATATTGGCGTATGCGCGGTCTTATTGTTGATTTGGTCATTCTCAATGAACAAGCATTTTCCTATATACAAAATACACAACGCGCTCTTGAGTGGGTCTGTGAATCTTATCGTCGCCACACGCAAGAAGCAGATGGATGCCAACATATTTTCATGCTTCGACGCGATCAAATGAGTGAACAGAGTTTTAAAACGCTTCTTGCATCAGCGCGTATCGTTCTTGATGCCCAAAATGGCTCTTTATCTGAACAACTTAAACGGCTTGATGAGAATGATTTTAATCTCACAATTCATAAAAATTATCAAGAATCTTATGATCAATTAGACTTGCCAAGATATAACGAAGGACAGCAATTTACAACACAAACTGAACAAAATCTTTTTTCTTCCATTGGTCTTATTAGCCAACAAAAACCATCTTCTTTCCCTACGAATGGAGAAGATCTAAGATATTGGAATGGTTACGGTGGTTTTAATCAGCATAATCATTATGTAATACGTCTTCATGGACGTACCAATACACCGCATCCGTGGATTAATGTCATTGCTAATCACAGGTTTGGTTTTCATGTCTCTGCTGAAGGTGCAATTTTTACTTGGGCTAACAATAGCCGCGATTATCAACTAACTCCTTGGGCGAATGATCCAACGTTTAACCGACCAGGAGAAGCACTTTATTTGGTTGATCGCCAGTCTTTAAAACGTTTCTCACCCGTTTCTACTGTTGAATGTGACGAAAATATTGTCTATGAGGCGTGTCATGGGTTTGGATTCTCAACTTTTAAATCAACACATTCAGAAATCGCATTAGAACTGACCCATACACTTGATCCTGAAAAACCTATTCGCTTTTCACGTCTTATCCTTACGAATGAAGGGAAAAAACCACGCAGTTTACGCCTTTATAATTATGTTGAATGGGTTTTGGGAAATGTCCGTACAAAATATGCTCCCTTTATTGTTTCCTCTTATGAGGCCAGATGGGGGGCGCATTTTATTCAAAATCCCTATCACATCGAGAAATCTCAACAAGTTACATTTTTATCAGCCTCCGAAATGCCAACCAGTACGACCACCAATCGCGCTGAATTTATCGGTGCAACGGGAACCGTAACACATCCAAATGCGATCCATAAAGCTGGTGCTCTTTCGAATACCATTGCAGCAGGATGTGATCCTTGTTCAGCATTTGCCTATGATATTGATCTTTTGCCAGGGCAAACAAAAGAAATCATCTTCTATCTTGGCAGTGCTGAAAATAGGCAAGAAGCTGAAAAACTACTTGATCAAGCACGTGCAAGCGATTTTGAAATTCTGCTCACAAAACAAAAACAACAATGGAGTGATTTTGTTTCTCCTTTCCAAGTCAAAACACCTGACTCTTCTTTTAATCTTATGGTCAACCACTGGCTTCCCTATCAAATTTATGCATGCCGCATCATGGCACGCGCAGGCTTTTACCAAGCGAGTGGTGCATTTGGCTTTCGTGATCAGCTACAAGATAGCTTGTCTTTGTTATTGCTGGAACCACAATTGGCTCATGACCAATTGTTAAATGCTGCAGCGCACCAATTTCTTGAAGGGGATGTGCAACATTGGTGGTTGCCTGATACAAATGCTGGTGTTCGTACGCGGATTTCTGATGATATCGTTTGGCTTGCATATGCAACAGCTTTTTATGTCAATACCACTGGCGATGATGCCTTTCTTGATACGCTCATTCCTTTTATTGAAGGTGATGTTCTCAAAAGTGGGCAACAGGATGCTTATTTTCAACCCACCCAATCCTCAAAGGTTGCAACAGTTTATGAACATTGTGCTTTAGCTTTAGACCTTGCCATTAAACGCTGCGGACCACATGGTCTCCCTCTTATGTTAGGTGGGGATTGGAATGATGGCATGAATTTGGTGGGTGTGGAAGGAAAAGGCGAAAGCATTTGGTTAGGATGGTTTCTTGGGTACACATTACAAGCATTTATCTCTTTAGCAAAGAAACGTGGTGACAACAGCCATATGCAAATATGGAGTACGTATCTTGAACGTTTAACAAAATCCCTAGAGAAAAACGGTTGGGATGGTGCTTGGTATCGACGTGGTTATTTTGATGATGGAACACCTCTTGGCTCTAAAATCAATGATGAATGTCAAATTGATACCATTGCTCAATCTTGGGCTGTCATTTCTCAAATGGCATCGCCTGAACGTCAAAAACAAGCGATGAAATCAATGTTGGAGCATCTCTATGATAAAAAAGGCGGATTCATTCGCCTTTTTTGGCCGCCTTTTGATAAAAGTACACTCGAGCCTGGTTATATAAAAGGTTATCCTCCAGGAATTCGAGAAAATGGTGGTCAATACACGCATGGTGCCATTTGGAGTATTTTAGCATTGGCTGAAATGGGACAAAACGATGAAGCTTATGCTTTATTTTCCGCGATTAACCCTATTAATCATGGACAAGATCCTGAAACTTATCGTGTTGAACCTTATGTGATGGCGGCAGATATTTATGCTGTTGAACCACGATGTGGTCAAGGCGGTTGGACTTGGTATACAGGTTCAGCTGGTTGGTTTTATCGTGCCGCAACACAAGCAATTCTTGGAATACAGCGTCAGGGAGACCTATTGTTTTTGCAGCCACATTTACCCTCTATTTGGCCAAAATATGAAGCAACAATGAAGTTTTATGATGCCGTTTATAGCATTAAAGTAAAATGGGGACCTAAAAATATGCTCTATGTTAATAGCAAAGAATATACCGAATTTCATACAGGGATAAAGTTACAAAAAACAGGTCAGCATGAAATTATACGTATTGTCAAATCTTAAAGATGAAAGATGAAAAAAGAGAGCAGACTTTTTATTCTTGTTCAAAACTGTAGAGTTGTTATATTGCACCGCCTATATTAGCCGTGTTGGTGCATAATGTTTTAGATTTTATGAAAATGAAAGAAAAAGGTTATGAATCATCCGGATATTGCTAGACGTGTTTACAATCACACTTGGAAACTTGATCCCATTATTCGGTCACTTCTTGATACGGATTTTTATAAGCTTCTAATGGTGCAGATGATTTGGGGGTTATATCCTAATGTTAATGTTACTTTTTCCCTCATAAATCGCTCTAAAACAATACGTCTTGCCGATGATATTGATGAGAGTGAATTGCGTGCCCAACTTGATCATGCTCTTAGTTTGCGCTTTACAAAAAAAGAAATGATTTGGCTTTCTGGTAATACATTTTATGGACGCAAACAAATTTTTGAACCGGATTTTCTTCAGTGGCTTGAGAATTTTCAACTTCCAGAATATGAACTCACCCGCAAAGATGGCCAATATATCCTTCATTTTCATGGACCCTGGGCCCATAGTTCCATGTGGGAAATTCCTGCCCTTGCTATTATTAGTGAATTACGTTCACGTGCTGCTCTCAAAAAACTAGATCGTTTTGCTCTTGATGTACTTTATGCGCGTGCTAAAGCAAAAATGTGGAGTAAAGTTGAACGTCTCAAAAAATTGCCTGATATTAAAATATCTGACTTTGGGACAAGGCGCCGCCATTCTTTTTTATGGCAGCGCTGGTGTGTGGAAGCATTAAAAGAAGGCATTGGTAATTCTTTTACTGGAACGTCTAATGTCCTTCTCGCCATGGATACAGATTTAGAAGCTCTTGGAACCAATGCTCACGAATTGCCCATGGTTATTGCTGCTCTTAGCAACAACGATGATGAATTACGCAGAGCTCCGTATCAAGTTTTGCAAGATTGGAACCGTTATTATGGTGGAAATCTTCTCATTGTTTTACCAGATACCTTTGGTACAGAAGCATTTTTACGCGATGCTCCAGATTGGGTAGCAGATTGGACGGGGTTTAGACCTGATAGTGCACCCCCTATTGAAGGTGGCGAACGTATTATTCAATGGTGGAAAGAAAAAGGAAAAGATCCACGCGAAAAACTTTTAATTTTTTCTGATGCTCTTGATGTCAATACAATCGAAAAAACCTATCATCACTTTCATGGAAGAGTGCGCATGAGTTTTGGATGGGGAACTGATCTTACCAACGACTTTGCGGGCTGTGCACCTCAAGAAATTGCAACACTTGATGCTCTTTCCCTTGTTTGTAAGGTGACCTATGCCAATGGTCGACCAGCCGTAAAACTTTCAGATAATCCTAAAAAAACGATCGGTGATTCAAAAGAAGTACAACGTTATCTCAATTTTTTTGGTAATAAAAAGCGAATTGCTGGACCTATAAAGACATAGTTTCCGGTTCTTTAAAACAAGTATATTGACTCATCATATTGTTTATAAGATTGATTTTTGTCCTCCCCTAAGGATGAGGATTCTTAACCTTTGCTGGTCTGTAAACAGTTCGGCTGTTTTTGAGCAGATTCTACTTGGCCTACCACGCATACGCTTCACTTACATAAGGCGCGATAGATAAGACTTAAAAGTATTTACGACGCATTAAAAAAATACTTAACGTGCCAAGGAAGTTTAGCCAAGGAGATTTTCTCATTTTAACCCTGTTAAATCAAGCACACTCATCTCCTTGCATGTATGAAGGTTTTCAAGTTCTAAGGGTTATTGTTGTAGTTTGACAGTAGGTTTTATACTAAGTGGGAAGAGGTTGGATTAAGTAGGAATACGTGGTAATTTGTTGTTTTTATGTACAATTTTAGCCATTAAATGCGCGTTTTATCAAAATAGATTTTGACACCTAAAATTGCAAAAATGACCGAAAATCAGAAAAAAGTGCGTTTCCATAAGTAAAAATAAGAAAAGACTTTCAAAACCCTTTGAGAACACCTTTAAACTCTTTGAAAAAAATAAATTGGTACAAAATCTAGTGCCAAAATATACAAAACCAGATGACAAGCTATAATTGTAGCATTAGGAATTACTAAGGCAACATTGGAGGATGACAAATAGCATGGTGACTATTGGTGTGCATTTTGAAAGGCAAGGATGATGGTGCTCAAATAGATTTTATACACTTTACAGGAGATTTTACTTTATCCATGTATGGTCTGCTATTATGAAATGAGTAAAGCGTTGAGAGATGTTTCATTAAAATAAATGTGTAAATAACATGATTTGGGAGACCTTTTGTTTTACGTGAGGGGCATGACTTCATTAAAAAACAGAGAATGCAATAATATTTTTATTTCGAATAAGCTTTATACAAAGACAGAGAAATTATTTATTCGCATATTATAATAAGAATGCGTGTATGTATAAAACAATTTGAAAAGCTCTGTTGTTTCTTATGAATTATTCTTCAGTTAATAACAGATGTAACATTAAAGATTGATATAATGGACCGGCTTCTTAACTGTATAAGTATAAAATGATGGTGTTTAGTAAGCTTTGTATTATATCCTCATTAAGAGATATGAAAAAAAACGAAATGTCTTTTAGAAAGAAATGACTATCATATCAATGACTTTTCAATGATGTATATGTAGAGATTCATACAAACATGCTTTACAAAAATAATGACTCTCTTCCATGAATGTGATTTATCATTGTTTACCAAGTAAGAACATTTTGAGTATTCATAAACAACTTTCTTTGTTCATAAAAATTATTTCACAGACATATTATTAATTAATTGCGTTCAAAAAGCTTGCTATTTCATATGCATTTTGGGAATGGAGAGCTTATATTCAAAACTTAAAAGTTCTCATAGTTTTTACAAATAAGTCGAAGCTAAAAAGAGTATCCCATAAAGTCTTTTTTATCATTAATAAGATGGACGTGTTACAATATAAATGGCAATCAGCAATAATATAACCGCAACAAGTAAAGAAATCCATAAAGGAGGGTGTAGCATTACAAAAAAGGATAAAAATCCTCCTGTCATACTCATCATTGCAAAAACTTTAACGAATGGAGAGATTGCTTTTTTTTCTTCCCATCGCTTAATAGGGGGACCAAAAATACGATGATTATTCAACCATTGATGAAAACGTGGAGAAGAACGCGTAAAACACCATGAGGAAACCAATAAAAAAGGCACAGTTGGCATAATAGGTAATACGATACCGATAATACCTAATATAACCATCGCCCACCCTGCTATATAATAGCAGATACGTAAAGGGTGCGATATCTTCAAATCTTTTTTCATTTTCTCGTACTATTTTCCTCTACGCAAAACCCTATACAAAAACATTGTATCTGTTTTTTTCTGTTTACATGTCTGAGTGTACAATTACGCTCTATCCCTTCATGCGTAAGTGTCTTTGCTGTTATAAGTTCCTTGAAAATACCGAATAGCTTACACAATATTATAATCATTTTAAATGATTTCAAGAAATGAGAAAAAGTTTCAGAAAAAAATAAAAAGGCTGCAGAATAAATCAATGCAGCCTCTTAATTAAAATGCAGTCTTGGGGGGGGGGAGAATATACACTGCATTCAGTTGCTAGGCATTAGGAGGAAAAATAACCTAACAACCCAATCTCTAACTAAAATAGGCACGAGAAACAATACATAAAAATGCATGGCTGATATGCATGAATTTTAACACTTTCAAGTCTCTTGAACTGTGCTTCGACGAAAGAAAATCATCATGAAAGTAGCCATAAAAATCAACGTCAAGATCAACACAATTGTGGAAGCAGAGTCAGAGCCGATAAATAAGCTGAGATAAATCCCTAAAAAACCAGAAAAAGCTGCAACAAGTATTGCGATCATTAACATAAAAGAAAACCGCTTTGTGACAAGATAGGCAATTGCTCCTGGTGCTATCAGTAAAGAAATAACGAGCACGATACCTACAGCTTTCAAGGCTGCAACAATTGTAAGAGAAATCATTGTTAGAAGGGTATAGTGGAGTAGAGATATTGGTAAACCCATTGCACGTCCTTGAACTGTATCAAAAATATACAGCATAAAGTCGCGCCATTTTGCTGCTAAAATAAAAGTGACAATAGCAGAAATGATTGCTGTCTGCGTAATATCAAGCCAGTTAACACCCAAGAGATTACCAAATAGAATATGATTTAAATCTAAGCTACTATAAATAGATGTGGCTAAAACAAGCCCCAAACCAAACATTGAAGAAAAGACCACACCCATCACCGTGTCCTGTTTGATACGGCTATTGCTTCCTAAAAAACCCGTTAATAGTGCACACACCATTCCTGCAACAAAAGCACCGCAAGTAATCAAAGTCATTGTAATATTCTCGGGACGCATATGCTGAATCCAAGCAAATGGCAAAGAAGTTAAAAATGCAATTACCCATGGTGTTGTCATATAACCAACAACAACACCGGGAAAAACTGCATGGGAAATGGCATCGCCTAACAGTGCCCATCCTTTTAAGATAAGAAAGCAGGAAAGCATTGCCATTGGAACAGAAAGAATCATGACAATAAACATACCCTTAAGCATAAAAGAAAATTGAAACGGAAGCAGTAATTGATCAATCATGATAATATCACACCCTTTTTTGCCGCATTTATACGTAAGCGTGCAGCAATAAACCCGTGTTTAGGAGCAAAAACAAAAGCCAAAATAAATAAAAATGCTTGAAAAAGTACTACGACCCCGCCTGTTTGCGCATTCAAAAAATAACTTACATAAACACCCAAGACACTTGTGAATGTTCCAATTATAACTGCAATAATCAAGACATTTACGAAACGATCACTTAAAAGATAGGCTGTTGCCCCAGGTGTCACAACAAGACAAATGACTAAGAACGCTCCAACGGTTTGCATGGCAGCAACGGTACAAGCGGCCAGTAATGTGAAAAAGAGAATCTTTAAAAACTTTACGTTTAATCCAATGGCATGCGCATGCGTTTCATCAAATAATGAAACAAGAAGATCTTTCCATTTCAAAAGCAATATAAGCAAAGAAAAAAAGCCGATAAAAGCCAATTGTAGAATATCTGTTGAACTAACTGCTAAAATATTTCCCAAAACAATCGTATCAATATTAACAGCCATTGGTTTTAATGATTTGAGAAATAACCCAAAGGCAAAAAAGGAAGAAAAAATGAGCCCAATAATGGTATCTTCTTTAAGTTTTGTTCGATGGTTAAAAAAGAGCATTGCTGCTGCTGCAAGACCACCAGAAAAAAAAGCGCCGAGTGAAAAAGGTAACCCTAAAAGGTAAGCTCCTGCTACACCAGGAACAATCGAATGGGAAAGTGCATCACCAATCAATGACCAACCTTTTAACATCAAAAAAGCCGAAAGAAAGGCACAAACACACCCAACTAACCCAGAAACCCACATTGCATTCACCATATATTGATAGCTCAGTGGCTCAAGCAACCAAGAAATCATGCAACGTGCTCCACTCTTTCAATATCTTCACAAACTGCAGACTGCTTTCTTCCCATGAAAACATCATTTTTTTTTGTGCTTTGAAGATCAAAAATATGGTGGTGCAAAGACCCTCCAAAAGTTTTTTCCAGATTTTGCTTTGTAAAGATTTTTTCAGTTAATCCGGAAGCTAACACTGTTCCTTTTATTAAAACCGTATGATCACAAAATTCACGAACAGAGCCCAAATTGTGCGTTGAAACCAAGATCACAGCTCCTTCTTTACGAAGATCTTGTAACAAAGCAATGATTTTATCTTCTGTTGTAACATCAACCCCTGTAAACGGCTCATCTAATAAAATAGCTTTTGCTTTTTGTGCAAGAGCGCGTGCTAGAAAAACACGCTTTTTCTGTCCACCAGAAAGTTCTCCAATTTGGCGCTTAGCAAAAGCCAGCATATCAACACGTTCTAAGGCAATACGAACGGCTTCATAATCTTGTGTACGGGCATAGCGAAAGAAATTCATATGACCGTACCGCCCCATCAATACAACATCTTCAACCAAGACAGGAAAATTCCAATCGACATCTTCACTTTGAGGAACATAAGCAATAAGATTTTTTTTCAAAGCTACATCAACGGGCAAATCAAACATGCGAATTTTTCCCTTTGAGGGGCGTACAAACCCCATAATCGCTTTAAATAACGTTGACTTACCGGATCCATTAACACCAACCAATGCCGTAATAGAACCCTTTGGACTTTCAAAATTCACTTCGCGTAAAGCTGTATGTCCATTACGATAAGTTACCGTTACCCCTTGGGCAAATATTCCACATTCCGTCATTGGCTTTTTACTCCCTCTGCTAGAGCCTTGCTAATACGCCCACTCGTGACACGTAATAAATCAATATAAGTGGGGACCTCACCATTTTTCTCACTCAGAGAATCAACATAGAGAACACCACCGTATTTAGCCCCTGTTTCTCTGGCAACCTGCTTAGCAGGTGCAGGGGAAATAGTGCTTTCAGAAAAAACTGCATGAATATTGTATTTGCGAACCATATCAATAACATGCTTGACCTGCTGTGGTGTTCCTTGTTGGTCAGCATTGATGGGCCATAAATAAAGTTCTTTTAGATCAAAATCACGCGCCAAATAGCTAAAAGCCCCCTCACTGGTCACAAGCCAACGCTTATCTTGCGGTACGGCTTCTAATTCAGCTCTAATTGGATCAATCGTTGCACGAATTTTCTGTTTATAAATTTCAGCATTCTCTTTATAAATTTCAGCATGTTCAGGGTCATATTTTACAAAAGCATCGCGAATATTATCAACGTAAATCAAAGCAGAGGTCGGTGACATCCACGCATGAGGATTGGGTTTACCGCTAAAAGGGCCCTCACCAATTTTAATGGGTAGAATACCTTTTGAAACAACAACACTTGGAACATCCTTGATATTTTGAAAAAACTTTTCAAACCAAAGCTCTAACTCTAAACCATTCCACAATACAAGGTTAGCTCCCTGAGCACGCATAAGATCGCGTGGGGTGGGTTGATATTCATGAATTTCCGCACCTGGTTTTGTAATGGATTCAACATCAGCGGCATCACCTGCTACATTGCGTGCCATATCAGCAATGATAGTAAATGTCGTAACAGCTTTAAATTTACCAGCACACAAAGCAAAATTGGGTGTAAAAAAAATAACACTTCCAAAAACTATGGTGAAAAATGTTCTTACGTTCATTGATGCTCTCTTTCCTTTATATGTCTTCTTTTTATTGCAAATAATTTGCATTATCATTTAGCAATAGCAGTTATCTTTTACATTTGCAATGAAGGATTAAGAGAAAAAATAACTTTTCAAGATGTTTAAAAACAGTTTTTTCATATTGAAAAAATTGATAATTTAAGCAGCTTGTTTTAGTAAAGAGATCCCCTTTCAAGAAGTTCTATAGCTCTTGAATGCCAAACAAAAAGGGAGCACTCAAAAATGCTCCCACTTCATGTAAAATATCTCATAAAAAATGAGAATACTCAGTAGCGTAAATATGCGCCTGTCATTTTGGTAACATTATCCACGATTTTTGAGGCAAGCTTTTCTAAATCTTCATCTGTTAGAGTCCGTTCTATGGGCTGAATAGTTACTTCAATTGCAACAGATTTTTTATCTTCACCAAAGCTTAAATCTTCAAAAATATCAAAAACCTGCACTGAATGAATAAGTTTTTTATCAGCTCCACCTGCCGCCCGAATAATAAGAGAAGAGGCAACAGTTTTATCCGCTATAAAGGCAAAATCACGCCGCACCATTTGAAAAGGTGAGAGTTTCAAAGGAGGACGGCTTTTGGTCGTTTTTTTCTTTGATTCTGGAATTCGGTCTAGAAAAATTTCAAAGCCGCATAAAGGACCACTGACATCTAACGTTTCTAATGTAGCAGGATGAAAAACACCAAAAAAACCAAGAATAATCTTTGATCCAAGTTTTATGACACCTGAACGACCTGGATGATACCAATCAGGTGCCCCAACTTCAATCTGCACTTTCCCAACATCCATATCACATGCTTCTAAAACAGCTAAAGCATCTGCTTTGGCATCAAAAACATCAACGACGGTTGCATTTCCATTCCAAAAACGCCCTGCCCCTTTAAATTGCTCTGTTCCGCGACGAACTCCACTAACAACACGGTGTTGTTTATCAGGGGTGTCACCCTCATAAATACTTGAAACTTCAAACAAAGAAAGATCGGAAAAACCACGATCAGCATTTCTCTGTGCCGCCATAATCAAACCAGGTAAAAGGGAAGGACGCATTACTGACATATCAGCAGCAATAGGATTAACTAATTTAAGCTCTTCTTGACCTCCTCCAAAAGCAAGAGCTTGATTTTCAGAAATAAAAGACCATGTTACCGCTTCTTTCATACCACGTTGTACTAAAGCCAAACGTGTAGCACGTGAACGAATTTGTGCGCATGTTAAAATTTGATCTTTTCCTTCTGCAAAGTTTTCCAAAGGAATAGGTTTAATTTTATCTAACCCATAAATTCTCATGACCTCTTCCACCAAATCGGCTTTACCCATAATATCAGGGCGCCATGATGGTACTTTTACCGTAACGACATCTCCTTTTCCTTCAACGAAAAATCCAAGTTTTGTTAAAATAGAGCTGACTTTTTCAGGTTCTATTTCCAAATTTGTTAAACGTTTAATTTCAGAAAAAGGAAAAGCGATCTGTTTGATTTCTTGTTGCTGATAGCCAACGATACTTTTTTTAGATACTTCACCACCACAAAGACGTAAGACCAATTCTGTTGCAGTTTCAAGCCCTGTTTCTATAAAAGCCGGATCAACACCTCGTTCAAATCGATAACGTGCATCACTGATAAGACCTAATGCTCTTCCTGTTTGTGCAATGCTTTGCGCATCCCAAAGCGCCGATTCAATAATAACGCGATGTGTTGTTTCATCACAACTCGTTCTTTCACCGCCCATGATGCCGGCAATCGAAACAACCCCCTCGTCATCTGCAATGACACAATTCTTAGCGCCCAGATGATAGACTTTTCCGTTTAGTGCTTGAAGCTGTTCTCCCTCACGAGCACAACGTACACACAAATTACCTTTAATTTTATCTGCATCAAAAACATGGAGTGGACGACCAAGGTCAAAACTGATGTAATTGGTCATATCAACAAGCGCATTAATCGGTCTCAAACCAATTGCATTCAAACGTTGTTGCATCCACTGTGGTGATTCGCCATTTTGAACATTGCGTACTTCACGCCAAGCGAAACCTAAACATAATGATGAACCTTGCGAAAAATCTAATGAAACATCGAGAGGTGTTTCAAAAGAAGGCTCAAGTTTTGACAAGGATAATTCTTTTAATTTTCCCATTCCAACGGCAGCAAGATCACGGGCAATACCGCGAACACCTGTACAATCGGAACGATTGGGGGTCAAACCAATATCAATGATCGGATCATCTAAACCAGCATAAGCTGCAAATGAATTTCCAATAGGTGCATCTTCTGGAAGTTCGATAATCCCGTCATGCTCATTTGATAATTCAAGCTCTGCTTGCGAACACATCATCCC
Organism: Bartonella sp. AC70YNML; assembly: GCF_042196545.1. Taxonomy (NCBI): domain Bacteria; kingdom Pseudomonadati; phylum Pseudomonadota; class Alphaproteobacteria; order Hyphomicrobiales; family Bartonellaceae; genus Bartonella; species Bartonella sp. AC70YNML. Next base: position 245,951 of record NZ_JBHIQK010000002.1, read on the forward strand.
AAAACTTTCAACCCCGCGGATTTTTCCTACAGATAATGTCACATCGAGTCCTGGAATATAAGTGCCTGGTAATGCCAAAACACCAATAAGACCTGCACGTGCATTTGGTGCTCCACAGACAACTTGAACAGGTGTGGAAGTTCCTGTATCGACGGACAGAATCTGGAGTTTATCGGCATCAGGATGTTTTATTGCTGTTAAAACTTTTGCAATCACAAAACCTTTTAAAGAAGACCGATCATCAACGTGATCAACCTCAAGACCGATAGCGGTTAATTTTTCACAAATTTCATCCAAAGATGCATTTGTCTCTAAGTGATCTTTTAACCAGGACAATGTAAACTTCATTTTAAAACCTCACATGAAAGCGATGACTAAGATCACACATTTCTATTAGGAAAAAAAGCAGGCATATCAAAGCAACGAAAGCCATAATGGTCTAACCAACGCAGGTCAGCATCAAAAAAAGCCCGCAAATCAGGCATACCGTATTTCAACATGGCAATACGATCAATGCCCATTCCCCATGCAAAGCCTTGATATTCATCGGGATCTAAACCAACATTTTTCAACACATGAGGATGCACCATTCCGCATCCTAAAATTTCCAACCAACCCTGTCCTTCACCAAATTTTATTTCTGAACCAGAACGATCACATTGAATATCCACTTCCATAGATGGTTCGGTAAAAGGGAAAAAAGAGGGACGAAAACGCATTTTTACAGAAGGAACTTCAAAAAATTCTTTACAAAAGGTTTCATGTAGCCACATCATATGGGCAATGGTGGAGGTTTTATCAATGACAAGACCTTCTACCTGATGGAACATAGGAGAATGCGTTGCATCCGAATCCATGCGGTAAGTTTTTCCAGGAATAATGATCCGTATCGGTGCTTTTTGTTTTTCTAGTGTACGAATTTGTACGGGTGATGTATGGGTTCGCAATAATTTTCTCTCTCCCATTTTATCAACATCAAAAAAGAAGGTATCATGCATTTCACGCGCTGGATGCCCTTCAGGAAAATTCAATGCTGTAAAATTATAATAATCTGTTTCAATATCTGGACCTTCGGCAAGAGAAAAACCCAACTTCGTATAAATGGCAATAATTTCCTCAATCACTTGTGAAATAGGATGAATGCGTCCCCGTTCTATAGGTGAAGAGCGAACAGGCAAGGTAACATCAACTGTTTCACGAGAAAGACGGGCATCCAGTGCCTGTCTTTTCAGAAGATCACGCTTTTGTGCCCATAATTCTAAAATGCGATTTTTTAATCCATTAAGAACAGGTCCAACTTTATGGCGCTCGCCAGCATCCATTTTTCCTAATTCTTTTAATTTTTCAGAGATACTACCTTTTTTACCCAATGCTGAAATACGCACTGTTTCAAGTGCTTGTTCATCACCTGCTGCCTCTAAGGCTAAACAAATTTCTTGTTCCAGACGCTCAATATCATTCATATTTTTGCCTATTTTCTAATAAAGAAAAACCCGCACTCGCAATAGCCAGCACGGGACCTCGAATAAATAAATGCTTTAAGAGAACACGACTGGCTTACTTGACAGCGCCTTCAAAAGCATTAGGTGTTGTGTCTTTTAAATATTCTAAAGCTTTTTTTGCTGAAGCGACTAGAGCTGAAAATGCTTCCGCCTCGTGGATTGCTATGTCTGAAAGAACCTTACGATCAACTTCAATACCAGCTTTTGATAAGCCATCAATAAAACGTCCATAAGTTAAACCTTCTGCACGAACAGCCGCATTAATTCTCTGAATCCACAAAGCACGGAAAGTACGCTTTCTATTTTTGCGGTCACGATAAGCATACTGCTTTGAACGATCAACTGCTGCTTTAGCAGCACGAATGGTATTTTTACGTCGACCATAAAAGCCTTCAGCTTGTTTAAGAACTTTTTTGTGCTTAGCGTGTGCTGTCACACCTCTTTTCACACGAGCCATATTATAATCTCCTCAAAATCAAAAGCGTAAGGTTTAAATACCATTCGGCAAATAATGCTGAATGACTTTTTTAGCATCTTGTTCACACAAAACCATTGTTCCACGTGCATCGCGAATAAATTTATTCGAACGCTTAATCATGCCGTGGCGCTTACCAGCAGCTGCTACTTTAATTTTGCCTGACGCAGTGATTTTAAACCGCTTTTTAGCGGATGATTTGGTCTTCATCTTGGGCATTTTGCTACTCCATACATTAATTGATTCAATCAAACATTTTATTTGATCAAGCGGACCAACGCTTGAACAAGCATTTAAACAGCCACGGCATGCCCTGCCGGGCGGTTCCAAAAATGTTCTCATAAGCTAGTATACACAAAATAGCAAGACCGTATTATAAAAAAATGGGCGCTCCATTGCCTTGAATTTCAACCAGAGGTGCCGGAATAGCATTTGTTTTGCTTGCGGCTTTACATAAATCGGCAATAATGCATTGCGCACATTTTGCTTGACGTGCTTGACAAATATAGCGTCCATGTAAAATTAGCCAATGATGCGCATGACGAAGATAATAGATCGGTATAATCTTTAATAATTTTTTTTCGACAATCTCTGGTGTTTTGCCAGGCGCTAAACCAAGACGATTGCTTAAGCGAAAAATATGTGTATCTACTGCCAATGTAGGTTGACCAAAAGCAACATTCAAAACAACATTAGCCGTTTTTCGTCCCACTCCAGGGAGGGACATAAGTGCTTCACGCGTATCAGGGACTTGACCGCCATATTGATTAATTAAACAGTTGCAAAGTGCATAAATATTGCGTGCTTTTGCTCGCCAAAGACCGATTGAACGGATATGAAGTGCTATTTCTTCTTCCCCTAATGCAACCATTTTTTCCGGTTGATCAGCAAGGCGAAATAATTCTTTTGTCGCTTTATTAACGCTTACATCTGTCGCTTGAGCTGAAAGTACAACTGCCACCAAAAGCGTAAAAATATTTGTATAGATAAGATCACTCTTAGGCGCTGGGCGTTGCACAGAAAAACGGCGAAATATTTCTGCAACTTCATCTTTATTATATAATATACTAGATAAATTTCGCGCTTTTGATAATTTTATGGTACGTTGAGTCATTGAACTCTCTTAATTTTCTCTCTTGAAGTTATCATTTACGCTCGCCATATGAGAGGAATGCAGCGAACACTTTGTATAGAGTTTGGTCAAGTAACGCCGCTTTTCAAAGAGGATACTCATGAATGACACATGTGACGCCTTTCTCCAATCCTTTTCTTTTAGGATTTGAAACCGTAGAAAAAACATTGCAACGTATCGGTAAAGCTGATGAAGCTTACCCAGCCTATAACATTGAACGTTTACATAAAAACGATGATGCAAATCATATCCGGATAACTTTGGCTGTTGCTGGATTTAAGATTAATCATCTTAATATTTTGCTCGATGATAATCAATTGGTTATTCATGGTAAACAAACAGACAACCAAAATCATCAATATTTATATCGCGGTATAGCTGCGCGACAATTCCAGCGAATCTTTATTCTTGCGGAAGGGATGCATGTCACAAATGCGGAGTTGAAAAATGGTCTTTTATCAATTAATCTGTATCAACCAAGATTAAAAAAAGAAATAAAACAGATTCCAATTAAAGTCAGTAGTGGTGAGTCATAAAAGTTAAGGCGTAAAGGAACCGTGAAATGGGAGAACATAAACAAAACTTATCGTTTCAGAACACAGCCTACTCTGATGCGGGACAGATTGCCTATTTAAAAAAAGTTTGTACAGATGACTTGGCTAAAAACTTTCCAGATCTTCCACCAATGACCCCAGGCATTACCATATGGGCTCTCTTTGGTGAAACAGGTTATCCTATCATTTTATCCGATGAACGCTCTATCGCTCTTGCTGGAGCCAATGAGCATGAACTACAAATTGTAACTCTGCACTAGATTTCCTTACGAGAAAAACGGAGTTCTTTATAAATTCTATTCGTTTTTCTCATAAAGGGTATAATGATATAAGACATTGATTTATATTCATAATTAATTTTTTTACAACTGGAATGAGAGTCCCGAATATCATAAGGTTCTCTCATTTGAGATCTTCTTATGTTAAAACAATTAAAGTCACTTGCTTGATGTCATAAGCAAGGAGAGCCATGTGGATAAAAACACTTGAAGAAAGGAATAAAAATCTCTCTTTTTAATTGTCTTAATTGCCAAGGACTTCGCAACATTGGGGATGAGTAAAATGTATGATGGTGTTTGTTTTCTTCTTCATAAGTGGTGAGGATGCTTCTCATAAGTTTATATTATTCACGAGGGCCGTTATACCTTTATGGACGCTGTCATGAACTGAGTTCGAGCGCAGTGAGAAATGTTTCTTTAAAACGAATGCGTAAATTGGCAATACAAGTGTATTTTGTTTGGTGTGTTTTGTTCTTCCTAAGGGGGTAACTCCATTGAAGAGTGTGAAAAACAAAAGTATGAGACAGCGCCTCATCATTATTTAAAAGATATTACTATGGAAGCTTTTGAAAGGTGTAAAGCTGAATTGTAAGGAGATGATAGATTTTTACCACGATGCCTTTATATTCTTTCCAATTTCAGAAATTACGCAAATAGATATACGCAATATAGCCATCAAATCTGGCATACAAAAATCTAGAACAGTTCATACTGCACTGAATCGTCTTGACATTTTTCTCAAACATAGAGTTACGCAGAGATGAGATGTTGATTGATAAGGAATAGAAAAAACAAAAGCTTTATGAGGAAGTTGATGCAAATCTTTTAATTTTGTGCTTCAAATGTCTCAGTCCAAGGTATTTTTCTCTTTTGAATACTAAAGCTCTTGTTTTTATAATGAAGTTACAGCACAACAAGAAAAATGGAATTATTTGAGGGGAAAAAAATAATGCCTTCTTACCGTTCAAGAATATCGACTCACGGGCGTAATATGGCAGGAGCCCGCGGTCTTTGGCGTGCAACAGGGATGAAAGATGCAGATTTTGGTAAACCCATTATTGCGATTGCGAATTCTTTTACACAATTTGTACCAGGACATGTCCATTTAAAGGATCTTGGGCAATTGGTTGCACAACAGATAGCCGTTGCTGGTGGTGTTGCGAAAGAGTTTAACACTATTGCTGTAGATGATGGAATTGCGATGGGGCATGATGGAATGCTTTATTCTTTGCCTTCACGCGAAATTATTGCTGATTCTGTAGAGTATATGGTTAATGCACATTGTGCGGATGCACTTGTCTGTATTTCTAATTGTGACAAAATTACGCCTGGTATGTTAATGGCTGCTTTACGGTTGAATATTCCAACAATCTTTGTTTCAGGCGGTCCTATGGAAGCAGGTAAGATTAAATGGAAAGATCAAGATCTAATGGTTGATTTGGTTGATGCCATGGTCGCAGCAGCTTCAGAACAGAATTCAGAAGAAGAAGTTGCTGAAATGGAGCGCGCTGCTTGTCCTACATGTGGTTCTTGTTCAGGAATGTTTACGGCCAACTCTATGAATTGTTTAACGGAAGCATTGGGGCTTTCGCTTCCCGGAAATGGATCAATGCTAGCAACACATGCAGATCGACGGATGCTTTTTGAAGAAGCTGGAAAACAGATTGTTACATTGGTCAAGCGTTATTATGAAGAAGATGATGAAACAGTTTTGCCACGCTCTATTGCTTCACGCAAGGCTTTTGAAAATGCAATGACCGTTGATATTGCCATGGGAGGATCAACCAATACAGTACTGCATCTTTTAGCAGCGGCGCAAGAAGGTGAGGTGGATTTTACCATGACGGATATTGATCATCTTTCACGTCGTGTTCCTGTTTTATGCAAGGTTGCTCCTTCTGTTGCGAATGTGCATATGGAAGATGTTCATCGTGCCGGTGGTATTATGGGGCTTTTAGGCGAATTGGATGCGGCGGGACTCATTGATACGTCAACTTATACGGTTCACGCAAAAACGATGAAAGAAGCTTTGTACCGTTGGGATGTAAAACAAACCAATGAACCAACAGTTCGTGCATTTTATCGTGCTGCTCCAGGTGGCATTCCAACCCAAACCGCTTTTAGCCAATCTAGTCGCTATGAGACTCTTGATCTTGATCGTGAAAAAGGTGTGATTCGCGATAGGAAACATGCTTATTCACAAGATGGAGGATTGGCAGTTCTTTATGGAAATCTTGCAAAAGATGGCTGTATTGTAAAGACAGCAGGTGTTGATCAGTCAATTTTAACCTTTAAAGGTCCAGCAAGAATTTTTGAAAGCCAAGATTCAGCTGTTTCAGCTATATTAACGGATAAGATTAAAACAGGTGAAATTGTTTTAATCCGTTATGAAGGTCCTCGTGGTGGACCTGGAATGCAAGAAATGCTCTATCCAACGAGTTATCTCAAATCTAAAGGATTGGGCAAGGTTTGTGCACTTGTTACGGATGGACGTTTTTCAGGGGGGAGCTCAGGGCTCTCGATAGGACATATTTCACCAGAAGCTGCTGAAGGAGGAGAAATTGCGTTGGTAGAAGAGGGGGATATCATAGAAATTGATATTCCAAATCGTAGCATTCATATATTGGTTGATGACATTGAAATGAGGCAGCGTCGTGCTAAGATGGAAGCAAAAGGAAAAGGTGCTTGGCAACCGGTTGAGAAGCGTCAGCGTAAAATTTCAAAGGCTCTCAAAGCTTATGCAGCGATGACCACATCTGCTTCAAAGGGTGCAGTTCGTAATATTTGATGAGATAAAGGATGCGTTTTAAGAGACATCTCTCAATGCTCCCAAGCGCATTTTGCGACGGTACCTATGAATGGTATAACGATAAATCCATTGAACAGCCCCATCTTTACGCTTGAGAAGAAGCAAGCCGGCACCATCACACACTTTGCCAGCTCATGGATGTTGCTACAATCCTTGGGGTTCATAAGAGGCATTTGTATTATAGTTTTTCCCACACACTCATCCCGCTTGTGATGTGCAAGCAAGTGATTTTGATTGGTTTAAGATAAACAGGCTTGAAATGAAAGAATCTTACGATATTTGGGGGGGCTAATTCAAGTTCAATAACGCTAAACTTTAATTATAAATCAATGTATTGACTTATAAAAGAAAGATAGTCCTCTAAGAGATTTTTTGGTATCTTTTGCACGATATTCTAAGCGGATAAGTTTATGAGCTTATCAGGATATTTTGAGTTATCGTAAGTATGATTAAAAGGCGATGCATAAAATTTATAAAAGCTGCTGCGGATTTTTTTTAGTAGTTGTGTAAGACAGGTGAGGTCGTATCAAGCGCTTTTCATATCATATTCTAGTTTTATGCAAGGTTATGATCTCTTATTACTCATCTTATGAAAGATATTTATTGTACTGGTGATATTATTTTGTTGGGCTATAAAACACTGTCATTGAGACGTGGGATATAAGAAAGCTTTCAACATTTAAGTGTTTTTAACGTGAGTTGTGAATATTCTTAGGCTTGTTTGTCAAGTCCTTGTGTAAGTTAATTACATGAGTGGGAAGCTTAAGAGGAAGCCGCTAGAATTGGGACTGTTTACAGATCAAATTCGAGTGGAAATCTTCGTCGTTTAAGGTTGGGAAGGATTTCAAAAGCTTTTTTTAGGAAAATAAAATGCAATTAGAATATCATTGATATACTTAATTATATGATTCATGTGGAAACAGTAAAAGAGTTCTTTATCATTTGAAATATAAAGAAAAAGCATAATCTATTGCACGTGAATTTATCATGCAAAATGGGGTAGTATGATACACACAGACAACTTTAAACCAACGCTGTTGCTATGAGTAAGATAATATTGAGCGTGAAAAAGCGTAATTCATTAGACATGCATGTTGGCAAGGTGGAGGAGAATTCAAGATAATCGTTGCAAAAAATGATTGTCTTGTAAAAAGAATCGATGTGGATCAATTTTTTTGTATAAACGTCAAGATTGATCTAAGGAAATATGAAATATAATGCATAGGATTTTTCCTCTAGATGCATTCTACTTATCAAAATATATTGCGTAGAAAAGCAATAGGAATAAGGTAAACAAATATTTGTACCAAAACATATCAAAAAAGGACACTTTATTTCCTATTAAGAAAGCTTATTTAATAAAAAATAACATCTGTTTTCTATAGGGGGGTACTCTCTTCAAGCTGTTTGAGGTGGTAAATTGTTTCTAAAGCTTGCTTAGGAGAGAGTTCATCAGGATGGATATTTTTTAAAGCTTCGTGAAGAACACAATGTTTGTTTCTTTCTTCATTGACAGGAGATGTTGCTTTAAGAGAAAAGAGGGGTAAATCATCAATGAGTTTATGCCCTTTTCCAGCCATTTCACCTTGTTCTAGTTGATGGAGGACATCTGTCGCTCGTGTAATAACGGCTGGGGGAAGTCCAGCAAGCTTTGCAACTTGTACACCATAGGAACGGTCAGCAGCTCCTGGTATGACCTCATGAAGGAAAACCACATCACCATCCCAATTTTTGACTTTCATGGTTACATTATGCAGTCTATCAAGTTTTTCGGTAAGCGCAGTCATTTCATGAAAATGGGTAGCAAGAATAGCACGACAATGGTTAACTTCATGGAGATATTCAACGGCTGCCCAAGCAATAGATAGTCCATCAAAGGTTGATGTTCCACGTCCTATTTCATCAAGAATAACAAGGGAGTGGTGACTTGCATGGTTGAGAATCGTTGCTGTTTCCACCATTTCCATCATAAAGGTTGAGCGCCCTCGTGCAAGATCATCGGAAGCACCAACACGGCTAAACAGGCGATCAACGACGCCAATATGCGCTGAAGTTGCTGGAACAAAGGACCCCATTTGTGCCATAATAGCAATGAGAGCATTTTGCCGCAAAAAAGTTGATTTTCCTCCCATATTAGGTCCAGTTAAAAGCCAGATTGCTGCATACTGTTGATTTTTTTGTACAGAGAGATCACAATTATTGGCAATAAAGGGTTCTGCGGCTTGTTTGCGGAGTGCTTGCTCGACGACAGGGTGGCGTCCTGCTGTAATATGAAAGGTCAGTGAATGATCAATTTTAGGGCGGCAATATCCTTGTTCTTCAGCAAGATGTGCTAGAGCGACAGAGACATCTAAAATGGCAATTGCTTCAGAGGCTTTACGAATAAAGTCAACTTGTTCGGTAATTTCCTGAACGAGAATATCAAAGATTTCTAATTCAAGCGTCAATGCATGGTTGGCAGCATGGGCAATACGGCTTTCAAGGTCAGCAAGCTCTGTTGTCGTAAAACGCATAGCGTTTGCCATTGTTTGGCGATGAATAAAACGTGCTTTAGCCTGTGGATTATTTGTGAGAGCAGATGCTTGTGTACTGGTTACTTCAATGAAATAGCCTAGAATATTATTATGCTTTATTTTAAGCGTCTTAATATCTGTTTCTTGGGCATATTGCGCTTGAAGTTCAGCGATAACGCGGCGAGATTCGTCACGTAAAGCCCGCATTTCATCGAGCTCTTTATGATAATTGGAGCGAATAAATCCCCCATCACGTTTAAGCAGTGGGAGATCATCAGCTAATGCTTGCTCTAAATGAATGTATAAAGCTGTGGGTAAGTTTGAGAATATCTGCTGTACATCACTTATTTCTTGAGGTAGGAGCTCATTATTAAGGAGTTGATGCAGTTCACGAATGATTTCAAAACCGCGTTGGATTGTCGCCATATCACGGGGGCCTCCTCGTCCAAGAGCCAAACGTGAAACGGCGCGGGGCATATCTGGTCCCCCTTTTAAAATAAGCTTTATCGCTTCTGCAAGAGAAGGATTACGTAGAAAAAAATCGATAGAATCCAAACGCGTATCAATCGCTGAAGGAGTGGTGAGGGGAGCAATAAGGCGGTCAATAAGAAGGCGTGACCCTCCTCCTGTTACAGTGCGATCAATCGCTTTTAATAAACTTCCATCCCGTTGACCTGATGTCGTACGAATAAGTTCAAGGCTTAATCTGGTTGCAGCATCAATAAAAAGAGTCGCACTTTCATTTTGGCGCTCAGGCTGCATGAGGGGAGGACGATGCGTGATTTGTGTTTTTTCGATATAACGAATAGCCGCCACAATTGCAGAGAGTTCGGAACGTGAATAATCGGCAACACCCTCAAGAGTTGAGAGTTTAAAATAATTGCAAATATCGCGTTCAGCGGTGAGTGCATCAAAGAGACAAGCAGGTTGAGGTGAAACGATACGATCAAGAACATTAAAAAGCGATTTGTGAGATTTATCATGAAAAAAGGAATCAGCAACAATGATTTCTTGTGGATCCACACGCATAATATCTGCCAAAAGTTTTTCTTGGCGGCTTTCTGTTACACGAAATATGCCTGTTGAGATATCAATCCAAGAAAGAGCAAACTCTTCTCCATCACTGGTTTTTATACGGGAAAGCGTCATCAAATAATTTGCACGCGTTGGATCAAGGAGTTTTTCTTCTGTTATTGTTCCAGGTGTTACAAGACGAACAACATCACGCCGAACAACAGACTTTGAGCCACGTTTTTTCGCTTCAGCAGGATCTTCTATTTGTTCACAAACAGCAACACGATAACCACAAGCAATGAGTTTTTGCAAATAATCATCTGCCGCATGAACGGGAACACCACACATAGGAATATCTTGTCCTAAATGTTTTCCGCGTGCTGTGAGTGTGATTCCTAAAGCCTGAGCCGCTTCAATTGCATCATTAAAAAATAATTCATAGAAATCCCCCATCCTGTAAAAGAGAAGGGAATCATGATTGATGGCTTTGATTTCTATGTACTGCTCCATCATAGGTGTAAGACGTTCTTGAGAGGAAGCAGATGAGGAGGCAGGCTGTGGAATTAAATTATTTTTATGATTGTTTTTTTTATCCATTTGTACGAGGCCTGTTTCCTTTAAGTGAAGTTTTTACTCTTTTTTGTTTACTTCGATATTTATTTATCTCTAAATTGCAACGTATCATCAGATTTGCTAAGGCAAGAATAGCGATTTCTAACATATGAATCAAATTTAATAACTATACGCATTATCAAGCAAAATTTACACTGTTTTTGGAGAAAATAAAGTGAGATGAAAAAGAGCGAGCAGGATCAGAAAATGTCTCAAACTGTTTACAGTGCGAGCGAAAGAGAAGCTCTAGATTTTCATAGTCGTGGTCGACCAGGAAAGCTTGAGATTGTTGCAACAAAGTCTATGGCAACACAGCATGATTTAGCACTTGCTTATTCACCAGGTGTTGCAGTTCCAGTTAAGGCAATTGCTCAAAATCCAGCACTCGCTTACGATTATACAGCAAAAGGCAATCTTGTTGCTGTTATTTCAAATGGTACAGCTATTTTAGGGTTAGGCAATTTAGGTGCCCTTGCCTCTAAGCCGGTCATGGAAGGCAAAGCAGTGCTGTTTAAGCGTTTTGCGGATATTGATTCCATTGATTTAGAAATTGATATAAATGATACGGAAAGTTTTATCAATTTGGTGCGTCATTTAGAACCTTCTTTTGGTGGAATCAATCTTGAAGACATTAAGGCACCTGAGTGCTTTATGATTGAAAGCCGCCTACGCGAGGTGATGAATATTCCTGTTTTTCACGATGATCAACATGGTACAGCGATTATTGTTGCTGCGGGTGTTCTCAATGCTTTGACTTTAACAGGGCGCGATATGCAAAACACGCGGTTAGTCTGTAATGGTGCTGGTTCTGCTGGGATTGCTTGTATTGAACTGATTAAAGCAATGGGCTTTCGTTCTGAAAATATCATATTATGTGATACAAAGGGCGTGGTCTATGAAGGTCGTAAAGAGGGAATGAATCAGTGGAAATCTGCGCATGCTATTCGAACGGATAAACGTACGCTTATGGAAGCAATGGAAGGAGCAGATATATTTTTCGGGGTTTCTGCTAAAGGTGCTCTTACCCCTGAAATGGTAAAATCCATGGCGCCGCAGCCGATCATTTTTGCTATGGCCAATCCCGATCCAGAAATTACGCCGGAAGAGGTTATGCAAGTGCGTCATGATGCTATTGTTGCAACAGGGCGTTCCGATTATCCAAATCAGATTAATAATGTTCTCTGTTTTCCTTATATATTTCGTGGTGCGCTTGATGTGCGTGCAACAGTTATTAATGAAGACATGAAGATTGCTGCGGCAAGAGCTCTTGCTGATTTAGCGCATGAGGAAGTACCTGACAGCGTTGCAGAAGCTTATCGTGGAAAGCGATTAAAATTTGGTCCTAATTATATCATTCCCGTTCCTTTTGATCCGCGTTTGTTCACAGTTGTTTCAATAGCGGTAGCAAAAGCAGCAATGGAAAGCGGTGTTGCACAAAAGAACATAGATGATTTAGAGGCCTATGAGCGTGATTTAAATGCGAGGCGTGATCCTACTTCTTCGATAATGCGTGGGGTTTATAACCACGTTCGTCAAGCGCCAAAACAAATTGTTTTTGCAGAAGGTGAAGAAGAACAAGTTATGCGGGCAGCCGTTTCTTATGTTCATCAAAAATTAGGACAAGCGATTTTGGTTGGTCGGGAAGAGCAAATAAGAGAAGCAGCTGTTATCGCTGGAATTGATTTGGAGCGTGAAGGTATTTCTATTATAAATGCCAAGCTTTCTTGCCGTACAGATGCTTATGCGAATTATCTTTATAAAAAGATGCAGCGTCAAGGCTGGCTGTTGCGTGACTGTCATCGTCGTATCAATAATGATCGCAATTATTTTGCTGCGTGTATGGTGGCACTAGGAGATGCTGATGCAATGGTTACAGGGGTGACACGCAATTATGAAACAGCGTTGATCGATATACGTCGGGCAATTGATGAAAAACCAAAAGAACGATTGATTGGTATTTCAATGGCCATTTGCCGTGGCCGAACTGTGTTTATTGCCGATACAGCTGTTTATGAAAATCCTAATGCTGAAGAATTTGCTGATATAGCGGAACAAACAGCTTCGTTTGTGCGTGGATTTGGATATCAACCACGGGTAGCATTTTTAGCATTTTCTACGTTTGGCTACATGAAAGGGCAGACGACGCAGCAAATTCAGGATGCAATTAATATTTTGCACGAACGCAAGGTTGATTTTGAGTTTGATGGAGAAATAAGCGCTGATGTGGCGCTCAATTCCAAATTGATGCAGCAATACCCATTTATGGGATTAACAGAGACTGCTAATATTTTAGTTATGCCTGGATATCACGCGTCTTCCATTGCCAGCAAAATGTTACAAGAACTTGGTGAAGCAACCATCATTGGTCCTATTTTAATTGGATTGGAAAAATCTGTCCAAATTGTACCATTTAGTGGAAGCGATACAGATGTTGTCAATATTGCAATGCTTGCGGCTTATCATGCCGAAAAAGTCATCTAAAGGAAAAAAAGCCCCTAATATACCAATAATATATCAAGGGGCTTTTTGATAGCAAAAAAAATAAATTTTTTAAGAGGGCTGTATTTGACTGTCCTTTTGTTCTTCAGAAAGACGCTTTTGGAAGAGTGCTGCAAAATCAATAGGGTCAATCCACAAAGGTGGAAAACCACCACTTTGAGTAGCATCAGATATAATTTGGCGAGCAAATGGAAATAAAAGACGGGGACATTCAATAAAGACCAGTGGCATAACATGTTCTTGTGGAATGTTTTTAAGGTGGAAAACACCACCGTAAATCAGTTCTACATGAAATAAGGTTTCAGTGTCATCATTGGCTTTAACGGAGAGAGACAAAACGACATCATAATTATCATCACCAATTGGGTTAGCATTGACGTTAATATTGATATCAATTTGTGGTGACTTTTCACGTGCACGCAATGAACGAGGAGCACCAGGGTTTTCGAATGATAAATCTTTTAAATATTGAGTTAATACAGCAAAAACCGGCTCTCCACCACTGTTATTCATTTCACCTTCGGCCATACGACGAACCTCTCTCATTATAATATGTATATTTATTTTAGATCTAAAGACCAGATTGGTTATCACGCCTTGCAAAAGGTTGCAAGAAATGCGCTCTTTATCTTGAATATTTTTTTAGTTTGTTACAGGTTTTTTAGGCATTTCAATGGTTATCATCATTTTTGCGCCATGGAGATTCTGTCGTATCATGAATTGTGTAATCTTCTGCGTTAAGGTCAATTATTTTTTCAGAGTCATTTTTTCTTTTAGTATTTTGATTCATTTTGTTTTTTAATGATGAAAAGAAATGCCAAACAACAGAGCGAATTGGTTTAATAAGAAGTAATATTCCCAAGAGATCAGTTATAAAGCCGGGAAGAATAAGTAAAATCGCACTGAACATAATGAAAGCATCATTGATAATATTATTTTCTAATGTGCGTCCTTGGATAAGTTCAGTTTGTATGTTTTTTAAAAGGCTAATCCCTTGAATTCGCAATAAAACAACCCCAACTATGGTTGTGAGAATAACCAGACTCAAGGTTGCTAAAATACCAATTTCTTGACCAACAAAGATAAAACCAGCAATCTCGATTAAAAGAATGCAAAGAAAGATAACAACAAAAAAACGAGGATTTATAGAATAAAGTTTTATCACATGAAAATTTCCTTCTGGATGAGTAGGGGGAGAAATTCTTAAGAGAACTCCGTTTAAATATAAAATCTATAAAAATATTTGAATGATAAGATTCCTTATTTTACATATTTATTGATAAATGGTATTGACTGCAATGTTTATTAGAGACTTAATCTTTGGAGATTGACAGCGCCTATGGAATTTGACGTTATACTTGTCATCGCTCTTGTTATTATGGTTGTTATTTTTGTGCAACTCCGTAATGTATTAGGGAAACGAATTGGGTTTGAAAAGCCACCCTTTGATCCTTATTCACGACGTTCTAAAAAACAAGATGAGACAGAAACGACAGATAATATTGTTTCGTTCCCTCATCAGAAAAATTCAGAAAAAGGCAATTTTAGTGAAATTGATGAAATTGCACCAGAGGGAAGTATTTTGAATAAAAATTTGCGAGCACTGCGTAAAATTGACCCGCATTTTTCTCCTCAATTTTTTATAAAAGGTGCACAAATTGCTTATGAAATGATTGTAACAGCTTTTGCCAAAGGTGATCGCAGTCAACTAAAAAGCTTGCTTTGTCAGAATGTTTTTGAAAACTTTTGTACAGCGATTGAACAACGAGAAAAAAACAAAGAAAGAATAGAGTTTACTTTTGTTGGAATTAATAAGATCGAGTTTGTCTCGGCGGCAATACAAGAAAAAGACGAACTTTTAACGATACGTATTGTCAGTGAGATGATTTCTGTTACTTATAATGAACAGGGCGAGCGTATAGACGGTGATCCTGATGCTATTGTAGAAATCAGGGATATTTGGACTTTTGTTCGCAATAGTTTATCATCAGATCCCAACTGGAAGCTTTTTGCTACAGAAAATGAAAATTAAAATACTTTTTGTTTTTCTTCCATAAGCATTCAATGATTTATGAGAAATTAAAATGTCCTCAAGTAAATGGAGACAAAAAAGAGATTTATTGGCTTCACAAGATCGCCTTTTATGGGAGATGGTTTGTCGTACGATAACACCGCTTCACGGTAAGATGCTCTCTTCTACTTCAGAAACTATTGCAAATATTAATGATAAAAAACAGCCTGTAACTCAAATCTCCTTATTGTCTCAGGAAAATCAACAACCCTCGACAATTATTAAAAGAGAAAAGAGGGCAGTTACACAAGCACAAAAGGTTCATTTCTTTGATCATGTTGCACATCGTAAAATTTCCCAAGGTCGTTATCCTCTTGAGGCGCGTCTTGATCTCCACGGTTATATGCAGGAAGAAGCTTATTTTTTCTTAAAAAAATTTCTACAATCCTCTCAGCAGAGAGGATTGCGTTATGTTCTTGTGATTACAGGAAAAGGACGATCCGTTGGGAGCGATGGAGCTTTGTATAGATTTGTTCCGTATTGGTTATCAACACCAGCTTTTCGATATTATGTCCATGCGTTTGAAAAAGCAGCGCGTCAACATGGCGGAGAAGGTGCGCTTTATGTTTGGTTGCGCCGTTTCGTATCGGGAAAAGAAATGTGATGTTATTGAGGTCGTTTCAGGTTCAATATTGATTTTATAAGATCTCGTATGTTACAGGTTGTAGAAAGGATGTGATAATATACTGATTAATAACGATAATTAATTATTTCCCATATATTGCGCAAAAACCTTAAATACAATATTCCCTTATTTTTTAATTTTCTTATAAAGACATTGTTTTACACTCTCTCATTGCCTCATGCTTTTGTTTTTACAGATTTAATGTGATAACAGCACTCACGAAAAACAGAATGTTTCAGGCAGAACATACTTATACTACATATTCACATGCTTATTAAAAAAATATCTCCTAATATTTTCAAATTCATTTTATGGAAGGGCGTGTAAAAAGTAATCTCCATGAGGTGTACAAAATTCATTGTACACCACCATCTTTACACTTACATATAAAGTGCAAGGTTGGATATTCTAACGTGATTTACCACTTCCCAATATGGCGATAGCCCTTGAATCCTCCTTAGTACTTGAGAAAGTTTATAAGCGGTGTGTCTTTCTTTAAGTGTTTTTACTCTACACGGCTCTCGTCTCGTTTGTGATGTGCAAACGAAAGATTTTTATTAATTCAATATAAGAAGACTTAAAATGAGAGAGTCTTATCATATTTGCGGATCTAATTCAGGATGTAAAATGATAAATTGTTTTATAAATCAATGCATTAATCTATTAAGTATATGAAAAATAAAAACATGAGAAATTAAGAAACTACGTTCTTCAAAAGATATTGCTACTATGGATAGTTTTAAAAACTGTATAACTGAATTAAAGAGAATCGTGAAAATAAACAACAATAGACATTTTACAACACGTAGCCACACACTCGCATCAAAAGATACAATTTACGATGAATGCTTTCATGAAGAAATTTTTTCATTCATTAAAGAACAAATTTCTTTCTCATAATAATTCAATAATTAAAAATAATGAGACGTAGAATACGAGATTCAATCGGAGGATATTACACTCTTATCCGACGTCTTTCAGATATTGGTTGAAATGCTAGCTTAGCGTGAAAGGCACAATAAGGGCTATTTTCATCAGAATCTGCACCACAAAAATGAAAATCTGCTGATAATGGATCGCCAACCGGCCATCTACATGTATTTTCACTCAATTGTAGAAGATTAAGTTGACGTGATATAGGCACAACTACATTGGATTTTGTGGACATATCAACTTCTTTTACATCTTCCACTACAAATTCTGTCTTTAAAGCGGTTTCTTCAATACTTACAGCTGATGTGTTTATTGGCGATACCGTAGATGTGTTGCGACGCACACGTGGAGATGATGGGCTGCTGCTTCCCACGGGAGTTTTTTGCGCACGCGTACTTCCTTGTGCTGTCTTACCACGTCCTGGTAACTTTAATCGATGTACTTTGCCGATGACTGCATTTCTGCTGACCCCACCTAATTGAGCAGCAATTTGACTTGCACTTAATCCTTCACTCCAAAGCTTTTTAAGAAGCTCAACGCGTTCACATGTCCAACCCATACCAGCACTCCATTCCGATTACGTCACTAAGATGCTCTCCCCCGTTGCATCTTCAAATGTTTAAATAATGTTTTCATTACGCTGAATGAAAGAACTTTACACTCTACGTGAGCATAAAAAAATCATCCAACCTGTGGATTTACAAATCAAAACACATCATCTTGCTTATTATATTGTAAATTACAATATGCACTCACTCTATGACAAGAGTCTTTACCTCTTGAAGAGTTTATTTAGAATGTTTTCCCCAACTTGCAAATCAATCATAGGTTAAACTTTCACTTTTGTTTAAGGTTTTTTCCAAAATGCTTATTTGTAGAACCTTCATTGACTTTTTTTCAATTGGTGTAATGATCTATTCCATAGGTGTAATCATTAATCGCAATGAAAGTTGAAAGCACCGTAACGAAATGTACCATGTTGTTTTATTTATAGTGTTGCTTTGTATATATATTGAAAAGGTTAAAATATAAAGGAAATTATGATGGACACCATCTCTGTACAACCACTTTATGAATGCTTCGCACGACGAAATTTGCATTTTGAACAAGGGCATGGTGTATGGCTTATTTCCGATAAAGGAGAACATTATCTTGATTTCACATCTGGCATTGCTGTTAATGCATTAGGGTATTCACATCCAAAATTGGTTGATACACTCAAAATACAAGCTGAAAAGCTTTGGCATGTTTCCAATCTTTTTCAATCTCCTGAACAAGCAGCTCTTGCTACGCGGCTTTGTGCAAATAGTTTTGCAGATAAGGTTTTTTTCTGCAATTCAGGCACTGAAGCATTAGAATGCGCATTTAAAACAGCGCGTCATTATTACTATGCCGCTGGTCATTCAACACGCATTGAAATAATTACTTTTGAAGGGGCATTTCATGGACGTACACTTGCAGCACTTGCTGCGACTGGGCATGAAAAATATCTTGAAGGCTTTGGACCTAAAGCTGGTGGATTTATTCAAGTCCCTTTTTGTGATGAAACCGCTTTGCGTAACGTTATTAATAAAAATACCGCCGCTATTCTTATTGAACCTATTCAAGGAGAAGGAGGAATACGAACGGTCCCTCATGAATATTTAAGATTTTTGCGCAAAATATGCGATGATAATGGTCTGTTATTGATTTTAGATGAAGTCCAAACGGGTGTAGGACGAACAGGAAAGCTTTTTGCCTATGAATGGAGTGATGTCACGCCTGATATTCTTACCCTTGCAAAAGGACTAGGAGGTGGATTTCCATTAGGTGCTTGCCTTGCAACGGATAAAGTTGCAAAAAGTATGACACCTGGGACGCATGGATCAACCTTTGGAGGCAATTTGCTTGGAATGGCTGTAGGAAATAGTATTCTTGATATTTTGTTAGAGCCAAGTTTTCTCAACCATATTCAGCGTATGGGGGATAAATTAAAAAATGGACTTTTGCACATTCTCAATATCTATCCTGATATTATCTGCGCTGTTCAGGGGATGGGGCTTATGATGGGCATTCAGTGTGTTGTGCCTTCAAATCTTGTTGTTAATGCTTTGGAAAGTGAATATCTCTTAAGTGTTGCTGCCAACAATAACGTTGTGCGCTTATTGCCTCCTCTTATTATCAAGGAAGAAGAAATAGATGAAAGTTTGCGTCGTATTGAAAAAGCAATTTCTTATCTTTCGAAAATAAATAAGGACAGACAAATATCACACACATGACAAATGCTCTTCGTCATTTCACGGATTTATCCATTTTAACGCCAGCAATGGCACGTGCATTAATCGATTATGCAAAAATCCTTAAAGCATCTTTTAAAGCAGGAAAAGGTTCAAAACCTTTTATAGGTAAAACGCTCGCGATGATTTTTGAAAAACCATCCACACGAACCCGTATTTCATTCGATATCAGTATGCGCCAGCTTGGGGGAGATACAATCATGCTCACGGGCTCAGAGATGCAGCTTGGTCACAGTGAAACTATAGCTGACACGGCTCGAGTTTTATCCCGTTTTGTGGATATCGTGATATTACGAACAACAAAACATCAACGTATGCTCGAATTGGCACAATATGCACAAATTCCTGTCATTAATGCCCTTACAGATGATACACATCCTTGCCAAATTTTAGCAGATATCTTAACCTATGAGGAACATAGAGGGCCAATTGCTGGCAAAATATTTGCATGGATGGGAGATGGTAATAATGTGCTCCATTCCTTAATTGAAGCTGCAGCTCTTTTTGGTTTTCATTTGCGTGTTGCCACACCAAAGGGCAGTGAACCACAAGAACAATTTGTACATTGGGCACGTGAGCGGGGAGCGCATCTTATGCTAACCCATAATCCCCAAGAAGCGGCTCAAGATGCTGATTGTATTATGACCGATACATGGGTCTCCATGGGACAAGAGTTTCGTGCTCGCAGTCATTCTATTTTTCAGCCTTATCAAGTCAATGAAGCTCTCATGAAATTAGCAAAACCGGATGCTCTTTTTATGCATTGTCTTCCTGCTCATCGTGGTGAAGAAGTGGTTGATTCTGTGATTGATGGACCGCACTCCGTTGTCTTCGATGAGGCTGAAAATCGTCTTCATGCTCAAAAAGCAATTCTTTCTTGGTGTTTACAAGATGCATTTTTCTCTCCACAATAGCCTCTCTACAACAAATTATATAAAAAAGGTAAAGCTATGAGTGAACAAGCTAAGGATGAAGCCTCTCTCAACAACAACTTCTTGCATGAAGATGATAGTGTTATTCCCTTTCAAGTTGAAGAACTTGATATCCGTGGACGTGCCGTACAACTTGGGGAAACTTTAAATTCTATTCTCACAAGACATCAATACCCTGAACCGGTTTCTTATCTTCTAGCAGAAGCTTTACTTTTAACGGTTCTGATTGGAACTTCTCTAAAACTTACGGGAAAATTTATTCTACAAACCCATTCCGATGGACCGGTTAATATGTTGGTGTGCGATTTTTCGCCTCCTTCCAGTTTACGTGGATATGCTCATTTTGATAAGGAACAGCTTAAACAAGCCATAGACAATGGTCAAACCTTTTCAGAAATACTTTTAGGAAAAGGCACTTTAGCTTTCACAATTGATCAAGGTCCCCACATGCAACCCTATCAAGGGATAGTTGCATTAGAGGGATCAAATTTACAAGAAGCTTCTCGTATTTATTTTGATCAATCAGAGCAAATTCCTACCGATATTCGTTTGGCTGTTGCCATATTAATTAATCGTGATCAACAAGGAAAACCGCAGAAAAGTTGGCGAGCTGGAGGTATTTTGACCCAACTTTTACCCCAAGAATCGTCTCATCATAAAATAGATGCTCCTCATCAAAAGCGAGAAGAAACGAAAACTCATACCCAATTGGATAACCAATGGCAGGAAGCTAAAATACTCATGAAAACGATTGAAAGTTCAGAATTAACAGATCCCCAAGTGGGTAGTAAACAGTTATTGTTTCGTCTTTTTCATGAACAAGGTGTTAGAGTTTTTAATTCTTTTTCTCTTGTCGATCAATGTTCTTGTTCATGCGAAAAAATTAAAGGAATCCTAGAAGGATTTCCTATTGATGAACGCAATAAAATGGTTAAAGATAACTATATTTCAGTCACATGTGAATTTTGCTCAAAAACGTATCGTTTTACACCGCAAGAATTTCTAGAAGAAAAAACATAATCAAATATTTTTCATAAAAAATGATGATTGCAACAAAAGCCTATTTTATTTGCGTCATAAAAGTTTACGCATAAGCTCATATGAACTTCTAGAATATTTCTTGTTTTAGAGTTTTTTTAGTGTATACGAGTGATCTTTCTGTTGAAATCAGTAATTACGTCATAGAGTGCTTAAAAAAGAGTTCTCTGTAAAATATATTTCCTCTTCTCGAAAAAGCTTCTTTTGTACTTTTTACATCTCAAAAGTTTATTTCTTACAATGAATTCTTTTATAATGTTCATTGATAAATTGATTATGTACTCATAACTTATCTTCTCTGTTAAATGAGACTTTTTGATTGTAGTCATATTTTCTTACTCGAATTTATCTTATTAAGACTCAATAAAGCTTATTAGTTATAATCATAAGGGAAATTATCGAGAGAATAAGAATGTATAGATTCAATATAGGCTTTATGGAGTCTATTACGAACAGATAAGTGTAATGGGAATAAATATAACAATGACGCTGCAAAAAAGCAGATTTATTATTTTATAAAGATGAGAATAGTGGTGAAGTCCCCTCATAACAATGTGTATTTCAGATAAAAAAGCGGAGAAAAAATACTATATGATTTTGAAAACAATAGTTTGTTGCTGTCATTAAGCTAACGATGGTTCTATAGCAATATTGTTTTGTCTAAATAATCAAAACTAAAGCTCCCAAACAGATATTTAATCGCTAAGGAAAAATGAAAACTACTTAAAATTTTTGTCATATTTGGGAGGTTTGTTCTACAGATATTTCTTTACATATGTTTTTGAATCAACAATGATAATACTCTTGTCAAATTTTTCTAAGAAGAATAAGTGGCCGTATAAATAAAATAGCAATACATAGCATGATAAAACGTTATGTTTTTACAAACCTCCATTATTTTTCTTCTGTCATAATCGCTTGTTCAATTTTTGGTAGAATTTTTTTTTGATAAATTTGCCATGTTAAGGGACCAACATGTTTGGCAATAATAATACTCTCTTTATTCAAGAGAAAGGTTTCTGGTGGTCCATACACCCCCCAGTCAATAGCTGTATATCCTGAATCATCAAAGCCAATAAATTTAAAAGGATTACCAAAACTGTTTAAAAAGCGCAGGGCATTTGCTTTGTTATCTTTATAATTAATGCCAATTAGATCAAAACGTTTATCTTGTGCAATTTTCATAAGAAGAGGATGCTCTTCGCGACAGGGTAAACACCAAGAACCCCAAAAATTGACCAATGTGACACGTCCTTTAAACTGTTTTGAATTGAGATAACTTTCTTTATCAAGAAGAGGAAGATAAATATTGGGAGCAGGTTTTTCAGCTAATGCGTTTGGGAGAAGAGAAGAATCTTGAAGGTGTTTTTTATCCATAAAGTTGAAAAAAAACATCATGAGAAGAAGAAAAAGCACAAATGGTCCAAAAAAAACAAGCAGAACAGGCAAAGATATATTTTTTTTAAGTTTTGGAGGGATGTTTTTCATTATACTTTATCTTTTTGTGACAGCTCTTTTTTGTTTAGCTGTTGGAGAATTTTTTTTTGGTAGAGAGCTTTGCAAAGAATATATCCAATAAGACATAAGAGGGATATTGCAGAAAGCACATAGCTTAAAACAACAATTTGCTCGTGTTTAAGGGTGCTCAGGAAAAAATCAATTTTCTGAGATAGATTTCCTAAAAGTCCGCCGTGGATGCCATTTAGGTCGAGCATAATGAAGCGCCTATTGTTGTGCACGACGGGATTTTTTTATCTGAAGTATTTGGATATAACGATGATTGATTTCATTTCGCATAGCCATCAAATAGAGCGTAATAAACATAAAGATGAAACAAAAGAGCATTGTTATAAGGGGCCATAACATAGCATTGTCGATTGTTGGTCCTCCAGTGCGTAACAATGATGCGGGTTGATGCAATGTATTCCACCAATTAACAGAAAATTTAATAATAGGGATATTAACAAATCCAACAAGTGTAAGAATTGCAGTAGCGCGCGCGGCTTTTATTGGGTTGTCGAAAGCTCGTCCAAGCAGGATAATAGCAAGATAGATAAAAAGTAGAATTAAAACTGATGTTAACCGAGCATCCCAGACCCACCATGTTCCCCATGTAGGTCTCCCCCAAAGTGCTCCTGTCATGAGAGCCAAGGCGGTAAAAATTGCTCCAATGGGCGCCCCACATTTGAGTGCCACATCAGCAAGATGATATTTCCAAATCAAATTTCCTAATGCCGCGGCACTCATCGTTATATAACAGAATGTAGACAACCACGCAAAGGGTACATGAAGGTACATAATCTTAACAGTAATCCCTTGTTGATAGTCATCAGGGGAATGCATCACAAGAATCAATCCAAAGATAAGAAAACACAATGTTATGCTGGCTAACCAAGGCAAAATCATTTTGCTTATTTTCATGAAATGGGTAAAACTTATAGGGAGTGATCTCATTTTATATGTGCGCATTATTTCATTCATAAAATTCATAATAGGCAGAGTTTTGCTATGCGGCAATCAACTTTTATTATTCTGATAAAAGTTTAAGCGTTATCGCAGCAACAAAAGAGCTAAAGAGACTCAAAAGAAGTGAAAAAGCGCTGAGAAGAGCTAGGGAAGTGAGAAAAGAGGTATTTGGGTTTATTGGGGCTGTAGCAGCGGAAACACCAAAAATCATAATTGGAATGATCCACGGCAAGATAATGATAAAAATAAGCAAAGTACTGTGCAACAATGAGGTTGCGAGTGCAGCGCCTATAGCACCAATAAAAATAATAGCTGGTGTTCCGCATAAAAGGGTAAGTATTGTTGTAAAAGTTATTACTACATCTAAATGAAGCATGAGGGCTAAAATAGGTGTAGCAAAAATAAGAGGAAGCATTGTTCCTACCCAATGGGCAAGACATTTGGTAAAGACAATTAGTGTAAAACTTTGTCTTTGTTCTGAAAGGATAAATTGGTCGAGATTACCATCATCGCGATCGATTTGGAAAAGTTTGTTCAGATTGAGGAGCCCTGCAAGAAGGGCTCCAAACCACAATATACCCGGTCCTATTTGTGCAAGAGTTTTGGGATCTGGTCCAATGGCAAAGGGGGTTATGACAACAACAGCGATGAAAAACAATAATCCTGTTAGTGAAGTAGCTTGTAGCGCTAATAATAGTTTAAGATCACGCCAGAACAGTGCTTTCATTTTATTCTCTTTATTCTCTCCTAGAGAGGTAAAAATTTTTCCAGAGCGATGGTATGGTTTTCTGGAATACCTAGGGAATTATGAGTCGCGGCGATAATCATACCACCTTGATTGAGATGACGCTGGAAAATACGGGCAAGGAGTTTCTGAGCATGGTTATCGAGACCAGATATTGGTTCATCCAAAATCCAAATAGGACGATAGGAGAGTAAAAGACGGGCAATAGCGACACGTCTTTGTTGTCCAGTTGACAGAGTGTTAAAGGGTAAATGTTCAAGATCAGAAAGACCAATATCGGCAAGGGCTTCATGCACAAAGCGTAAATGTTGACCATAAAATTCTGCCCAAAATTGCAAATTATCAATGACAGATAAGAGAGGTTTCATAGCGTTTTGAGGACCAAGGTAATGACAGGCAGTTGCAACAGGGTATGTTTGATTATGGTCTTTAAGGATTATATGACCTTCAGCAGCTTCAAGAAGACCGACAATGATTCGGAGTAATGTAGACTTTCCGATACCATTAGGACCGGTGATTGTCATAAGTTGCTGTGAAAATAAACAAAAAGAAAGACCTTGAAACAGAATTTCCTCGTTTCTGTAAGCAGCTAGATCTTTGCCTGATAACACCATGTGATTGCCTATTTTGTTTTTATTTTCATATTCTTTAGTGCATTATAGAATAAAAAACACATTTTTTATGCAATTGTACCTAGAATAGTTCTAGAAATAGTTCTATAAGGGGTACCTTACATCAATATCTGGTGTAAAATGGTTTCTGGCGCTGATTTCCGCATTTGCCTATGAGCGGGTGGAGGGGGAAATGGATAGCGGAGGTAATTGCGTCTGCGCTCAAGCTGCGACCTTGACTCGTAGTTTGTGTTGTTCATTCCTGGAAATTGGGTGGTTATAGTATGAGGGTGGACAGTCATGACTCAAATTGATAGCTTTAATTGTCGCAGAGTATTAAATGTTGGTGGCAAAGAATATACTTATTATAGCTTGATCGAAGCGGAGAAGAACGGACTTGAAGGTGTTTCTCGTTTACCGTTTTCGATGAAAGTTATTCTCGAAAATTTATTGCGATTTGAAGATGGTCGCACGGTTAAAAAAGAGGATATCCTCAATGTTGCTAAGTGGTTAAGTGACAAAGGAAGTGCCGGGGCAGAAATTGCCTACCGTCCTGCACGTGTTCTTATGCAGGATTTTACAGGTGTTCCAGCAGTTGTTGATCTTTCTGCAATGCGTGATGCTATGGTTAAACTTGGCGGTAACGCTGAAAAAATCAATCCTCTCATTCCCGTTGATCTCGTCATTGATCACTCAGTTATTGTTGATGCTTTTGGCAATTCCATGGCTTTTAAGGAAAACGTTGAGCATGAATATGATCGCAATGGTGAGCGCTATCGTTTCCTTAAATGGGGGCAGCAAGCTTTTCAAAATTTTCGTGTTGTTCCTCCAGGAACAGGGATTTGTCATCAGGTTAACCTAGAATATTTAGCACAATGCGTGTGGACGAAGAAGGAAGAGGGATGTGAGACAGTTTATCCTGACACCTGTGTGGGAACTGATTCGCATACGACTATGGTAAATGGTTTAGGGGTCTTAGGTTGGGGGGTTGGTGGTATTGAAGCAGAAGCAGCAATGTTAGGCCAACCTGTTTCTATGTTGTTACCTGAAGTGATTGGTTTTCGTCTAACAGGGAAACTTAAAGAAGGTGTAACCGCCACCGATCTCGTGTTGACGGTGACCCAAGTGTTACGCCAAAAGGGTGTTGTTGGTAAATTTGTTGAGTTTTTTGGTCCTGGTTTGGAGCATATGACGCTTGCTGATCGGGCAACGATTGGGAATATGGCTCCTGAATATGGAGCAACGTGTGGTTTTTTCCCAATTGATAAGGAGACAGTGCGTTATCTCAATATGACAGGGCGTGATGAAGATCGGATTGCCTTAGTGGAGGCTTATACCAAAGCACAAGGGATGTGGCATGATGAAATGGTGGCTCATCCCATTTTTAGTGATACAATTGAATTAGATATGGGAACCGTTGTCCCTTCTATGGCTGGTCCTAAACGTCCTGAAGGACGTATTGCATTGGAAAATGTTGGGCAGGGTTTTGAGAAGGTATTGGTCGAAGACTATAAAAAAACTTCTGGACAAGGTGAGCGCTATCAGGTCGAAGGTGAAGAATATACGCTGAGTCACGGTGATGTGGTGATTGCTGCGATTACTTCTTGTACGAATACATCAAATCCAAGTGTTCTCATTGCAGCAGGTCTTTTGGCACGAAATGCTGTAGCAAAAGGTCTCAAAAGTAAACCATGGGTAAAAACTTCTCTTGCACCTGGTTCACAAGTCGTTGAAGCCTACCTTCAAAATTCAGGTCTGCAAAAAGATTTAGATGCGTTAGGATTTAACTTAGTAGGATTTGGGTGCACAACATGTATTGGAAATTCTGGCCCTTTGCATCCAGCTATTTCCAAAACGATTAATGACAATGGTATCATTGCAGCTGCGGTTCTTTCAGGAAATCGTAATTTTGAAGGGCGCGTTTCTCCTGATGTGCAAGCGAATTATTTAGCTTCACCACCGTTAGTTGTTGCACATGCGCTCATTGGGACAGTGTGTAAAGATTTAACCAAGGAACCTCTTGGTGAAGATTCAGATGGTCAACCGATTTACTTAAGAGATATTTGGCCAACTTCTCAAGAAATACAGGAATTTATCGAAGAAAATGTTACGCGTAAAGTTTTTGCTGAGAAGTATGCAGATGTCTTTAAGGGAGATGAAAATTGGCAAAAAGTTCGGATTCCTACAGGTTCTACCTATTCTTGGGATGAGCAATCCACCTATGTACGCAATCCACCTTATTTCGATGCTATGCAGAAAACTCCTGATGTCTTACCAGATATTAAGGATGCACAGATTTTAGGTTTATTTGGTGATAAAATCACGACGGATCATATTTCTCCTGCTGGTTCTATTAAGGCAGCTTCTCCTGCTGGGAAATATTTAATGGATCATGGTGTTAAAGTGGCTGATTTTAATCAGTATGGAACGCGTCGTGGGAATCATGAAGTTATGGTGCGTGGGACCTTTGCCAATATTCGCATTCGTAATTTCATGTTAGGGGAAAATGGTCGAGAAGGAGGTTATACGGTTCATTATCCGTCAGCGGTAGAACAAACCATTTACGATGCAGCAATGGCGTATAAACAAGAAGGTGTTCCGCTCGTTGTTTTTGCAGGTATTGAATATGGCAATGGATCATCACGCGATTGGGCTGCCAAAGGGACCAATCTTCTTGGTGTCAAAGCAGTGATTGTGCAGTCTTTTGAAAGGATACATCGCTCTAATCTTGTTGGTATGGGCATTGTCCCTTTTGTCTTTGAGGAGGGGCTAAGTTGGAAATCTTTAGGCTTAAAGGGAGATGAAAAGGTGACAATTGAAGGGATTCATAACTTGAAACCTCGTCAAAAGACTGTAGCGAAAATTACTTTTTCTGATGGTACGGTAAAAACCGTTCCATTATTGTGCCGTGTTGATACTGAAGATGAGCTAGATTATTTGCATCATGGTGGAATTTTGCAATATGTCTTACGTAAGTTAGCCGTTTAAATTCTTTTGTTTGTTAAGAAATATCTATTATTAAGCTATAAAGTTGCGGATCAAAGAGTTTAGCTTCGTTTTTTTATGACTATCTTTGAAAATCTAATTGACGTTAGCTTTGGGATTGCGCTATAAGCCACACAGTTATAGGCAGCTTTATAGTTTTGCTTGGGTTGGATTTATTTATATTGGTAGAGTTGTTATTGGGACTCATTTTACCAAGGTGTTGAAAGAGAGATTATATTTATGGCGAATACACCTTCTGCTCGAAAAGCGGTGCGCAAGGTTGCGGCGCGCACACAGGTTAATAAGGCCCGCCGTTCACGCGTTCGTACTTTTATACGTAAGTTTGATGATGCTTTAGCGGGTGGCGATAAAGCATCTGCAGAGATTGCATTTAAGAATTTTGAGCCTGAAATTATGCGTGCAGTTTCTAAAGGGGTTTTTCATAAAAATGCTGCTGCGAGGAAAGTATCACGTTTAGCTAAACGTTTGAAGGCTCTCAGCGTTTAAGCTTTTTTTCCTTTAATTGAGAACAAAGCCAGTATCCATGAGGGTGCTGGCTTTTTGTTTATTATTTCAAAAAGTTTCTATTGAAAATAAGAATCGATAATGATTCTCCACTTGAAAAAGGAGAGAAAGTTTATAGGGGGAGGTATGGTTATCCACAAGCTTTGTGGATTTGTACAGAGTCTTTTTTGTCAAGCATTTTATTTTTTTTTTTAAATCTGAAGAGATTCTTTAATTATTGGTAAATTTAGAGAAAAAAAATGAATTGAATCAATATTTTTTTCAGTCCTCATTAATATAAGCATTTTTTTCGGGTTTTTTGATTTTATTTTGACCTCTTGCATTTTACCTCTGCTGTTTTGTATGGTTCTTATGAAGACTAAGAAGCATGAAGGGGTCACATCAGCGCATTATTCTGTATTTTGTTGAATACAAGATGTTTTGATTTAGGTTTTTCGAAACTTTTGTGTTGGAGAGGTTTCTGGCGGTTTTTTAGTTTTCTTAATGGATATGTTTACCATTTTAGAAGGGTGGGTCATATCATGAGTGCAAATAAATCTTATTGGTCATCTTTGTTAGTGGGGTTGTGATGAGGCTATCCTAGGGGAGGGTGAGTAATCTTATTTGGGGTAGGGCGTTTTGCCTTCGCTAGATTTATTTTAGTTGTTTGGCAGGACAAAATTTTATTTTTATCAGGATGGAAGATGGTGGATAAATTGAACTCTAAAGCTAGTTCCTTTAAAAGGGTTTCGGTAAATATCCTGTCGGCAGAGAACATAATAAAGAATAGGATGACGGAAAGTGATGAGAACGTTTGTAGAAATGCTTCTATAGGGCATTCTATTGTTTCAGAGGAGGAAAGTGCGGCGGCTTTTGTCCGTGTTATGGCGCAGTTAAAGGTGCAGGTTGGTGTTGAGGCTTATACCAGTTGGTTTGGACGTGTGAAGCTTGCTGAATATAGTCATACTCTTGTAAAGCTTTCTGTTCCTACTGCTTTTTTACGTTCATGGATTAATAATCACTATGGTTCTCTTTTGACTCATTTATGGAAACAAGAGAATTCAGCAATTATTCGTGTTGAAGTTATTGTTCGTGGTATGGAACGCGTTTCAAGAGATGTCGTTTGTAAAAGAAGTGTTCCTCCTGTTGTGCTAGAGGAGCAGGCGGCTTCATCTTTTGTTGAGAGTTGTGCAGAGCATTCAGTTAAGAATTCTCAAACGGGGGTTTTTGGATCTCCACTTGATTCTCGCTATACTTTTGAAAGTTTTGTTGAGGGGGCTTCTAATCGTGTTGCTTTAGCGGCTGCACGTTCAATTGCGGAGGGGCATAAAAGCGCTTTGCGTTTTAATCCTCTTTTTATTCACGCATCTGTTGGTTTGGGAAAAACACATTTGCTTCAAGCGATTGCGGCTTCTGCATTGAAGCGTTTAACATCTGCACGTGTTATTTATTTAACTGCTGAATACTTTATGTGGCGTTTTGCAACAGCTATTCGTGATAATGATGCTCTTTCTTTTAAAGAACAGCTTCGCGATATCGACCTTTTGATTATTGATGATATGCAGTTTTTGCAGGGAAAGTCGATACAACATGAGTTTTGCCATTTGCTTAATATGTTGCTTGATAGTGCAAAACAAGTTGTTGTCGCTGCAGATCGTCCACCAGCAGAATTAGAATCGCTTGATCTTCGCGTTCGATCTCGTCTTCAAGGAGGAGTCGCACTTGAAATTGAAGCACCAGATTATGAAATGCGTTTACAAATGTTGCGCCAGCGGTTAAAGGTGGCACAACAAGATGATGGCATGATATCAATCTCTGATGATATCTTGGAATATATTGCCAAAACGGTTTTAGGGTCGGGACGTGATATTGAAGGAGCATTTAATCAGTTGTTATTTCGTCAATCTTTTGAGTCTAATTTATCTTTAGAACGGATTGATGAGTTATTAGGTCACTTGACACGTCCTGGAGAACCTAAGCGAATTCGGATTGAAGAAATTCAGCGTACGGTAGCGCGCCATTATAATGTTTCTAAACAGGACTTGTTGTCTAATCGCCGAACACGTACGGTTGTGAAGCCACGGCAAGTTGCGATGTATTTAGCAAAAGTATTAACTCCTCGCTCATTACCAGAAATTGGGCGCCGTTTTGGTGGGCGTGATCATACAACAGTTTTACACGCTGTGCGTAAAATTGAAGATTTGGTTTGTGGTGATCAGACCTTGGCTAAGGAACTTGAGTTGCTTAAGCGGTTGATTGGAGAACAGGCTGTATAGTGTTTATCGTTTCTTTCTTTGGAGAGACTTTAAAGAATTTAATGAAAAGATTTATTTTTTCTTATACAGGAGTGACTTGCCATTTTAAGAGAGGTTTAATAAACTCTAGCAGGCGATTCTCTAAAGGGATCTATTCTTTAATTCTAAGGAATTTTTATAGTTTTTAGTAAATCATACGGGGCTTTTATGCGTATTACAGTTGATCGCAGTCAATTTCTCAAGTCTCTTGGTCGGGTTCACCGTGTGGTAGAGCGCCGTAATACTGTTCCTATTTTATCGAATGTGTTGATTGATGCAGAAAATGGCCGTGTACAGTTAAAAGCAACAGACCTTGATTTAGAGGTTATGGAATCTTTTGCAGTTAATGTTAAACAAGCTGGAGCAACAACTGTTCCGGCACATTTGCTCTATGATATCATTCGAAAACTTCCTGATAGCAATGAAGTTGTATTATCCCTCGATGAGAATCAAGCAGGTACAATGTCCGTTGTTTCGGGTTGTGCACATTTTCAGCTTCAATGTCTTCCGAAGGCAGACTTTCCAGAGTCGCTTCCTGGGCAATTTGGTTATCGTTTTTCTCTATCGGCATCAGGCTTAAAACATTTACTTGATTGTACACAATTTGCTATTTCTACTGAAGAAACCCGTTATTATCTTAATGGTATTTATTTCCATATTATTAATGATGGTGTTTTGAAATTGCGTTTGGTTGCAACTGATGGTCATCGTTTGGCACAAGTTGAGATGGAAGCTCCTTCGGGAGTTGAGGGAATGCCTGGAGTTATTGTTCCCCGTAAAGCTGTAGGAGAATTGCAAAAACTTCTTTCAGAAGAAAATGATAGCGATGTATGTATAGAGCTTTCGGAGACAAAAATTCGTTTTTCTATAGGCTCTGTGATTTTTACATCAAAATTAATTGATGGAACATTTCCAGATTATCAACGTGTTATCCCTCTTGGAAATGATAAAGAATTAATTGTTAATAGGCAGGACTTTTCTTCTGCAGTTGATCGTGTTTCAACGATTTCAAGTGATCGGGGGCGTGCAGTTAAATTAACGATTGAGCATGGACAGTTAAGGCTTGTTGTTAATAGCCCAGATTCGGGCAGTGCAGAAGATCAGTTATCAGTAACTTATGCATCTGAACCGCTTGAGATAGGATTTAATTCACGTTATCTTTTGGATATTGCTGGGCAGCTTTCAAGTGATGAGATGGTTTTTATGTTGGCTGAGGCTGGAGCACCAGCTCTGATTCGTGATAATGATGATGCGGATGTGCTTTATGTACTGATGCCTATTCGCGTTTAGGGGCAATTGTTTTGCAATGCATGGCGAGTCGTGTGCACAAAGTGGCAGTGAGGCAGCTGAAGCTTTTACGTTATCGTAATTATTCTTTTTTTAATATTCATTTTTCGGGTCAGCATGTGGTTTTTACTGGCCATAACGGTGCTGGTAAGACGAATCTTTTAGAGGCGTTATCTTTTCTTTCTCCTGGTCGTGGTTTGCGACGTGCTGCTTATTCTGATGTTAGCTTTGTAGAGGGCGGAGGTGAAGGATTCGTTGTATTTGCACGTCTTGAATGTGCTCTTTATGGTGAAGTAAAGATTGGTACAGCTTTGGAGGTTAGCGATAACAGTCGAAAGGTCCATATTAATGGTGTGAGTGAACCAGGTGATTGCTTAACAGATTATTGTCATATTAGTGTCCTAACACCGTCTATGGATGGTCTTTTTACAGGTCCTTCACTTGAGCGCCGTAATTTTTTGGACCGTATGGTTTTGGCGATTGATCCGTTGCATAGGCGCCGCATAGCCGATTATGATAGAGCTATGCGCGCACGAAATCGTTTGTTTTTAGATGGAAATGAAGATTGTGTTTGGTTTGATGCTTTAGAAAAGCAAATGGCAGAATTGGCGACAGCTATTTCTGCGGCGCGTGTTGATGTTATTCGGCTTTTAAATGACATGTTTACACAAATGCCGTCTCATATACCTTTTCCACGAGCTTTTTTGCAAATTGATGGTTTTTTAGAAACAGCTCTTAATGAAATATCAGCAACTGAAGTTGAAGAACAATTTTGTGATCGATTACGGCATAATCGCGCAATGGATCGTGCTGCTGGTCGGACGTTAGAAGGACCACATCGTGCAGATTTGCAGGTTTTTTATTCTGATAAAAATAGAACAGCAACATCGTGTTCAACAGGTGAACAAAAAGCGCTGCTAACAGGTTTAGTTTTGTGTCATGCACGTCTAACAGGTATGATGTCGGAAAGATCTCCCATTCTTCTTCTTGATGAAATGGCTGCTCATCTTGATTCGCATCGACGTGCTGCTCTATTTGATATTCTTGATGATTTAGCTGTACAAACATTTATGACAGGAACAGATCGTGTTTTATTTGATGACTTAAAAGGACGCGCAGAATTTTTTGAGATTAAGAATGGAGCTTTATTGCTGTAAAAAACATGCTAAATATTTTTCTAATAAGTGATGACTCTGAAAGAAAAGGCTTGCTATGTCAGAGATAATAACGATTTTAAATGGTCCTAATTTAAATTTTCTAGGTCAACGTGAGCCAGGAATTTATGGAACTGAAACTCTAGAAGGTATTGAAAAAAGATGCAGAGAATGGGCAAAAAAAAATGATATCATAATAAATTTTTATCAAAGTAACTGTGAAGGGCAATTAGTAGCATGGATACAAGAAGCAATAGAGGCAAGTTCTGGATTGATCATTAACCCAGCGGCTTACAGTCATACATCTGTTGCACTTCTCGATGCCCTAAAAATGTTTTCAGGGCCGAAAGTAGAAGTTCATTTATCTCATATTTATCAGCGTGAAGCTTTTCGTCACCATTCTTATACATCTGCAGGTGTAGACGCTATCATAACTGGGTGTGGAGGTGATGGATATCGGTTTGCACTTGAGTATATTGCAAAACAATTAAGCAAAATAATTAATTTGTGATAGGTAAAGAGCAAACGTTGGATAAGAGTAGTATTGGCATTGAATTCACTTGATAATTATTTTCAAATCTGTACAATATTAAGGTGTTATATTATGACAATTTTTAGTGCGTATGACGGGGGTAAATGAAGATGAAAAGCTTTGTTAGACAATTAGAGATGCTTGTGATTTTAGGGGGAGCACTGCTTTTGTCTGGTTGTAAAATTGATGTTATACAGCCATCAGGTTATGTTGCACGTCAACAGTTAATTTTGATTGTTGTTTGTGTGGCTGTTATGCTTTGCGTTGTCATTCCAGTAATGGTGAGTGTGGTATTTTTAGCTATAAAATATCGTGCATCGAATGTGAAAGCGGACTATTCTCCTGATTGGGCGCATTCAAATAAAATTGAAGCGTTGATGTGGAGTATTCCCATTGTAATCATAATGGTTTTAGGTTCATTAACAACTTATTATACCTATAAGCTTGAGCCTACAAATCCCCTTCCAGTAGAGGTGGTGGGTGAAGGAAAGCCATTGCAGATTGATGCTGTAGCTCTTGATTGGAAGTGGCTTTTTATTTATCCTGAATATGGTGTTGCATCGATTAATGAAATTTACGCGCCTGAAGGACGTCAAGTTTTATTGCAATTGACGTCAGAGAATTCTGTCAATGCCTTTTGGGTTCCCAAATTGGGTACGGTTCTTTACGCTATGCCGCAGATGAATGCTAAGTTGCATTTGGTCGCTGAAGAACAAGGGGTATTCAAAGGGACCTCAGCAAATTACAGTGGTGATGGTTTTTCGGGTATGCGGTTTAAGTGGCATTCTGTGTCTTCGCGGGATTTTGAGGATTGGATTGTAAAAGCTCGGGCTAATGGTCGAGTACTTGATCGTACATCTTATCGTCAACTTTCTATTGCGCCTCGTATGGGTGATATTGCTGCGAAGGAAAAAGATGCTGAAGTTCGTTATTTTGCACCTGTTGAGAAGCGGCTTTACTATCGTGTTGTTAATCGATGTGTCGATGAAAATACGGTGTGTAATGAAGATTTAATGAAACGTGCTGCTGCTCAGACGCTATGGGGTGCACTGTGTTCAGTATTTGATCCTGATGTTATTTAAAGGGTCAATAGAGAAAGAGCCCTTTTAATATTTTTAATATAAGGTTTCTTTTAAACTTAAATTTCATTTGAAATGGGTTGAGAAATGTTTGGAAGACTTACAGATCCTACGGCAGGTGCTTTTCATGCGCTTGCACATGAACCGATCGTTTTGTATACATGTATTGCGATTGTTTTGGTTGGTTTAATTGCTGTCGTTGCTCTGACAGCGCTTGGGTGGTGGGGAATTTTATGGCGAAATTGGATTACAACTGTTGACCATAAGCGCATAGGCATAATGTATATAGTTCTTGGAATTATTATGCTTGTTCGCGGTTTTGCGGATGCACTTATGATGCGAACGCATCAAGCTTTAGCTCTTGGGAGTGAAACAGCAGGTTATTTACCTCCTGAGCATTTTGATCAAATTTTTTCGGCGCATGGTACGATCATGATTTTTTTCATGGCTACGCCTATTTTATTTGGTCTTTTTAATTATCTTATACCGCTTCAAATTGGTGCGCGTGATGTTGCTTTTCCCTTTGCAAATAATCTGGGTTTTTGGATTACGGCAGCTGGGGCGATTTTGATTAATATATCCCTAGGTGTTGGTAATTTTGGTCGTGGTGGTTGGTTGATGTATCCACCTTTTACAGAATTACAAACGAGTCCAGATACAGGGGTAGATTATTATTTATGGTCTCTTCAGCTTTCTGGTATTGCAACAACAATGGGATCAGTGAATTTTATTGCAACGATGATTAAAATGCGTGCTCCTGGAATGACAATGATGAAAATGCCTATTTTTTGTTGGAGCGCTTTTGTCAGCAATGTTCTTATTGTAGTTATTTATCCTGTCTTAACTGTTGCTTTTGCGCTCTTGGCATGTGATCGTTATTTGAACATGAATTTCTTTACTAACGTTGGTGGTGGAAATCCAATGGTGTGGATTAATTATGTTTGGGTTTTTGGTCACCCTGAAGTGTATGTTTTGGTTGTTCCTGCTTTTGGCATTGTGTCTGAAGTTGTCTCAACTTTTTCTTCAAAACGCCTCTTTGGTTATACTTCCATGATATGGGCCATGGTGGTTATTTTGATTCTTTCGCTTCTTGTTTGGGGACATCATTTCTTTACAATGGGTGGTGGTGAAGCTGTAAATACCTTCTTTAGTATTGCTACGATGATCATCGCAGTTCCAACAGGTGTAAAAGTCTTTAATTGGCTGCTCACGATGTATAAAGGTCGGATTCGCTTTGAGCCTCCAATGCTTTGGTGCATGGGAATGATCTTTACGTTTGTTGGTGGTGGGTTAACTGGTGTTTTATTATCTATTGTTCCTGCAGATTGGCAGTTTCATAATTCGCTCTTTTTGATAGCGCATTTCCATCATACAATTATTGGAGGTGTGGTTTTCGCTTATTTAGCAGGGCTTGCTTTTTGGTTTCCAAAAGCTTTTGGTTATAAACCAAATCGCATACTAGGTATTGCATCTTTCTGGTGTTGGTTTATTGGTTTTTACCTTGCGTTTTTCCCTGTTTATGCGCTTGGTTTAATGGGTGCAACACGTCGTCTCCAGCATTACATGGAACCTAGTTGGCAGCCGATGTTTATTATTGCTGCTCTAGGTGCTTTTATTATCTTGCTTGGTATCCTTTGTTTTGTGTTACAGGTTGTTTTGGCGATTTGGTATGGTATTAAGCATAAAGGTCACCTACCGGTAACGTTGAATGATTCTTGGGGTGATGCACGTACACTTGAATGGTTTACCTCTTCACCGCCTCCTGCCTACAATTTTGCCCTCCTTCCAAAGATACAGTCTGATGATGCTTATTGGAATATGAAGAAAAGTGGTTATCAACGTCCGACAAGTGGATTCACAAAAATTCATATGCCGTCGAATACATCGGCTGGAATTATTGCGGGATTCTTCTTATTAGTTGTTGGTTTTGCACTTGTTTGGCATATTTGGTGGCTTGCTGCTGTTGGGCTGATTGGTTTTATTGTAACGCTTGTGTGTCATTCATTAACAGGTGATCATCATGGTTACTATATTCCAGCTGAAGAAGTGCAAAAAACTGAAGATGCCTTTACGGCTGTTCTTAAAGAACAAGGAGTGACGGTATGAGTGCTGTAACAATGAATAACGCGAGTACTATAGATGAACTTCACCACGATAGTAGCTCGGTAATGACGTTTGGTTTTTGGGTCTATATTCTTTCAGACTTAATCCTGTTTTCGACACTGTTTTCAAGTTTTGCTGTTTTTTCTGCTTCTTATGGTGGTGGTAAAGCGGGCAGTGAGTTTATAGATTTAAAGTTTGTTTTGGTTGAGACTGCTTTCTTGTTGTTTTCATCCGTCACTTATGGCTTTGCAATGGTACAAGCACATAAAAATAACATCAGTGGTGTGCGTTTATGGATGGCTATTACCTTTGTATTGGGGTGTTGCTTCATTGGTATGGAACTTTACGAATTTCATGAACTTTTGAGTGAGGTTTTTTATTTCGATCCAAATGCTTATGCGGGTATTGATCCTGCAACAGGTTTACAGCTTTTTGGACGGGAGATACTTTCTGCTTATTGGTCAGCATTTTTTGCTTTGGTTGGCACCCATGGTCTTCACGTGAGTGTTGGTCTTCTTTGGATGGTCGTGATGTTTTGTCATCTTCGTCGTAATGGTTTGGATCAGGATAATAAAACACGTTTAGCGTGCCTTTCCATTTTTTGGCATTTACTTGATATTGTATGGGTTGGTGTTTTCACCATGGTTTATCTATTAGGAGCGTTGTGATGAGCATGCAAAATGAAACACATGGTCCCAGTACTGGTTCCTATTTGGTCGGTTTTATTCTGGCTGTATTTTTCACCTTGGGTTCTTTTATTCCTGTGATGTATGGAATGATGGAAAGTTGGGCAGTCAGTACAAAAGTTGCATATCTTATTGGGATGGCGATTATTCAGATTGTAGTACAAATTGTTTTCTTTTTACACTTGAGTTCTGGTCCAGATGCCAAGTGGAATTTAAATGCGTTATGGTTTGCTGCTATTTGTGTTTTTATTATTATTGGGGGTACATGGTGGGCTATTTCTCATTTGAATTATAATATGATGGGTGGCTCAGGACGTGTTATTGAACCGGAAATATCAAGTAGAGATGGTTCTTCAGTATCTGAGCCGTTATCAAATAAAGATATATCCGTAAGAAAACAGCCAGAAAAGATACAGGGCTCAGAGGTTTCGATGGAGCAAGGTGTAAGTACGCAAACTCCTGTAGATCAAGCACCTGGTTCAGAAATGCCCATGGGGCAGGGTCTAAGTACGCAAACTCCTGTAGATCAAGCACCTGGTTCAGAAATGCCCATGGGGCAGGGTCTAGGTACGCAAACTCCTGTAGATCAAGCACCTGGTTCAGAAATGCCCACGGGGCAGAGTCTAGGTACGCAAACTCCTGTAGATCAAGCACCTGGTTCAGAAATGCCCATGGGGCAAGATCAAAATACGCAGCAGTTTCCTGTGGAGTAGTTGTTAGAAATATCTACGGAGCTGATGCGGCATGTATCAGCTCCGTAGAAGAAATTCGTAGGATATAAAGCAGGAGATAAGTACAAGATATCAGTGGAATGAGTATTATTATTTTGAATATACTTTTAATTTAAAAGAGAAAGTCTGTGGGGTATTTAGTCAATCTTTAATTTTTGAGACAAATAGCTATCTGTAGAATATACAAAAAGTGATGTTTGTAAAATTTTACTACAAAGAAAGAGAATGTGCGCAACAAGTTTTTATATTGTGTGAGATAAAAAAGCTATGAAGCAGTAATATTTTTAGATTTAAAGAATTTATATTAAAGATAGCATTAAAATTATTTGTAATAATAATATGCAATTGAAATCAAAAATTTAGAGAATAATTAGAAAATTTAATGAAAACCGTTGCAATGACAGTTATAGGTGCTGGTTCTTTTGGTACTGCATTAGCGATAGCTCTTGCCCGTAATGGTCATAATGTTTTACTTTGGGGATATAGTCCTCAACATATCAAAGAATTACAGGAACAACGTTGTAATCAAGTATATTTACCCGATATTCAATTTCCTGAAAATTTATTACTTGAAGCTTCCCTTGAAATTGCAATAACGGCAAGTCACAATATATTAATCGCTGTTCCAAGCCATGTATTTCATCAAGTCTTGTATAATATTCAGCCTTATTTAGATCAGCATTCACGCGTTATTTGGGCTACAAAAGGTTTAGAACATGGGACTGGACGTTTCTTACAAGAGGTTGCTCGTGAGATTTTAGGTGAAAAAATTCCTTTAGCTGTTTTTTCTGGACCAACTTTTGCTCAAGAACTAGCTATTGGTTGGCCTACTGCAATGACGATAGCAGCTTCTGATGTTGAGTTTGGTAAAGAATTGCAGCAACTTTTTCATTGTGACAAAAGTTTTAGAGTTTATAAAAGTTCAGATATGATTGGTGTTCAATTAGGGGGGGCAGTCAAAAATGTTATTGCTATTGGTGCAGGAATATCAGATGGCATAGGTTTTGGGGCAAATGCACGAATAGCTCTTATCACACGAGGACTAGCTGAAATCAGTCGTTTAGGGGGGGCTATGGGTGCTGAGCTTGCCACATTTATGGGAATGACAGGCTTAGGTGATCTGGTTTTGACATGTACTGATAATCAGTCGCGTAATCGCCGTTTTGGAATACTTCTTGGTAAAGGAATAGATATAAAAGAAGCAGAAAAACAAATTGGTCAGGTTGTGGAAGGATACTTAAATACCAAGGAAGTACATACGTTGGCGCAGCGTATTGGGGTAGAAATGCCCATTGTAGAACAAATTTATCAAATTCTCTATTGTGGTAAAAACATAACTGAAGCGGCAAACACATTACTAGGCCGCGCCCTCAAGGACGAAATACAATGATATCCTGTTTATTAATAATTCCAATCGTAAAAAATAGAAACATGCTATGATAGACATATAAAATAGATTGTATTAATGGTTGTATAAGGCAGTCATATTCCAGCAAATTATAGATTCATATCATTCGATTCTTTATGAAACATGGCTGAAATATAAAAGTTTTTGCTTTTGTCTAAGAGCTATCTCTTTTAAGATAAATTATCGTTTCCACTTACACATGTTTATGTAATGTAATGAACAAGATACTTTTATTGTCTCTTAAATTCATCTCACAATGATATTTGCAAACAGAATAATACAAGACTCATTAGGTAGAAGCATCTTATTTATGTAACGTATAAGCTAAGAATATTGGGGAAGGGATATTGTGAATCTCTGTTTTTGTAATTTTTTAAAACAAGAAGACAATCTAATTTGGGAAGAAGATGAAATTTTAAAGCTGAAAATCAGTTCCCATTTCTACAATCATTTTTAAATTCAGTTTTATGCTATCTTAAAGCAATATCTTTTAAATAATGGAGATTATCTCACACCTTTATTTTCTCATTTTCTAATGAAAGCATTTCTCTGATGTATCAGGTAAAATAGAACGCCAAAAAAACACGATTGCTGTTGCATACTCACGTGCTTGTTTTAAAGAGACCTCTCTTAAAATTCCCAAGTCCAATTTGCGACGGTGACCGTGAATAGTGTAACGATAAAGCTATTGTGCGCATCCCCATCTTTACGTTTATGAAGGAGGAAGACGAGCATCATTACACCTCCCAATGTTGAGACAGCTCTTGGCACTTGAAGCTGTTCAGTAGAGATATTTAAGCCTTTTATTCTCTCACATGTCAATTTTGTTTTTTATATGCAAGAAATGATTTTTGGAATTATAACTTTGAAAGTCTAAGATTGAAAAAAATATTATTGTACTTGTTTGTGGCTGTCATTTAAGCTGAAAAATAATGTGATTATAAAGATAAAAAATTGATTTATATGAATAATTCATTTTATTTTTGTATTGAGTTAATTAAAAATATGTGTTTGCTTGTCACAAGCGGGTTAGTATGTGGATAAAAATTATTAAAAATACTTCTAATGAATCATCTCAAGTGTCAAGGGTTGTTTCAACATTAGAACATGGCAAGTAAAATGACAGTGTCAGTTTGTCATCTGTATAAACATTAAAATGGTGGTGAAAAAAGGATTTTATGTACTTCACAGGGATTTTTATATGTTTTACAGGTACCATTGTGAAATGGAATGGCGTGCATTGAGAGATATCTTTAAAAAAAATGCATGAAAGAGCAACAGCTATAGTATTTTTAGGCGTTCTATTTTAACTGATACATTAGAGAAATGCTTTCATTAAAGAATGAGAAAAATAAAGGTGTGAGGTAAAGCGTAACCTCCATTATTAAAAAAACATTGATATAGATGCTTTTAAAATCGTAAAGCCTCATTAAAGAATAATAGTAAGATTAATGATTGATTTCTTTACGCCTTCATATTCTTCCTAAATTAGATTGTATTTGCGTTTCAAGAATAAATCAAACGGTAGGAATATTTTTTTCAATTTGCTATACAAAAGCTGAAACTAAGGGTTTTAATAATTCTCTAATCTCTGTTTCAAACTGGGGTGGCATGAGGGTTGGATATTGATTT
This sequence comes from Bartonella sp. AC70YNML, assembly GCF_042196545.1. Lineage (NCBI taxonomy): Bacteria > Pseudomonadati > Pseudomonadota > Alphaproteobacteria > Hyphomicrobiales > Bartonellaceae > Bartonella > Bartonella sp. AC70YNML. The sequence continues at coordinate 287,431 of NZ_JBHIQK010000002.1, forward strand.
ATAAACAATGGCAAAAGCGTATGCTTTAGTAAGGTAAATAACGTCATAAATACACACTTTATCAACCATGGATTGAAGAAATATTCCGGCTTTTATAAAATATTTTGCGAAACAAGGCATAGTACATCTGGTTTTGTGTTCACTTATTCTTACAAACATTTGCACATATGCCTTACGTCATATTATTATAAGTCAATACACTTTATATAGTTGAGAACGTACTCAATACCCGACTAAAGCACTATGTACATGATTGATTTTATTTTTTAGTGCAAATAAAAATTATCCTTCTTGGGAATCGTCACTTTTTTTTAGTTCTTCAAGTATTGGCATAGACATAATGTTATAGCCTGAATCAACATAATGGATTTCACCTGTAACACCTGATGATAAGTCAGAGAGTAGATAAAGAGCAGATTTTCCAATTTCATGAATATTCACGGTACGACGTAATGGGGCATTACGGCGTTGATGTGAAAATATTGCCCGTGCAGCTGCAATACCATTACCTGCTAAGGTTCTAACAGGACCAGCGGAAATTGCATTGACGCGGATATTTTGAGGACCAAAGTCCGCTGCTAAATAACGTACCATAGCTTCTAAAGCTGCTTTAGCAACACCCATGATGTTATAATTAGGCACAACTTGCTGTGAAGCACCATAGGTAAGAGTTAAAAGTGTTCCTCCATTGGGCATAAGTTTACCCGCGCGCTGGGCAATTTCAGTAAAGGAATAAGCTGAAATAACCATCGTGCGTTGAAAGTTTTCACGTGTTGTGACATCAACGTAACGCCCTTTTAGCTGATTTTTATCTGAAAAACCAATGGCATGGACAATAAAATCAATTGTTTTCCATTCTTTTTCAAGTTGTTCAAAGACGTAATCAATATTTTCACTTTTCTCAACGTCACACTCTAGCACTAATTTGCAACCAAGTTTATCTGCTAGGGGATGAACACGTTTTCCAAAAGCATTTCCTTGATAAGTCAACGCTAATTCAGCTCCTGCTTGTGCGAGCTGACAGGCAATGCCCCAAGCAATTGAATGGTCATTCGCAATTCCCATAATAAGGCCGCGTTTGCCCTCCATCAAACCTTTCATATTATTCTCCGTAAGACCGTACTTTTTTCAATTACTAAGAACTTTTGTTTATACATAACGTTGGAAAACAAGCGTTGCATTGGTACCGCCAAAGCCAAAAGTATTTGACAATACGGTATTCAGTTGTTGATGATCACGTCGTTCACGAACGATAGGCATATCAGCAAAAGCTGGATCAAGTTCTTCAATATGGGCACTTTCACAAATAAAATTATGATTCATCATTAACAATGTATAGATTGCTTCGTGAACACCTGCTGCTCCCAGGGAATGTCCTGTTAGAGATTTGGTAGCGGAAATAGGGGGGCATTGATCACCAGCTCCAAAGACACGACGGATAGCTTTTATCTCAGGAGGGTCACCAACAGGAGTTGCTGTCGCATGGGGATTGATATAATCAATTTTATTATTGACTGTTGCAAGGGCCATGCGCATGCATCGTTCTGCTCCCTCTCCTGATGGGGCAACCATATCATGTCCATCGGATGTTGCACCGTATCCAACGATTTCTCCGTAGATTTTTGCACCACGTGCTTTAGCAAGTTCTAAATCTTCAAGAACTAAAACGCCAGCCCCTCCAGCAATGACAAAACCATCACGATTAACATCATAAGCGCGTGAAGCTTTGTGAGGGGTGTCATTATATCTGCTGGACATAGCGCCCATGGCATCGAATAAAACAGAGAGTGTCCAATCCAAATCTTCGCAGCCACCAGCAAAGATGCGCTTCTGTTTACCATATTGAATTATTTCGTAAGCATTACCAATACAATGATTGGAGGTAGCACAAGCTGAAGAGATTGAATAATTGATCCCTTTTATTTTAAAGAAAGTTGCTAATGTTGCAGATGCTGTAGAACTCATCGCTTTAGGGACAACAAAAGGTCCAATACGTTTTGGACCTTTTTGGCGTGTAATGTCAGCAGCTTCTACGATTGAATGTGTTGAAGCACCTCCAGAACCCATAATAATACCCGTGTGTTCGTTCGATACTTCATGCGGTTCTAGACCTGCATCAGCAATTGCTTGATCCATAGCGATGTGATTCCATGCTGTTCCACGCCCATGAAAACGGAGAGCACGTCGATCTACGAGTTCTTCTATATTAATATCAGGTTTGCCATAAACTCTGCTACGAAAGCCTAATTCAGCATATTGAGGTGCGTAAGAAATTCCGGATTTTGCTTCACGTAAACTAGTTAAAACAGCTCCAGGATTATTTCCAATTGCGGAGACAATTCCCATTCCGGTTACAACAACTCGACGCATTCATACCTCCTCGTTCCATACAGAATAGTGAAAAGTTTTTTCTGATGGAAACAATGTTCAATCTTCTTTGAATAAAGCAACGCGTAAATCGTTTGCCTTATAAATAGTCTCTCCATCTGCTTTTAGCCACCCATCAGCTATTCCTAAGACTAAATTTCCACGTCGAATACGCTTAAAATCTATTTCATATTCAAGAATTTTGGTTTGTGGAGTTACCATCCCTGATAACTTTACTTCACCTGTTGATATCGCTCTCCCTTTTCCTGGTTCGTTTAGCCAACCAAGAAAAAAACCTGTTAATTGCCACATACCATCCAGTCCGAGACATCCTGGCATAACGGGATCGCCTATAAAGTGACAATTAAAGAACCACATGTCTGGTGTAATGTCAAATTCGGCGCGAACCATTCCTTTATCGTATTTACCTCCAGTTTCACTAATTTGAGTGATTCGATGAATCATCAACATTGGCGGTGCTGGCAATTGCGCATTACCTCTACCAAACATTTCGCCGCGAGCGCAGCTTAGAAGCTCTTCATACGTGTAGCGAGACTTTTGTTCAGCCATTGTTACTCCATTTATTTGCATATATCTTTAATTTCTGCGCTTTTCCCAACCTACTTTTAGAGCAAATTTTAAAGAGAGGGAAATGGTTTTATATCATTTTTAATGACAAAAGCCTTTTTTTATGTATTCTACATAGGTAATTATTTAAAAATGGAATACAAGATTACACCATACTATTCCCATTTTTTTGTATTTTGATCTTATTTAGCAGGAATATATTTGAGTTTGTAATATGTCAGTGAGTGCAGACAATTTAGATATGAATGAAGAGCAACAGTCCACAAAAGAGTGTAGAAAAGTTGTGCAATATTATTCCATTTCTATGTTAGAAAAACGTTTGCGTCAAAATGGTCTGCGTCCAACACGTCAGCGGTTGGAACTTGCACATATGATTTTTTCTCAAGGAAATCGTCATATTACTGCTGAAGAGCTCTATGAGGAAGCGGTGAGGGCAGGTGTACCTGTGTCTTTAGCAACGGTTTATAATACACTTCATCAATTTACGGAAGCGGGATTATTACGGATTATTGCCGTAGAAGGCTCAAAAACTTGGTTTGATACCAATACCTCTGATCACTACCATTTTTATATAGAAGGCGAAAATCGTATTCTTGATATTCCTTATAATTTGGAAGAAGCTCCCATTATTAGAAATTTGCCTAAGCCACCAGAAGGTATGGAAATTTCACATATTGATTTAATCGTGCGATTGAAACCAAAAAATCAATCTTGTGATAGGCAGTGAGGATATTCAATGAGGAATAAAAATTAAACTTGTTGAGTTTGAGCATTCACCAGCCTTTTACTTTTTCATCAGGATAGATTCCCCATAACTGGGGTTGTTGAAGCCATCCGCGTGTATTATTAATGTTTAGTTCGCACCATTGTCCATCACATTGGCGGATATTACCAATGACGTTAGGTTCTACTTCCGCCACAAGTTCTGCGTTGTCGGTGGGTTTTTTTCGTAGCATCAGCCTTTTTGTTTTATCTTTTTGCCATGGAATAGTTATAGCAGTTCGCTTTCCCGATAAAAGCGATTGATACACCCACCCCTCATCGCCTTCTGCATCACGAATTTTGCGCCATTGATCATATTCTTGGATGATTTCAATAGGTAACCCCTTCTTTTGGTAGGTAAAAATGATAGAATAGTTGCTTCCTGGTCCGACGCGTACATTAACACGGGTAGGTTTAATCGAAGCAAATCGCGGAAGTGGTAAACCACTGGGCCCTAAATTTTGATTAAATGTTTGTGCATGCAACAAATGAGGTGAAACTAATACAATGACTGTTGCTATTAAGATACATGATGCGAGTATTGAAACGCGAAACCAACGAGAACTTTGCACACCGAACTCCTTTATTTCATCATATATTGGAAATTTAAAATCTGAAAGATAAGACTGGAAACTGATAAAAAGTATGACACACTGCTCGTTAAAGAGATCTAAACGATGAAAAAATTGCTACAAAAATATCAAAATAAGGAAAACAAAAGGTTTGTATTTCTTAGTGCTTATCTTGTTTATGAGGGGGTAGATATAAATAAACATTGGATTTTTATGTAGCTGTGCGCGTGATAAAACAGTAAAGTGTACAGGAAATTAGGGCTAAAGTATTGCATCTCTTTTCTAAGTTTGTTTCTCGAAGTAAAAGTGCATGTATGCATATTATGAACAAAGAGCTGTTCAGTAAAGGGATTATTGTGTGGCTTGAAAAGAGTTTTGAATGAACAAAATAATACGGTAAATAAAAACAGTTAAGCGTAAAAATATGAGCAGCATTGTAGAGTAGATTGATATATGAAGGGCTAACAGGATACTTTTTCGTGATAATCCACTTTATAAAATTTGCTACATTATAATTTTATGCCATGATAATCCTTATTCGTATGGTAGATAAGCTGGCTCCATCGTTCTATTTACCAGCTTTCAATGTTATGCAGTTCCTATTATTTATGGTGTTCATAAGAAGCCTTTTTGTTTTTTCTTAAATAGCTTTTATTCTATTTGCATACGAATCCCGCTTATGATGTACAAGAAGATAATCTTGATTGATTCAATATGAGAGGGTGTATGATGAGAGCTTTACGGTATTCATAGTTATTATTTAATATGAAAAACGCTTATTTATAATAATAAATCAATATGTTATACATTTTAATCGTTATTTAAATTGTAAAAATATTTTCATAAAAAATGATAAGATAAGGCACATATTCACACATATTAAAATCACAGTGGTTTCTTTGTTTATTGTCAATTTTCTTTTATACTGAGTTAGAGAAAAAGAAAATTAAATGAAATATTCAGGGGAAGGTTTGCTCGATACGCTATGAGGTGAATAACATAATTGATGAGGGGAAGAAATTTATCAAGAAAAACCAAGCTGTAATGCAGTGGTTAAAATTCTTCCCTTTGTAAAGGGATAAAATCAAAAGATATCGAAAATTATGGAATCATTTCGTTATATAAGTGAAGGGAACGAGGATTATGTATTTGATATCATATCTCTACACATACATAATCGCATATTGCAATAGTGATTTGTGCTTTGCAATATAATCTAGAATTTTCGAAAGATGCAGAATATTTTAATAGAAAAAAAGAAAACCAGCACGTGAGCGGTACATAAGAAAGAGCTATTTGAGAGATGAAAAACTATAGCAAAATGCCATTACAAAATATCCAGTACTCTCTCCTTAATTTTGTACAGCAATAAGTCGATTTAAAGAACCGAACTGCAGCTTGTTATGCAGTGCTTGAAATGCCGAAGAGTGGAGTAAAAATCACTGCATTTATAGACCCAAAACACCCATTATGCTCAGATAATTCTAAATACTATAACACACGCCTTATGAGAAAAACTCATTTACAATATTCTATAAGTACAAAATTTCTGATAGCCTATTTACACTACAATTCATGCCATTTTGATAACGCATACACAAAAGCATATTACTTCACTGCAACAGTTCGTCCGTTACTAACAAAACCTTCTCTTTGTGCACGCTTACGAGCAAGCTTACGTGTACGACGAATAGCCTCAGCTTTTTCACGAGCACGCCTCTCAGATGGCTTCTCATAATAACTACGCATTTTCATTTCACGGAAGATACCTTCACGCTGCATCTTTTTCTTCAACGCGCGGAGCGCTTGATCAACATTATTATCACGAACGAGTACTTGCACTATTTATCCTGCTTTTTTCAGTGTCACAAATAATAGAAAAATCTACGTCCTTTTAAAGGCATATCCAAAAGAACAAGCGCTTATATCATATAAATAAGACATTTGTCTATATCGCTTTTAAAAATTCTATTTTTTTTGTAATAAAATGCTTTTTATAATGAATGATAGAGTTCATGATTATAAACTCATGAAAGTCCTTGTATTTGATCATTTTCATCAAGATGAATTTTTTCAGCCGTGGGATAATGGGGTAGTCCAGGCATGGTCATAACATCTCCGCAAATGACAACGATAAAGCCGGCTCCCGCACAGAGACGAACTTCTCGTACGGGAATTTCAAAATCAACAGGCGCACCATATTGCTTGGGATCAGCAGAAAAAGAATAAGGTGTTTTTGCCATACAAATAGGGTAGGCGCCAAAACCTTCTTTTTCCCAAGATTCAAGTTGTTTGAGAATAGGGGCTGAGATAATGGCGCCACGCCCACCGTATAGCTTTGTTATAATACAATTAATTTTTTGAACGAGGGGAATATCATCTTGATAGAGAATCTTAAAATGAGATTTTTTTTCTTCAATCAAGGTAACGAGTTCTTGTGCAAGTTCTATAGCGCCTTTCCCACCTTGTTCCCAATGCTTACAGATAATAGCTTTGTGTCCAGTTGTTGCAACTATTTTCTGTAATGTTTTTATTTCGGCATCGCGATCGCTGTCAAAATGATTGATAGCCACAACACAAGGAATACCGTAGTGCTTCATATTTTTTATATGTCGTAAAAGATTAGCTGCTCCTTTTTCTAAAGCGGTGATATTTTCTTCTGTCAGGTTATTTTTATCCACACCACCATTCATTTTTAATGCACGAATAGTTGCGACGATCACGGTAGCATTTGGTACAATACCTGCTTGCCGACATTTGATGTCGAAAAACTTTTCTGCTCCAAGATCGGCTCCAAATCCTGCTTCTGTGACAACATAATCAGCGAGTTTTAAAGCAGTTTTTGTTGCTATAACTGAGTTGCAGCCATGAGCAATATTAGCAAAAGGTCCTCCATGAACGAGAACAGGGTTATTTTCAATTGTCTGTACGAGATTGGGTTGTATAGCATCTTTTAGAAGAACTGCCATTGCACCTTCTGCATTAAGATCAGCAACGGTGATGGGCGTTTTATCATAACGATAAGCAACAATAATTTTCTTGAGTCTTTGTGTAAGGTTTTCTAAATTTTCAGAGAGACAAAGAAGCGCCATAATTTCTGATGCAACAGTAATATCAAAACCTGTTTGGCGTGGAAAACCATTTGTTATGCCCCCTAATGAAATGACAATATCGCGCAATGCACGATCATTCATATCAAGAACGCGTTTCCAAACAATGCGACGTGGATCAATGTTTAGAGTATTTCCCCAATAAAGATGATTATCTATCATTGCGGCAAGAAGATTATGAGCAGCTGTAATAGCATGAAAATCACCGGTAAAATGTAAATTAAGGTCATCCATTGGAATGACTTGCGCATAACCACCACCAGCAGCACCGCCTTTTACACCAAAACAGGGACCTAAAGATGGTTCTCTCAAGGTAGCTATTGTTTTTTTACCAATAAGATTAAGAGCATCACTTAGTCCAACTGTTGTTGTTGTTTTGCCTTCTCCGGCAGGTGTGGGATTGATAGCTGTGACAAGGATAAGTTTACCATCTGGATTTTTATTAAGCGATTTTATGTATTCAGAAGAAATTTTAGCTTTATCATGGCCATAGGGAATGAGATTTTCATGTGAGATACCAATTTTTTGTGCAATTTCAATAATATGTTGCTTTTTAGCAGTGCGAGCAATTTCAATATCAGTTTTAGGCATGGAAAAATTCTTTAAATTCAGCTTTTATTAATGTTTGAAATCTGTACCCATGGATTAATTAGAAAAATTCATAGAGAACGGAAAAATATTAAGATATCATAGAAATCGATGATATGCCATGCAAGAGATAATGCTAAAGAAGCACAAGAAGAGTTTTATTGTTTTTTAGGAAAAAGAATCTTTTTGCTTTTAAGCAGTAAAAATACGTTTAATTCAATTAAAAATATTGCGAAAAGAAGCTTTGGTTTGCAACAAATGCTGATGATATTAATGGATACCATAAGTGTTTCATAGTAGTATGTTCGAGAAGTAGTTTATTTATTCTTTCCAACAACACACTGAAAAAGCTTCACATGGTGGTAAACCGGAATTTATGGCGGCACATCTGAAATCCCTCTTAAGATGGGACTGCTAGGAATAAAATATCTAGAAACATTCAGTTATGGAACAATTAGAAATAAGCACGTAAAAATTACCTAACTGAGTAGAGAGTATAATCCGGAAGAGACCAAAAACAAGCGCATAGATTGAAAAAAGAAAACAACAACATACGCTACTCATGTAATCGCTACGATTATAAGCTAATAAAAGCACCTTAGAGCTGAATTGAAGGACTCATAACATTTTATTCTAGCAAAATGGCTAAAGAAACGCCCCACAACAGAATGAAATAACAAAATACAAAATAATAGATCACAAAATAAAGAATTTAAAAAGTCTGACTTTATAAGTAAGATATTGATAGATGGCGCACCCGAAGAGATTCGAACTCCTGACCCCCAGATTCGTAGTCTGGTGCTCTATCCAGCTGAGCTACGGGTGCATACATTTCAATTTTTTACATTGTCTAAGACAAAGGGTTCCTAATCGTTTCATTAAAGAAATGCAAGTGAAACTTGAGTCGTCATAAAAAAAATCTCTTTTTTTTATGATATATTTTAAAAAAGGATATAATATATTATGGCTTCAGTTGGTTTTGATATGAACATTTTTTTGTCATGAGCATACAAAGCAATATGAACGATAGTTAACTTGACGTTTTAATCTATGAAAGATAGTCAAGCAGAGATGAGATGTGTTTTTTGCGGTGGGGTAAGATATATACACCCGCTGTTGGGTTTTTGTGTAAAACGCCGATATTACTGTTGAAAACTATTTCAGATGAACATGACACAGCAAGGGCGGATGTATGGCGTTATTAAAAAAGATCTTTCCATTAGTGTTTTTAATCGTTGTTTTAACGGTTACTTATTGGGTTGGAAAAAAGAGTGCAGACCAACCCATTTCTATGGTGGATAAAACAAGAGTATCGTATAAAGATTCAAATGGAAAAATGAGAAAACCACCGGTAAAGGTTGTCGTTGATCTTGTAAAAAATCAAGATTTTTATGAACAACTTAACGTTCTAGGGAGTGGACAAGCACTTGCAGAAGTCGAGCTCACCCCTTTATCTCCAGGTGTTATTGATAAGCTTTTTGTGTCAGCTGGTACAAAAGTACAAGTAGGTGATGTGATTGCAAAGCTTGATTCTAAAAAAGAGGAAATAGCGGCTGCAAAAGCAAAAGTACAACGTGATAATAATGCGTTAACGCTTTCGCGCATTCTTAAATTACGTGCTAGCAATACAGCAACAGAAGTTCAAGAAATTACAGCACGCTTAGAGTTGGATAATGCAAATTTAGTTTTGCGTAATGCTGAATTAGATCTCGATCGGCGAACAATTCGTGCACCGATTCCTGGAGTTGTTGGTATTTTGCCTGTTGATGCGGGGAATAACGTGACCCTTAATACTGTAATAGGCCGTATTGAGAATAGAGAACGTATTTTGGTCGACATATGGGCTCCTGAACGATATGTGTCGCGCATCCATAAAGGAGATGAGGTAACGGCAACATTAACTGCGCAGCCAGACAAATCTTTTGTTGGTCATATTTATGCGATTGATAATATCGTTGATCCAGAAAGTCGCACACTTCATGCTCAGGTTGAAATTAATAATGAAAAAGATACGCTTATGTCTGGTATGTCTTTTTCTGTTGCCTTGCAATTTCATAGTGGTTCTTTCCCTGTCGTTAATCCTCTTGCGGTTCAATGGAACAGTAAAGGGTCATTCGTTTGGCGTGTGAGAGAAGGGAAAGTAGAGGCTATACCCGTATCAATTATTCAGCATAAAGCAGATCAAGTTTTCGTAAAAGCACCCCTAGAAAATGGTGATCAAGTTGTCATTCAAGGAGTACAAATGCTTTATCCAGGAAGTAAAGTAACGATTGATGATCCAAAGTCTCATCAACAGCAATTACCAGCAGTTTACGGAACGGATATACAATGAGCCAAGAATTGAGCACAAAACAGCCGATGTCACAGGTCGAGCAAGGTGGTCTCATTACCTTATTTATTCGCAGACCGGTTTTTACTTTTGTTTTAAATGCTATGATCATCATTGCAGGATTTGCAGCATGGTTAAATGTTGATGTAAGAGAATTACCTGATGTTGATACTCCCGTAACAACGATTGTGACGGTGTTTTCTGGTGCGTCGGCAGAAACAATTGATCGTGAAGTTACAAAAATTATAGAAGATGCTGTTTCTCGTGTTTCAGGTGTTAAGACGATTTCTTCAACGTCTTCTTTTGGGCGCTCCCGTGTGCAGATTAATTTTAATGTTGGTGTTGATTTGAATGTTGCAGCATCTGATATTCGTGATGCCCTGTCTCGCATTACGTATACTTTACCGAAAGATGCGGATTCGCCTTTGATTATTAAAGCAGATTCCAATGCTGCTGCCATGATGTATTTGGTTGTGACGTCACCAACAATGAGTGTTGATGATTTAACCACGATTGTAGACGATCAGATTGTTGATGCAATTTCCGCTGTTGATGGTGTTGGTGATGTACAGGTTGATAGCGCTCGCACAAAGATTTTTCAGATTGATATAGATCAAGCAAAACTTGCAAGTTATGGATTAACCGTAGCAGATGTTTCTCGTGTTCTTGCTGATATGACAACGGATGTGCCAGTAGGATCATTACGCAATTCTACGCAAAATTTAGTTGTGCGTGCTACTGCACGTTTAACAACACCAGAATCTTTTGAACAAGTTGTTTTAAAACCTCATGTACATCTTGGTGATGTTGCGCATGTCACTTTATCGCCGGATATAGAAAAGGTTATTCTCCGTATCAATGGAAAGACAGGTATTGGATTAGGAATTGTGCGTAAAGCACAATCCAACACTCTTAATATTTCTGAAGGAGTGAGAACCGTTGTTGATAATCTCAAAAGTATTGTTCCTTCTTCTGTACATATAGACGTTATTAATGACGATGCAGTTTTTATTAAAAGCGCTCTTCATGAGGTTGAAGTTGCGTTGGTTATTGCTATTTTGAGTGTTATCTTGGTCATTTTTCTTTTTCTCAGAGACATTCGTGTAACGCTGATACCTGCTGTATCTCTTCCTGTCGCTTTGATTGGTACCATTGCAGCTATTTATCTTGTAGGATTTTCATTAAATATTCTCACATTTTTAGGACTTGTTTTAGCAACAGGGCTTGTTGTGGATGATGCTATTGTTGTTCTTGAGAATATTGTTCGGTGGCGCAACATGGGTTTAGGGTCTAGGGCTGCGGCGGTGATAGGAACACGTGAAGTATTTTTTGCTGTTTTAGCAACAACATTGACTTTAGTGGCTGTGTTTGTTCCTATTTCCTTTCTTCCTGGGCAAGTTGGAGGTCTTTTTAGAGAATTTGGTTTTGTTTTGGCAATTTCTATTTTGCTTTCTTCAGTTGTTGCCTTAACGCTTTGTCCCATGTTGGCTTCGCGTTTTCTCAAAGAACATATTGAGGAGAAAGAGGAAGAGTCCCATCATTTTGCTTTTTTATATAAATTAGGTACTTTTTTTCATAAGGCATACACTTACAGTTTGCATAAGTGTTTAGAAAAGCCTTGGGCTGTTGTTTTTGCTTCACTTATTTTTGCGGGTCTTTGTGTTGGAGGCTATACGAAGCTACAACAGGAATTAACGCCAGCAGAAGACAGAGCTGTGATCTTTTTGGTTATTAATGGACCACAAGGTATTTCAACACAATATTTGAACGAGCAAGTAGAGCAAATTGAAGCAAGTCTACAGCCATTACGTGATGCAGGGGAGATTGCTAACAGTTACTCTATTGCGGGTGCTGGTGGTTCACCCAATACTGCTTTTTTGATTTTATTGCTTTCGTCTTGGGATAAACGTTTACGGAGTCAGCAAGAAATCGTGAAAGATATTAATGAAAAGGTTAAACAGTTTCCCGCAGTTTTTGTGTTTGCTGCGCAGGGAAATTCTCTGGGTGTGAGAGGAACTGGGCAAGGATTACAATTTGCAATTCTTGGCAATGATTATGCAACATTACAACCCATTGCTGATAAGCTGGTGAGTACTTTACAAGATGATCCGCGTTTTATTCGTCCACGTCTTACTGTTGATGCAACACAACCGCAATTTTTCATTGAAATCAATCGAAAAAAAGCCTCCGATTTAGGGATTGATATCACCAATTTGGGCGATACATTACAAGCAATGTTGGATGGTAAAAAGATTGGTTCCATTAACGTGGATGATCATTCTTACGATGTTAAATTGATGTCGCGTAAAAATTCTATGAAGAGTCCTAGTGATTTAGAAAACATTTTTTTAAAGACCAAAGACAATCGATATGTTCCTTTATCGGTTATTGCACGTTTACATGAAAAAGCTATCTCTCCCCAATTAAAACGGGAAAAACGCATGAGTGCTGTTATTTTAAGCGCAAATCTTGCTCCAGGTATTGCTTTAGGGGAAGCTTACCAAACGGTACAGAAAATTGCTTCTCCTTTGTTATCGAAAGGGACCTATATAGTTCCCTTAGGGGAAGCTGAAACGCTTAATGAAACATCCTCCAGTTTTATGATTGTTTTTGGCATTGCCTTTTTGATTATTTTATTGATTTTGGCAGCTCAGTTTGAAAGCTTTATTTCAGGATTTATTATCATGGCCACTGTCCCATTAGGGATTGGTTGTGCTGTAATTGCTATGCTATTGAGTGGTGTGAGTCTGAATATTTACAGCCAAATTGGATTAATTTTGTTAATTGGCGTTATGGCAAAAAATGGTATTCTTATTGTTGAATTTGCAGATCAATTACGTGATCAGGGAAGAAGCGTGCGTGAAGCTGTAGAAGAAGCAGCAAACATTCGCCTTCGTCCGGTTTGTATGACAATGATTTGTGCCATTTTAGGAGGTATTCCTTTGGTTTTAGCCAAAGGTGCTGGCGCAGAAGCGCGTATAGCTTTAGGTTGGGTTATCGTTGGTGGTTTAGGTTTAGCAACTATTTTTACGCTTTATGTTACACCGGTTGTTTATCTTTTTTTAGGGCGTTTTATAAGACCAAAAGCAGAAGAAGCTATATTATTAACAAAAGAACTCAATAAAGTTAAATGATGTATCGAGTGGAAAAGATTTAAAAGTTTATTCTTGTAAAAATATCATCTTCAAATCTTATTTTTTACTTTTATATTCCTTAGTTTTTATGTGAACAGTAAAGATAGGGAGCAATAAAGGAGATGCTTTCTGCTTTGTTATTGTTTGGGCATAGATTTCATTGTCAATAACTGTATAGGATAAGCTTATGGGAGATAGCTTTTCGATTCGAAATGAAAAGGCTTTTGAAGCCGCATTAAATGCTTTAAGGAGCCATGCCGCAAAGGATGGGGTCTATGATATTCGTCGACATTTTTTAGCAGATGAACAGCGTTTTTCCCATTTTTCTCTCAGACTTGATGATCTTCTTTTCGATTTTTCAAAATGTGGGGTAACATTTAAAACATTGCAACTTTTAGATGATTTAGCTGTTGCAGCAGATGTGTTAGGACGGCGTGATGCAATGTTTTCTGGTCAAGCGATTAATACAACTGAAAAACGCTCGGTTCTTCATATTGCATTACGTTTACCTGCTGACGAAATTTTCATGTTGGATGGCCATGATCTTATTCGCGATATTCAAGATGTTCTTGAAGACATGGAAAGATTTTCTGAAAAGGTACGTGATGGAAGCTATCAGGGAAGCAATGGAGAGAGAATAAGTGATATTGTAAACATTGGTATTGGTGGATCTGATCTTGGTCCTGCAATGGTTACATATGCTTTAAAACCTTATCATGATGGTCCACGTTGTCATTTTGTTTCTAACGCTGACAGTGCTCATATTTCTGATACTCTCTCTATTTTGAATCCAGCAACAACGCTGTTTGTCATTGCTTCTAAAACTTTTACAACGGCTGAAACAATGGTAAATGCTCAAGTTGCACGTCAGTGGATTTGTTCACATTTAGGAGAAGAAGCCATTTGCACGCATTTTGTTGCTGTTTCGAGTGCGCTTGATAAAGTGGCAGAATTTGGCATAGATTCGACAAGAGTTTTTAAATTTTGGAATTGGGTTGGAGGGCGTTATTCAATTTGGTCAGCCATTGGGCTTGTTGTGATGTTTGCAATAGGTGGTCGAAATTTTCGCCAATTTCTCAATGGTGCTTTGCAAATGGACCAACATTTTAAAACCATGCCTTTGCATAAAAATATTCCTATTCGTTTTGCTCTTTTAGGGTTTTGGCATCGTGTTATTTGTGGTTATTCATCACGCTCTATTATTCCCTATGCGCAGCGTTTAATACATTTTCCAGCTTATTTACAACAGCTTGATATGGAATCAAATGGTAAGCAAGTCTCGCTGGATGGAAAACCATTAAGTTTTTCAAGTGGTCCAATTGTTTGGGGTGATTCAGGCACAAATAGTCAACATGCTTTTTTTCAGCTTCTGCATCAAGGAACAGATGTTATTCCTGTAGAATTTATTTTATTTATAAAAGGGCATGAGAAAAATTTACATTCTATGTATGAGATGTTGCTAGCAAACTGTTTAGCACAGTCAAAAGCCTTGATGAAGGGGCGTAGTATTGAAGATGCTCAGCATATCTTGATAAAAAATGGAGTTGATGAACGTGAAGCAGGTTATTTAGCTCTTCATAGAAGTTTTAAAGGAAACCGTCCCAGCATTACGCTGGTTCAGGATTTATTAACACCTTTTGCACTCGGTCGTCTTATTGCGCTTTATGAACATCGTACTTTTGTTGAAGGGATTTTAATGAATATTAATTCATTTGATCAATGGGGTGTTGAACTTGGTAAAGAATTAGCAAATGAGTTACTACCAATTCTTCGTGGAGAAAGTAAAGCGGATAATCGTGATAGTTCAACATTAGGGTTGCTAGCACATATTCAAGTAAGACGTGCAAAATAAATATAATTTTACAGTAGTTTTTGTACTAACTAAGCAAAAGTAGAATGAGAAAGAAATATGAGATAATTCTTTAATTTTACTATGCGTTCTCTTATTATCTGGATTAGATTTATGTAACAGAAAATCAAAAAAGTGCAAAAATTGTAAAAATGAGAATTTATTCGCAAAAACGATAAAGACCTTTGAGAGGTCTTTGAAGACCCTTTGAGAACACCTTTAAAACTCTTTGAAAAAAAATGAATTGGTACAAAACCTAGTGGCAAAATATACAAAACCCGCTGGCAAGCTACAATCGCTTTATAAACTGTGGCGGAGAGAGAGGGATTTGAACCCCCGATAGAGTTGCCTCTATGCCGCATTTCGAGTGCGGTGCTTTCAACCACTCAGCCATCTCTCCATAATAAAGTGAAACAAAAATCGGTATTATTTGAGTGTATAAGAGGTAGATAACCTTCAATTGTTTTTGGTACAACCTTTTTTTCTTTTTTATGGGACTTTATTGACAGAGAATAGAAATTCCTTCATATATACAAAATATAAGCGTGGGGAAATCTGCGCATATTTGTGTTGAAGAAGGTTTTATCCTTCTTTGAGATCTATTACGACTGATAAAAAGCAGCCTATTTTCCCTTATTTCAAGGCAGAAATTAAATAAGAGCTGGAGTGAACGGAAGGATAAAAAATGTTCGCAGTCATTAAAACTGGTGGTAAGCAATACCGCATTGTTGCTAATCAAGTGGTAAAAGTTGAAAAAGTTAGTGGAAATGCGGGTGATGTAGTTGAATTCAATGACATATTAATGGTTGGGCAAGAAGGTAATGCGGTTATTGGTACCCCTGTCGTTGCTGATGCATTGGTGACAGCTGAGATTTTAGAACAGGCACGTGGGCGCAAGGTTATCGCATTTAAGAAGCGCCGTCGTCAAAATTCTAAACGCACGCGTGGCCATCGTCAAGAGTTTACGAGGCTTCGTGTTTTAGAAATTTTAATGGGTGGTTCAAAACCTAAAAAAGTTGCTGAGAAACCTATAAAAGAAGAAACTACACCAAAAGAAACAAAAGCTTCTGCTTCTGTTGAGAAGACGGCTAAAAAAACGGTTGAAAAAAAGACTGCGTCGCAGAAGAAAGTATCTGTAGCATCAAAGAGTAAGAAAGATTAAAGGAGAGCGTCTATGGCACATAAAAAAGCTGGTGGTTCCTCGCGTAATGGTCGTGATTCAGAATCGAAACGTCTAGGCGTTAAAAAATTTGGTGGTGAAACCGTTATTGCCGGAAATATTATTATTCGCCAGCGTGGTACACGTTGGCATCCTGGAAACAATGTCGGCATTGGAAAAGACCATACGCTTTTTGCATTATCAAATGGAAAGGTTTCTTTTCAACGCAAAGCGGGTAATCGTTCCTATGTTTCAGTCATTCCTATGGTGGAGGCAGCAGAGTAATCTGTAACACTCTCTAGCCATAAACAGGATTTCATTGAATTGTAGTTGTGGTTTTATAAGTATTAAAAGGGAAAGATGAATCTCATCTTTCCCTTTTTGCGTTGGTACTATAATAAATGTAGAAGATAAAAGGTAGAATTGGGGAAATTACTTTTCTCAATGAGGGAAAAAGTTTGTGCGTTGTTATGTTAGTATTTAGTTCTGAACATATTGATATTATGATAGAATTTGTTGATAAGTTTCTGTATAATAATAGTGAGGAGAGATTTTCTTTTTATGTATAAAGAAGTGTCGAGTAATTTCTTATAAGAGAAGCAGTTTGTTTTCAGAAAATTATGAGAAATTTAATGAGAGCATTCTTTATGTAATCATTTTGATAAAGATGGGTCTTTTTATCGGCATTGTGGTATTGATGAGTTGTCATACTGTTTTTAGGTGGTAGTGTGGATAGGTGGGGCTATTCATTTAAAAAGACATAAGGATAAAAAAATCCATAAGAAGGCAGTCAAAACTACTTTGAAAGTGACGTGTATTAAGGAATTTTCGGTAAATCGAGAGTGAAATTATATTTTTAAGGAGGACGGTGTTTAAAGATATAAAAATAACTAACGTGCAATCAGCGCCCTTCAAGAATATTTTTTCTGATTTCACTATTATTGTGTATTGTTGAAAATAAACAAGCATAAAAGCTAGGGTTAAGGCAATAACTGCTTTTCATTTTTTACTTTATTTATCTTATTTGTAGAGTTTTTCTTGATTTTAGTAGTTGGTGATGGTGCTTGAGGGTGTCGTACTTTGCAAATGTGCGACAGAGGGCATTGTGTATTTGCGATATTGATTGAAGTAAAGGTGTAGCTTAAAATATATAAATATTATATATCGAGAGTTTGATATCATAAGATGGGCAGTACGGAATTTTAAAGATGATAAATTGCATGGAGCAATTTGTAATTATGTAATGAATTTATAAAGAGGGATAATAGGTTAAATAAACTTTGAGGAATCAATTAAAATATTAGCTGAAGTTACGGATGATTGGGAAGGATGCTTTCTTGTAGGGAGAATAATGGAAAGTTATGTTGAATAACTTAGGATAATGAGAACGTTTTGAAAGCATAGTTTTTCAGGTGATTGGTGCTGTAAAAAACGGTTTTTTTGTCTTTGTAAAGTAAAAGAGTAAGAGGCAGACTTGCTTATGATGATTTTAAGCACTTGGCTAGATAATAATATCCAATTGTTTTATCGGTTACATTGAGGTATTTAAGCACCTCACTTAGCTATATTCCGTAAAATATAAATAAAGCTGTGGTGGTATTTATAGCTTGTATTTTGGGAAATGCAGCTTTGAAAAGGAATTTATCAGAGATATTGGTGTTCAAATGTGAGGCAATTTGAATTCATGATGAGATATGAGAAAGCAGAAGCAATGAATGTAGATTTTACTGATGGTGAAATCTTGTCTATAAGATCTGTAAAACTTGCAGCTGCTTTTGATCATAAAAATGATGCAATTTATGCTGCTGCTGAATTGCTTGTGCAGGTTGGTGCCGTTGATAAATGTTATCTGGCAAGTATGCTGGCACGTGAAGAAACAACCAATACTTGGCTTGGAAATGGTATAGCCATTCCTCATGGTATGGCTGAAAATCGTGATTTAATTATCAAGGATGCTGTTGCTGTTATACAGGTTCCTGCTGGTGTTGAGTGGCAGGATGGCAAGAAAGCATATTTGGTTATTGCCATTGCAGCGTGTCCAGATCGCTATAGAGAAATTTGTAAAAAATTGACGTCTCTTTTATTTGATAAAAAACAGCTTGAAGTACTTGCAACAACTATGGACAAACAGCAAATTGTTACAACTTTGTTTGACAAAAATATGAAGATAGAAAAAACTTTTATTGGTGACCTTTCGGTGTGTCAGGAATGGATTTTAGATTATCCAAGTGGTCTTCATGCACGACCAGCTTCTCTTTGGGTTGATTTTGCGAAAAAGGCTCAAAGCTCTATCAGAGTTCGCCATGGTCAATATACCGTTGAAATGAAAAATTTAGTTGGTTTATTGCAATTAGGAGCAAAAAACGGTGATGTTCTGATTTTTTCTACAGATGCTGCAGAAGGAGCACAACTTCTCAATGATGCCATTGCTATTGCAAAAAAAGTGAGTATTAGCGAAAAATGTCTGATGAGAGCAATGGAATCTCAAACAAAGGCTTTTCATGGTTGGTATCCACGCTCTATGCAAAAAGGCATTTCTGGTGTTGGAGCGAGTTCAGGATTAGCATTTGGTAAGATTTTTGTTTTAAAGCAAAATGATATTTCCATAATAGATCAGCCAATTGATTTTGCAGCTGGTGCAGCATGTCTTGAAAATGCTCTTACAAAAACAAAACATAAAATGGCATCTGTGATTTCTGATATTACAGTGCGTATGGGAGCAGATTCTGCTGCGATTTTTTCTGCGCAAATGGTTTTGCTTGAAGATGAAAATTTAATAGCTCAAGCTTGTCGTTTTATAGCGGAAGGTCATGGTGTCGCTTGGTCTTGGGATAGAGCGGTTCATCAATTTTCAGATATGTTTTTTAAGGTGGATAATCCTTTGTTAGCAGCACGTGCTGTTAATTTAGTTGATGTTGGTCGACGTGTTTTAGGTGAAATCAATCCATCCTATAGATCGTTCTTTTTAAATGATATTCCACATGGTGTAATTCTGGTTACAAATGACCTTTCTCCTTCTGATGTAGCACAACTTGATTGTACAAGGGTAAAAGGATTAGCAACAGCATGGGGAGGTCCGTTATCTCATACAGCTATTTTGGCGCGTACTCTTGGTATTCCAATGGTTGTTGCTGCAGGTGATGATATTTTAGCAATTCAGTCTGATATTCAGGCTATTATTGATGGCGATAACGGGTTTATTTACCTTGATCCTACGCTTGAAGACGTTGAAGATGCTCAAAGGCATATTGATACTGTTGCGCAAAAACGTGTCAGTGAAATAAGTGCGTGTAGATTACCAGCGCAAACGACAGATGGTCAAAGAATTCGTATCATGGCTAATGTCAACTACGCAAATCAGGTTCCTGTTGCGCTTGATTTGGGGGCTGAAGGTGTTGGACTTATGCGCACGGAATTTTTGTTTTTAGAGAATCCATATATTCCGGATGAAGAGCTACAATTTAATATATATCGGGCGATGATTACAGCTGTAGGAGATAAGCCATTAATTATTCGTGCACTTGATATTGGTGGAGATAAACAGGTTACGCATTTACATTTATCTAAAGAGGACAATCCTTTTTTAGGTGTTCGAGGAACGCGGCTTTTGTTACGTCGACGTGATCTTTTGGTGCCTCAATTACGTGCTTTATATCGAGCAGCAAAAGAGGGTGGAGATCTATGGATTGTGTTTCCGATGGTCATGTCTGTTTCAGAGATTGTTGCTCTAAAAAAGATTGCAGAGGAAATCCGCAACGATATTGATGCACCAAAATTAAAACTTGGTATTATGATCGAAGTTCCAGCAGCGGCCATTATGGCAGATGTATTGAGCGCCCATGTTGATTTTTTTTCAATTGGAACCAATGACCTAACACAGTATACAATGGCTGTTGATCGGCAAAATCCGTACCTTGTGTCTGAAGCTGATAGCCTTGATCCAGCAGTTTTGCGTATGATTTATCAGACTATTCAGGGAGCTGCACAAAATAAGTGTTGGGTTAGTGTATGTGGTGGTATGGCTGGAGATCCTTTTGGTGCAATGATTTTGACTGGATTGGGAATTAATGAGCTTTCTATGATATCTTGCGATATTTCTCCAGTAAAGGCGTATTTACAGACTCATAGTTTTGAAGATATGAAAATTTTAGCACAAAAAGCATTACAATGTGAAACTGCACGAGCTGTACGTGCTCTAAGCAAGGATATAAGGTGATAAAGAACATTAAGGGGAAAGAACGAGCTCATTTTGCAGACTAATCAGATCTTTAGTGCTGTAAAACATTATCCTTTAGGACGATTATAGGCAGCATATTAATTTGTAATGGTAATTTATCGTTTTACATAATGAGAACCCTGAATATTGTAGGGTTTTCTCGTTTTAAATTTCTCTATATTAAATTAATAAAAATTATTCTTTTATACATTACAAAGAGGAATAATGTATGGATAAAAACACTCTAAGAAAGAATAAATTCCTTTTATGCATTCTCTCAAATAGCAATAGATATTGTAACATTAGGCGATAAATAGCGTGATGGTACTTGGCTTTTCCTTTTTATTTAAGGAAAGATGATGCTATCCAATAGATTTTATACCATTCATAGACACCGTATGAGGTAGATGTGACAAGCTTTAAGAGATGTTTTTTAACAAACGTGTGGATGAGAAAGAAAATAGTATTTTTAGAGTATTCTGTTTTGTGATGAGACCATATCACGCTTAAAGAATGCGATAATCAAAAGTATGAAGTAATACGTAATCTCTTTTAAATAATTGAGATTACTTTAGATATTTTGAAAACTGTAAAGCTGAATTTAAAAGTATATGGTAAAAATGAAAACAGGTTTGCATTTTTATGATTTTGTATTTGATCAAAACGAGACTATTTTTTCATTTCAGAAAATAAGATATATTCATACATATTAAATTAAAAATGCAAAGTTTTTTGTCTGAATTTTATTTTCTTTAGTATCAGCTAAATATAGAAGTGTGAAATTGAGTAGAGGATTTAGAGTAGGGCTTATTATGGATCCTATGAAAGAGAAAACTGACACCGTCACACTATTTTACAGCTCTCAATGTTGCAAAAATTCGTGCTATTTAAGAAAATGCATAAGAGCCACTTATCCTCTCTTAAAATGTTCTCCCCCCACATACCATCCCTTCCTATTAAGCAAGTGATTTTAATTAATTCAATATGAAAGGGGTTATGGTGAGAAAAAATTACGATATTCGAGGTTTTTATGATGTGTAAACGATGGTTCATCATTATAAATCAATATGTTATATATTGTCTGAAACATAAAAGTGATTAGCTGGTAGATCTCATTTCAAGAGAGAGTTGTTTGTAATCAAAGTTATAGTGATTAAGGATTTTCATCCTTGGAGGCAAGAAGGAGGTCGAGAATGATTTTATTGAAATGAAATTTATTATCTGAATAAACAATTTTAATATTAGGGATATAAGAAGTTCATATCGTTATTATTCTATTTATTATTAGGGTAATCAATGCTGTGAAGCGAGAAATATTTAATTATTTGGTTGCGTAAAACCATGGACTGTATGCCAATTTTAAGAGAAGTATTTTTTTGTGAAGCAGAAAGTGCGTAAATGAGCATGAAAGTTTATAACTGGTGACAATCTTTTTATTCCCATTATTGTATTCTACAAACCTATCCACGAAAAAAGTTTTTTCTTAAAAAGAAGAGATGTGCTTGTTATTCAACAGATAAAAGCTCTTATTTTAATAAATGAATTTGTTTTTTGGGTTTTGAATGTATAGTTTAGACTTGCACGTTATTTCTTTCTGGGTATAGTGCAAACTTCTGGAGAGGTGGCCGAGTGGTTGAAGGCGCACGCCTGGAACGCGTGTATATGGGAAACCATATCGAGGGTTCGAATCCCTCTCTCTCCGCCATTAATTTAAAACGAACTTTCATATGCTTGATATGACATAGTTTAAAAAGCTCAGCATTTGCAGGATTTTTTATTGTTTGAAATTGACTAGTTCGCGCCGATCTATGCCTGTCATTATGTACACTTAGAAATTACTATTGAATTTTCATCAATTTTATAATTTCTAAGCTCCTCTTCTCTCGATCTTTAGATAACCTGATCTAGCATAAACGATCTCTTCAAATATCATTAAAGGATTTTTGCCATTATCACTAACTTCTGGTAGAGCTTTTAGAATTAATGGTGATCATAGTGCTATTTGCAATTTTGTTGATTAACGGGCTAAATGCGTTTTATCCACATGAGAGATAACGAATACCTCAGCTTTTTTCACGCAATGTGCTCATTTAAAATTAATGTCATGAATATTTGTACAAAATTTTTATCTATACGATAATCAAAAAAAGGCTGACGTAATATAATAATTGAACATCATTCATGCGGCACTTTCTTTTATCTCTAAGCTTTGTATGTAAATAGATAGTCCGTGCAAAATAAATAAAGGGGCGCAAAAGCCTATAAATACACACAGGACGTATAATATAGAAAATGAAAAAAATTTTCCTGCATATAAAAGCACAATAGAGAATAAAGCTGTTATAATGCGCACACTGGCATCGCCTGCTAAAATAACCTCGGCTAAATTTTCACTAGGTGTGATAGCTTGTCCAATTGTTATTCCCGATACCCTAAAATAAAATTGCCCAATACCTAATAAAAACCCCATAATATAAAGGGAATATTGAGTAAAATTTAAATATAAAACAAAAGAGATTGCGATCACGGCAAAAGCCGGTGCCCCCCATACAAAAAAACGAATTAAAGATGGAAATTTCCGTAAATAATAAGATGAGATAAGACCATTGATCACAAAACCCAGTGCTGACAAAGCAAAAATAGAATTTTGAATAGCTGTAAATTTTATGTTATCTGATGTTATAGAAGCAAGAGCAAGTGGCAATAAAACAATAGGCCCCGTATAGAGAGAATTATTCAAAATACGATTAATCGTTAAAAACCGCAACGCAGAAATCCGCCAAAGGCATCTAAAACCAACTCCATAAGCCTTTTGAGATGGCTTTTTTAATAGCTCTTTTACTCTGTTTAGGTGTTGTATAGACTTTATACGAAACCATAAGCTGGCATTCAAAAGATAGATAAATACAATAAAGGCTATGGCTATTTTGTGCCCCAAATGCGCAATTATAAAATATATAAGCAACGGGGATATAATAACAAAAAACTGACAGCAACTAGTATAAAATGCAAAAATTCCAGCTTTTTGTTTGGGAGCTGGAACCAGCAGATTCAAGGCACTATTGTTATTTGGATTATCAGCCCCCATCAAGAGAGAAAGTAAAAAAAATACAAATAAAATAAGCACCGGATTGTTCATAAATAATAAGAAAGACAATAAACAAGCGCAAATAATTTGACTATAAAACCCAATTATAAAGCCTTGATAGTGCGCCAACACATTTCCCAAACATAAACCAGCAATTCCAATTGCGATTAAATTAACGACATTTAAAGTAGCAGACGCTTTTCCCGTTGTATCTTGGAATTGTAACAAAGAAAGGCCAATAGATAATACACCACTAGCACAAAAACTCGTCAAACAACCAATCACAATCATAAGAAAAACAGAATTACGCAATAGCCTCTTCCCTCTTAAATAGAGACTCAAGCCATTTTACGATTTTCTCCATTATCGAATATGGTTCGGGACTAAATTCCAGTTTTTCGTAAAATTTTAGTCTAAATGCGTTATAGACACTTATTTTTCGCAAGTCATCTGTCAGCATGAATTCTATACTTGGTAACGTTGTACGCATAGATTGAGACAAATAATAGGAAATTACTTTCCAATACATATAGGTACGCTCTCTTGCCAAATAATTTTCCAAGGCATATTTCAAGTGACAACCACTTAAAATATATTTCGGACAATGGTGCAACGGATAATAAATACAAATAGCACCGGCTTCATGTACGGTACAAGAAGAAATATTAATATTTTATCATTTCATAATATTATAAAAATGTTCAGTGAGCAGATCTTCCAAATTTAGTCTAGTCACAACAAGATTGGTTGCTAATTTTTGAGCAACATGAGACAAAACCAATCTTACTGTTAAAGTTCCAATAACCTTTAAGTCAGATTCTGAATAAGCTTTTTTAAAATTCTCCACCTCTATGTTTCTGTGACATATAATAACGAGCTCATCTCGTCTGAATGAACAAGATGTAATTCTAAACCAATATTATCACAAAGTTTTGAGCTCTTGAATTCTCCGTATCCTAATCTGGTATTCTTAAATCATTATAGGAACTGAGAATTTTTAAGTATTCCAACTTTTATTAAACTTTGTAACAATCTATAGGAATCTTCCCTTCACTGAATTCAACAATTATTTTCTCACCACTACAAGAACAAAAAATTATCTTTGAATTTGCTTACTTTTAGAAAGAAAAATGAGCAATACTCTTCCTTAACTAAAAGAAACACGCTCTATACCTTTTTCTTTATGATTATCAAAAAACTATTCCGTTACAATTAACCATCAATCATTAGGATAAATATTCTGCGTTTAGCCTAATAAACTGTTATAATCAATGTTTCTCTCTGTTCTAAAAATCAGCGCTTTTCATTCTAGAGATACTCGTAATTGCTGTAAAATCTTTCCAAAAAAAGCCCCCTTAAACATTGCTATTAACACGATCATCCTGAGAAGTTTTATACATACACACTACATTATACGGAATGCTATGTATTTTAAAACTTACTCAACTAACCAATATTTTCTAATGGGCAAAATAAATCACGAAATTTGTGTGCTGTCACAATTAGAAAAACAATCATATATCTCCCTCTATAATTCAAGAGAATTTCATCGACCTTGTGAATATGTCAATCGCGTATTTTTTTGGAAAATCCCTTTGTATCTTTATAGAGCCTTGTTTTGGCAGCATAATTTTTAATATATCATAAATATTTTTATTTAATTTAATTTTAGAAAACTTAGTCATTATCGTGTTTCATTAAATGATATGAGTAAGGTAGGGATTCAATAGTGTTGTTTTGCAGAAAATATTGCGTCCATTCTCTATTTTGGGGTTCGCCATATTTTCCTAAAAAAGGAGATTTTGTGATAATATCAAAAGGTTCAAGCTTTTTTCCTATAACGAGAATGCATTTTGTTCTGTAGAGAGAAGATCAGAAAAAACACTTAAGCTGGAAAGTTAACATAAATATAGAACTTACTTAATTCTGTTTATATAAGACGGGGTATTGCAAACTATGAATATAGGTTCGCTATGAAAGCAGAACTCCCATAGACGATTGTACATATTTTTTGTATATACTTAGGTCATTCTCGGTTGTCAAAATCTCGCAAATTTTTAAGCATAGATCAGAATTTTTCTCTATAAACTTCGATACTTTGTATGGGGCTGGCTCCTCGAATGCAATAAAAGATGTGTTCTTTCCAAAACTTTTATAATTATCGCAATAAGTTATCAGGTCTTCCATCATATTTTTTGAGGTTAGCTTGTTGTAGAACCCAAATCTAAGCATATTTTTTGAGTATCCATTTACACCAAATAGGCAGAAAAGGCCTAATTGTGTTATTCATGGTTGCATTGAATTCTTTAAAAATGACTTGCTTCCATTTTTAATATTTGTCTATATTTTCAATTATTTGCGCTTCTGAATCCATGTTTTCCTCCCCATTGCTGTATTTTATAAGAAATTGCTACGAATGATCCTCTCCAAAGCTGATAATTCATCATCACTGTGTCCCCAAATTGCTATAATAGCTGGGCAGGTATTTAAATCGATGGTTAGGGGGAGGGGCTCGTTTTCTTTAAAAAAGAGCATAAAATGAACCACATTTTCCCAGGAATAAAGCTTTTGCCGCCATACGTTAACATCTTTTATAATATGACCGTCGATCTCGTTGATAAGGAAGATAATACGCCCTTTTTTCTTAAAGCGACTTGGTGTTTGCGAAAACACGCCTGCAATAAGGTTAACGGAGCTTTCAAGTAAACCATCTTCATAGCAATGCGCGAACAAGGTGGGTGCAATTCCTCCGTGGAGGCGGGCTCCTACTTCGATCATCACTGGACCACGAGCTGTTTGCATGATTTCCATATGCGCAGGTCCATATTCAATCCCCAGCGCGCGAATGCATTGTTTTGCATAAGAGATAAGAGGGGCATAAGAGGGATCTTGAGAATCAAGCACATCAAGTGTTTCATAAACAAAAGTACTTCCATTATGAATACCTTTTTTATATCGTGATAAAGCGCATATCTTTATAGCATCTCCCTTTACAACGGCATCGACGATGTATTCTTCTCCCTCCAATCTTTCTTGGAGCAAATAGGCCTCGTTAGGTGCGCCAAAAATATTTTTTTTCTTCCAGTCTATTTCAGAGGTCCACATTACTACTTCCTCAAGATTAGAGAAAAATAAAACACCATCGCTTCCCGCAGAATCGTTAGGCTTTACTACATAGCCACAGAGGCTTTCAAAACCATCGAAAGTACAATCGTTTTTTGTAAGAATCTTTGATCGGATGTAAGATAAACCATTTTCACAAAGGCGTTTTTGCATCGCTGCTTTTTTCCGTCGCCAATCGGTAGTCAAGGGGTTATTCCCAAGACAACCATAATAAGCCGCCAATTGCTCTGCACAATAGATACCTCTTTCGGCACCCGCTATTACAGCCTCTATCGTGCCGATAGGAAAGCGTTTCTTTATCTCATCTACACTATGAAGCTTCGTTTCTGCCATGCCCTTTCCCTGATAAGAAAGCATAAAGTGTGAAAAAGAAGCTGCTTGAGAGACAACACCATAACAAGCATAGCCTAATTTTTGCAAAGCAGGGCCATAGAGGGCACCCGTGGAGAAAGGGTCGACAATAAGAATAGGTTTTCTCATACTTTGTTCCGCTGTGATAAAAGGAAAAGAACATAAATAAAGATTATCAATCCTATAAGGGGCAGAAGATAAACAGCTGCTTGAGGACCCATAAGGGCAGAGCTTGTAAGAAGACCAAGGATAACATAACCTGCCGATTGGGAGAGAGTATAAAGCATGCCGCTATAGCTTCCCACCAGCTCTGCTTGAGCTTCTGTTTTGGTGGCTTCAATCGTATGTTTGCGGGCATTAATTCGCATGGTATTCATTGAAAAACCAATAAAAAAGCAAAAGGCCACAGCTAAATAGGGCGATTGTGTGGTGCTAAAAATAAGATCAGCTACGCTCAACATAAGGGCTGGGAGAATAAATTCAAAACGAGGGATTTTGATAAAAGCAGCCAAAAAAGCGCCCATGCCCGCAACCGCACTGCAAAGCCCATAGTATTCAGAGCCAAAATTTTTCACACTCTGAAAAAGAATGGTTGCTAGCGTATTATAAGCGCAAATATGAAAGCCAATAAGTCCTATGCAGACGCATAAAAGTTTAAGCTCACGGGAGAGTCCATCCGCTTGCGGTGTAGGTGCTGGCTTCTTACCTGTTGCAAGTGCTGTGGTATCTGTAGCGTTGTATTCATCGCAAAATATAATATATCCGGCTATAAGGCTTATAATGATGTCAAACACACAAAGTGTCACAATCAAACCATTATAACCGATTTCAGCCGCTGCCCCTCGAGGGCTGGTCGCTTCTAAGAGATAACCACTTAGTGCTGCTCCCAAAAAAGCGCCAATTTGCACCACTGTTTGCATAATTCGGGAAGCCTTTTGGGCGCTAATATAACCACTAAGTGCTAGTTTAGTATTATAAGTCTCGAGTGTGCTTAAGGTAATCAAAGAGAGATAGCCGATAGAGATAGAGACAGCGATAAAACCAAAGGGGGAATCAGCGTAATGGAAAAGAGCAATCAATAAAAGAAGGCTATAGATAATGATCCGCCTTTTGTATAAATCGATCAACCGCAGTGAGGCTTTAATGTGCACAAGTCCGCTTTTTTTCAAAAGATAGGGCATAAGGGTGCCTAAAGCCATGGTTACGCCTAGGAAAACCGATGAGGATGTTATGCGATAAGCATTCCAAAGATTACTTAAAAATAAAACCATATCAGAAAGATACAGCAGGACAACAAGCCCATAAAACCGAAACATCAGTTGTTTGTGCACATTATCCCCCCCATTTCAGAATCTCTTCAAAACACACAGTATTATAAATCAGCATACATGTTCAAAAACTATAAACGTGTACATGTATTGCTGTGCATGTCAAGTTTTTTCGGTAGGAAAAATTGAACGCTGATGTTTATGGTAGAGATAGCTTATTTTCAGGAGAATGAGTAGGATGGAGGCTGGTATTTTTACTGTGTTTCTTGGCAGGGGGCTTGCCAATAAGGGACTATGTCCTAGAGATATATTTTGCACTTTCAAGTTGATTTTGTTTATACTCAAGGTTGAGGTTTTTCTATTGACCGTTGTTAGATGTTGTTGTGACAATAAACTTCGTTATCTATCAGAAACATTTATGGCATTAGCGCTAAGGTATTGTATTAAAACCTTTACATAGTAGTCTTTTTATAGAGAGAAGGTATTATTGGTTCAGTTTTAGGAGGCTTTATTACGGCTGATTTTGGCGTCGTCGTTGTTTGAGGGCTTATTATAATATTCTTAGTTTCAGTTTATGAATATAGCGAAACATTTGATTCAAAAGCTTTTGCTAGGCATATTTCAATATCTCAGCGATGTTTTCCAAGAATTGCTCTGCTGCTTTTTGACGGAATCGGATATCAAATTCTTATAGCGAGGGCAGTGGTTTGAGAAAAGATAGAGTTGATTTCATTAGATTCCTATGTAGCGGAATCTACTACCAGCTCTTAGGGACAATAAATACTGAGATCGAACTCATTTCTCTACACTTACACGACGCTATAGGAGTAATCCTCGGAAACTCTACTAGAATTCGTTAAAAAATGGCAGGTTATGGAGTGTGATCAAAAAATATATTTTTTACAAATACTTAATCTCATTTTAAGTTGTCTAAAATATAACCTTATCTTAAAACTAAGTCGATATACCGCCATTTATCATAAAGTTAATAAGTTATACAAAATGCGGGAGTATTGTGTTTTTCTGTTTAGAGACGAGTAAAAAAACACCTTATTAAACATTAAGAGATTTCAGACATAAAACAATTTAACTTATGGAAAGTATATAGACAAAATGTATTTTGATAAAAAAGTTTATAATTCCATGTGGTCTTCAAAGAAATTTCTCGCCATTACTCAACAGAAAAACATATAATACAAACTTTTCAACCCAGTTATTGGTATAGAAATAATCCAGAAATTAGAGATTACTTAGATAATGGAAAAGCAATTGATCCGTTGCTCTTAGCACTCTTATCAGCGACAGATAGACGCAAACATACGCTTGAAATTATTGAACCTTCCTTAACGTCATCGTAAAATTTATTAATTAGCGATCGATATGTTTATTCTAGTCTTGCTTATTTTTATGCTCGAGAGCTTTCTGTTGAAAGTGCCTTTAAATTAAATCAATCTATTCTAAGACCTCATATTACATTTTATCTTCATTTACCGCCCATTACTATACTGGAACGGTTGCAGAAAAGGGATGGTTTAAACTTAAAATACGAAGAAAAACTCTCTTTTATTGAAAAAATTTATTTGGAAAGCTAACTGTAATGGGCTTGTTTTAAAAGATTTAGAGAAGAGGAATAGAAAAGTTATCAATATTTATCGTGAGAATAATAGTGTGTTTATTCTTTTAGAGCCAAAGTGTGATGATAGAAGAACGACATGGAGGAGTATACTCGAGCATATTTTAATGCACGGAATAATAAGGGCAATGATGTGAGTGCAGCTTCCATACCGTAAAATTGTTTCACATATGTATAAAGGTGTAGCTTCTGAATAAAACGCACATAAAATATTAAATTTGTTTTTGTCCATAAATGTTCTGTTTTCATAGAAGAATTAATCATACAACAGCACAAAGATTGTAAAAGCCTCAAAAAAGAAATTTTGCTTTCTTAAATTTAATGATCTAAAATGAAAATTGTAAGAATGCCTGTTTTTAAACAGGATGTATCATGCATATCGACTGGGATTCATTTTAGAGGATAATTTATGTTCACTTCAAATTTGAAGGAACGCATTGCTTTATTTGAAAATAGAACTTTTCTCTATTTTACTTTGAGTGGCTTATTTGCTACATTTGGAAGTGGACTAAATTATATTACATTGTCGTGGCTCGCTTACAATCAGACGGGCTCAATCCGTGGTGTAGCGTTGATGATGCTTTTTCTTTGGACGCCTGGCATTATTTTTGCGCCTATTTTTGGCATATTGGCAGATAAATATAACCGTAAAACGCAGATTATTATTTCAAATCTTGTGAGAGGTTTGGTAATCGTAAGCTGGGTAATGCTTTGGCATTTTGGTATAAAAATTGAATTGATGGTCTTATCTGCTCTTTTGGGTATTTTTATCCCTTTTTATATGCCATCAGCTATTTCTCTAATTCAAAGTATTGTGCTGAAGGAACAGCTCATCAATGCAAATGC
Source organism: Bartonella sp. AC70YNML (assembly GCF_042196545.1). Lineage (NCBI taxonomy): Bacteria > Pseudomonadati > Pseudomonadota > Alphaproteobacteria > Hyphomicrobiales > Bartonellaceae > Bartonella > Bartonella sp. AC70YNML. Next base: position 318,414 of record NZ_JBHIQK010000002.1, read on the forward strand.
AACCATCGATATGGTTTATGAACTTGGCACTATCGTAGGTATGGGCTTAAGTGGATTTATACTATCCTATGCAGGAACAAAAGGAACTCTTCTAATAGGTGGTATATTCTTTATCATTGCTGGTTTATTTAATTTTGTAATGAAGGTACCTAAAAACCGAAGATCTAAAAAACAAAACCAGCAAAATTGGTGGGAAAATTATACAGCATCCCTTCATTATTTTAAACAGAATCCGGCTCTTTTTGTACCTTATATAAGCCAGATGATTATTATGACTCTTTTGATGACCATTCCTGTTATTCTCGTTCCTTATATACAAGAGGTTTTACATGCTGATAACAGGACCTTTGCAATATTTGAGGTGCTTTATTCTATGGGCGTATTGACAGGTGCGTTTTTTTCACCACTTCTTTGTAAAGTTTTATCGATAAGGAAAACATTAGCCATTTTATTAGCTTTTATGGCTATTGGCCTCGCTATTTTATCTGTTAATACACACAATTTTGTTGTTTTTCCTGTTTACTTTATGATTGGATTTGGACTTTCGAGTTGGGCTCTTTCGATTTCTTTATCACAACTCTCTTGTGATCCTGAATACCAAGGAAGATTGCAGGCAAGTTTTAATGGTATCTCTGGATGCTTGATCCTCGGATTCTATCTCATTATGGCAAGCGATAACAGTAGCATATCACCTCAATCGATATATTTTTTTCAAAGCATTGTTGCGTTTGTTGGAATTCTCATTGTACTGTTTTATAAACATGAAAAACAATAAATTGGCTTTAAGTGTGGTAAAATACGCTATTTTATAAATATTTACGCTGCAGCACATTTCACATTTTGTTTTTAAAGGGGTGGTGAGCAAATGGAAAGTTGGTGCTTAATAAATAAAGCATAAATTGATGTATGCTAGAGAATACCCTTCACTTTTTGATAATGATCCAAAAGAATTGATGCGTTTCTTTAATTCACCTCACTGCTGTTAAGAAGACGAAAACGTAACACTTTAAATCTTCTTGAAAGTTTTTTGTCTAAGCGTAGCAGAAAGTAAAGCGATGAGGTAATATCTTATCATACGAGGAGAGTATTGCATTATTTTTGTTTTTCAAAATCCATATGAAAAATTGTATCAATTTCATCTTCATTGGAATGGGTGTTTCTACGACGATGCAAGGTTTGCACAATCTCTTTTTTTAAAACAGCATCTGTTTCACTTAAACGGTGAATACTGAGTTCCAATTCAAGAGATAATGCTAAATCCACGCACAGTTTAAGCTCTTCTCCAATGTCGAAACCGCGTTGATAGTCGTCATAAAGACCAACCAGTGTATCAGATAATTCTTTATCGCATAAAGAGGTCATGCTTAATTCCTCAACGTTGCGGGTTTCCATGCAGCTTTTTTAAGTATCACTCCACTATCATCACTTAAAATTGCCATGTATACGAACCTCATGGTTTTGTCAATTTTCTGCAAAATACGCGCTTTTAAATCAAAGCCTATTAAAGATTTTATTACTCCAAGATTTTGAAGCGCCCAATTGTAAATATGGATGGCAATGTGTTTACTATAGAATTTATAGCATTTAAAATACATTGCCAAAAGGCTTTTAATATGCGTAGAGGAAGAGTATTCTGACGATAAACCAAAAAACCTGAAATCTCTATTGCCAGTTACAGCTAAATCAGTGCCATTAATATATAAAATAAGCAAACAGGGTTTGTAAACGTCTAACTTTTTAATAACGAGTGATAATCTCATTTTTTGTAGAATACCAATTATTTTGCCTATTTTATATTGATTTTTAGACATTGATAAACTTTTTACCTTATAAAACCTATGGGAAATGCATTAGCATATTTTTGTAATAAAATTTCAGTGGTATATTGCACAGCATGAAATGAAGAGAATCGTATTAGGCTTTTTGCTTTTGAAAGAATATGACTGCAACTTTTGAGAAAGCAGTTGGCAAGAATTGGCTTGGCATGCAAACTGATAGAGTTGGCATTGGCGCATTTAGTTTTTTCATTGGCCTGTGTCCAAATGTTTTTGACTCTGGAAAATAGCCTCTGATAGGCTTGAGTTTTTCCAAGGTTATATTACAGGGGCGCAGCTCAGAAAAATACCACGGCGATTGCATTTTTTGTAATTGTCATAATTTTCGCTCCTGCTTAAATGGATACTGTAACATCCGTTTTTGTGGGGTTATGTATGTGATAACTGCTCTTCTTAAGGGGCAGTAACGAGAGGTATAGTGCAAATATTGAATTAAGTCAACGCAATATTTGTATTATTATGTAATTTGGCAAAAAAAGAGATTGAACCCAAAACAGAACAAGCGAAGCGATTACGTTTGATACGAGAAAGTTTGCTATTTAGTAGGCACCAAATAGCAAGCCGTTTAGGTATTAATAAAGCCATTTATGATCACGCTGAAAGAGGCACGACCTTTCCTAATGTAGAATTTTTGGCTGTTTTATCACAGAAATTAAAAGTCAATTTAAACTGGCTTGTAACGGGTGATGGTGAGATGTTTTCAGATGTGGCAAAGGCGAAAGCAGCTGGTTTTAAACCGCAGGCGATTCCTGCTGGGCTGATGAAAAAGCTTGGACATTTAGTTTATACGACCTATCATGATGCAAAAATAACACTTTCTCCTGAAGATGTTGCGGAATTAGCAGCAGAGCTTTATGGAAGATTGCAAGAGCTTATTCAAAACCTCAATGATATAGAAGAAATCGAAGCCACTTTGCCGCTTTTAAAATTACATTTAAGACGTAAAATCGAAGCTGAAAAAACACCTCTAGAAATTTCATAAGATATGAACGAACAGCTCTTTTAAAAAATGGAGCTTTTTTGATTTTCTACTATATAACCAAGTTTGGAATGTAAAAATCTCACAATTTTTGAGTCTTTTATTCAACCTGAATAATAATAAATTATCATTATAAATCAATACATTGCTCTAATACAGATAAAAAATGACGAGTAGTGATATAAAAAAACTCTTTCAAAGGTGTGCATCATATATTGAAACAGATTACTTCGCAGCAAAGAGTGATGTTATCATGATAATTGTCATTATTACATTATGCTATAAGTTAAAAAATCATAAATTTGTGCTTATAAGAACAGCTATTTTATTGAGAAGTATTTTTATAAATTTATAAAAAATTATTTTTACACTCTTGCCATTCTTTTAATGCGCTTTATTTGAAAAATAGAATTGCTCTTTAGTGAAACTATTTTTGTTAAGAGATAAATCGCAGTATTTTTGAATGGAGAGAACGGTATATTTTCAAAGTTTTGTGTTTTTATTTATTTTTTAGCTTGAATCCCTCTAGCTAAAAGGGTTGGGGACTTTTCTAGATTCGATGTTGTTGCAAAGATTTTAGGGCGATGCCGTAAAAATAGCGGTATCGTAGGGGGAGGGTTTTGTCTTGATTTATTGGTTTTTGAAGTGCGCAAACTGAGGGTTTTGCCATGAGTGTTTCCGCGCGTTGTAATGATGTTGAACTCTGTTGGAGGAGGTTCTTATGAAAAAAAAATATTCCACACCAAATTTAATTAAAGTTGTCTCTCTTAGTACGGTAATGGCGACACTCTTATCGAGTGTTTCTCCTGTTTTCGCAGCGAACCTTGCGATAACAGGACAAACGGTTCAAAGCTCTAATATGCCGCAGGTTGAGTATCTACATGGTAGTCATGGCAGTATTGTTTTTGCAGGTGATGATGATTATTGTGGTGCAGACAACGTTGTTGGGCGTGGTGGTAAACAACAGCAGGCAATTCCTGATGTTAATCGAATAACTGCAAAGGAACAATATAATAGATTTATTAATGATCAGGAGTTTTCTGGCCGTCATCCTTATGGTACCACGACTGAAAAGGTTACTTGGGCTGGTGATGGTGTGACGATTAACAGTCGTGGTCAGCCGGTGGGTGGCTATATGGGAACACCCACTGGTGGTATCTTTAATGCAATGCCTGAGGCTTATGGTGTTTATTCTTTTGCAACGGGGTGTGGGTCTGCAGCGACGGGTAATTATTCAACCGTTTTGGGGGCAGGTGCGACAGCAAAGGCTGGAGGAGCGCAAGCCTTTGGTGTTTCCGCACTTGCAAGTGGCAAAGCAGCTGTTGCTATAGGCGTTGGATCAGAAGCCTCCGGTGAATCTGCTGTTTCTTTTGGTGGTCTCGCAATCGCTTCTGGTAAAAATAGTGTTTCTATAGGTGAGAGTTCCAAAGCTACGCAGGACGATGCGATTGCGGTTGGTTCAAATGCAGAAGGGAGCGGTATAAATAGTGTTGCTATTGGTAAGTTTGCATCTGCGTCTGGTTACAATAGTGTTGCGTTAGGATTAAAGACCAAAGCAAGTAATGATTATACGGTTGCCATAGGTTCGAAGGCTGAAGCGGAAGCTCTTGGTTCTATTGCAATAGGTGGCGGAGAACCTGCAGAAAATGGGCAGGAAAGAAAAGTAATAGCTAAAGGTAAAAATTCGATTGCTATAGGTTCCCATACTTATGCTGAGACTGCTCATTCAGTTGCAATTGGTATAAATGCACAAGTACATGTTATAGATGGCGTTGCTGTGGGTGGGGGATCTGTCTCTCGTGTTGATGGGAAAGTTTTAGGGTATGATCCTGTAACAAATACTACAACAACAAAAAGTGATCTTGCATGGAAAAGCACTGCAGGTGATTTTAGTGTTGGTAATACTAACCAGAAATTAACGCGACAGATTACAAATGTTGCAGCTGGGAGTAAAGACACTGATGCAGTGAATGTTGCACAGTTGAAAGCTATGAGAGATTTGGCATCAGGAGTTTGGAAACTTTCTGCTAACGATACCGATCCTACAGATGTGAATTCAGGCAATACCGTAGATTTTTCAGTGAAAAATAGTGAAGTAGGGCAAGATAACTTAACGATTGAAAAAAACAATGAAAACAAGAAGCAGAAAATGCACTTTGCTTTAAGTGATAATCTTAAATTGATAAGTGTCACTACAGGAGCAAGCTCTATGAGCGGTGATGGCTTTATTATTAATGAGGGGCCACGCATGACTATTGATGGTATTGATGCTGGAGAGCAAGTGATCACGGGAGTGGCAAAAGGAGAAGATGATACCGATGCAGTGAATGTTGCGCAACTGAAAGAATTCACAGAAGGAATGAAAACGGGCTGGCAACTTTCTGTTGATGGTGATAATGCTACAGATGTTAAAGCTGGTAGTACAGTAGATCTTATTGCTGGTGAGACTAGGGGGGTAAACAATAAAAATATCACGATTAAAAAAGATAGCGACAATAAAGTTACATTTTCTTTAAATGATCAGATTGAGCTAACGACTGTCACGACAGGCAACAGTACTATGAGTAATGAGGGCTTTAAGTTTATTGATGGTAATGGACCAAGCATTACCGCGAATGGTATTAATGCTGGTGATAAAAAAGTTACAGGAGTAGCTAAGGCAGAAGACGATACAGATGCGGTGAATTATAAACAGCTGAAAGATGTAAAAATACTTGCAGAAAATGGCTGGCAACTTTCTGTTGATGGTAGCAATGCTACAGATGTTAAAGCTGGGAGTACAGTAGATCTTGTTGCGGGTGAGAGTGATGATGGAAGCAAAAATATCAAAATTGTAAAAGATAATAACAAAGTCACATTTTCTTTGAATGATCAGATTAAGCTCACGAGTGTTACGACAGGCAACAGCATTATGAATGGTGAGGGCTTTAAGTTTGTTGATGGAGGACCAAGCATAACAGCGAATGGTATTGATGCTGGTAGTAAAAAGATTACGAAAGTAGCAGAGGGGACTCAAGATACTGATGCAGTAAATTATAAACAGTTACAAGATTTTACAGCAGGAATTAAAACAGGCTGGAAGCTTTCTGTTGATGGTGATAATGCTACAGATGTTGGGGCAGAGAGCATAGTAAAGTTTGTAGCTGCTGCAGATAAGGATGACCACAAAAATCTCAAAATTGTAAGAGGCAATAATAACGAGGTAACATTTGATTTAAACGAATTTATCACAGTTAATAAAATAAAAGTAGGGAGTGAAGTTACTATAAATAATAGTGGCTTAGCGATTAGACATGGTCCAAGTATAACATATGGCGGTATTGATGCGGGCGATAAAGTAATTAGAAGAGTGGCAGAAGGCATTTTAGATACGGATGCAGTTAATCTTACTCAGTTAAAGATAGTAGAAGAGAAAATAAAAGAAGTAGCGGATAATAGTCTTGTTAAATGGAAAGAAGACGAAAAGCTTATCACTATTGGTGCGCAAAAAGAAGGTATTGGAATAAATGTTGCCAACTCTGAAGGCAAGGATCGAATTATTTCTGGCGTTGCAGTTGGAAAAGTCAGTTCCGATTCGACAGAAGCAATAAATGGTCATCAGCTTTTCAATTATGCTGATAATATATCAAAATATTTTGGTGGTGAGACAGATGTAATTGATGGTTTCAAGCCAACTTTTACTGTTCAGGGTAACGAACACCATAATGTAACGGATGCTTTTAAAGATGTCGATAATTCTATAACAGATATTTATACACAGATTAACAATGTAACAGCAAATAGTCTTGTTAAATGGGATGAAGGGCAGAAGCTCATTACAATTGGTGCGCAAAAAGATGGTACCAAAATCAATGTTGCCAATTCTAATAGTGAAAATCGAGTTATCTCTGGTATTGCGGATGGTAACATTGGAAAGTCCTCGAAAGAAGCTATAAATGGTAGCCAGATTAATACAATTTCTGGAGATATTGCACAATTCTTTGGTGGAGATGCAGCATTTCAGGATGGTGCTTTTGTAGGTCCACAATATAACATATCTAAAGTTTCTACAGATGGTGAAGTAGTTCAGTATATAGCTAAAAATGTTGGTGATGCTTTAACAAAGCTTGATGCGAATGTCAAAAATGTGAATAGTCATATAAAATATGTAGATAATAAATTTGATAAGTTCTCTCAAGATGCCTTATTATGGGATGATGGTAAACAAGCATTTGCTGCACGTCATGAAAAAGATGGACGTAAAACAGATAGTAAGATTACCCACCTTTTAAATGGTGATATTTCAGAAGAGTCAACAGATGCGATAAATGGTAGCCAGATTAATAAAATATCTAAGGATATTGCAGAATTTTTCGGTGGTGGTACAGAATTTAATAACGGAGTTTTTTCAGGTCCACAATATAACTTATCTACAGTTTCTACAGATGGTAAAGTAGAACAGAAGACCTTTTACAACGTTGGCGAAGCTTTGACAGGGCTCGATGCAAATGTTAAAAATGTGAATAAAAATATACAGCATGTAACCAATGAGTTTGATAAATTGTCTCAAGATGCTTTACTGTGGAGTGAAAAGGATCAAGCATTTGTTGCGCGTCATGGAACAGATGGACAAAAAACAAATAGCAAGCTAACGTATCTTTTAGATGGCGATATTTCAGAAGATTCAACAGATGCAATAAATGGTTCCCAACTTTATGCGATGGGTGATCAGATTGCGAATTATTTTGGTGGTGGCGCTAGTTATGAAGATGGAGAGTGGACGGGGCCTACTTTCAAAATTTCTCAGCGTGAAGCGAATGGTACCATTACTCAGAAAAAACACCATAATGTCGCTGATGCTTTTGAGGGTGTCGATAATTCTATCACAGATATTTATAATCAGATTACCAATGTAACAGAAAATAGTCTTGTGAAACAAGAAGGAGGTTCTGAAGGTCTTATTACCGTTGGTAAGGCGACAGGTGGTACTGAAATCAGCCTTGTAAATAAAAGTGGTATGGACCGTACACTTGCCGGTGTGAAAGATGGAGAACTTTCTCAAACATCAACGGAAGCAGTAAATGGTTCTCAGCTTTTTGCTACTAACCAAAAAGTTACCACTGTTACTAATAAATTATCGAAAGTTGCTAAAAATACATCGGAATATTTTGGTGGCAGCACAGATGTACTTGAAGGTATAAAACCTACTTTCGTTATTGATGGAAATACATATGATAATGTTACAGAGGCATTTACTGGTGTGAATGTTTCTATCCATAAGATTGATAATAAGATTTCCGATGTGGTAAAAAATAGTCTTGTTAAGCAAAACGGAGTTTCTGCTCCTATCACGATTGGTAAGGATACAGCTGGGACTGAAATCAATATTGCAGGATATGCTGGTGTAGCACGTAAGATTTCTGGTGTGCAGGCAGCAGAGAAGGGCGATGAAGCTGTTAACAAAGACCAACTGGATAAAAGCATAAAGGATATTACGAAAGATATTGAGACAGTAACTGCTACTGCGGTTCTTTATGATAAGAATGACGATAATAGTGTTAATTACGGTAGTGTAACTTTGGGCGGCGATAAGAACAACGGACAAGTTGCTCTTCGTAACGTGAAAGATGGTAGCATTTCTGAAAATTCCAACGATGCAATCAATGGTAGTCAGGTTAATAAAATATCAGCAGATATTGCAAAGTTTTTTGGCGGTGGTGCAAAGTTTATTAACGGTGCTTTTGAAGGGCTGAAATATACTTTATCGGCTATTGTTGACGGTAAGGTAGGGAAGGCTAATTTTTACAATGTTGGTGATGCTTTAACAGGTCTTGATAAAAATGTTCAAGATGTGAATCAACGCTTAACGAATGTATCCAATGAGTTTAATCAGAAAATTGAAGATTTCTCTAATGATGCTTTACTGTGGGATGATGATGAAGAAGCATTTGTTGCACGTCATGAAAAAGATGGGCAGAAAACAAAGAGCAAATTGAAATATCTTTTGGATGGTGAGATTGCCGAAGGTTCAACGGATGCCATTACAGGGAACCAACTTTATCTCATGAGCAACAAGCTTGCTAATTATTTCGGTGGCGGTGCCAAATATGAGAATGGCAAATGGACAGATCCTACTTTTAAGATTGTTCAAGTCAATGCTGATGGTACAACTGTTGAGAAAGAGCACCATAATGTTGCTGAGGCGATTGGTGGTGTTAATGGCGGTATGGTAAACATAAATAACCGTATTAATGATGTCATCAACAAGGTTGATTCAGATGTTCTACACTGGAATAAGGAGAAAGGAGCCTATGACGCTAACCATGATGGTCAACCAAGTAAGATTATCAATGTAGCCGATGGTAAAGTTGAAAAAGGTTCGAAAGATGCGGTTAATGGTGGACAACTTTGGGAAACCAATGAACGTATCACTGGTGTTGAAAAAGATGTTCAGCATCTTACCAACAGAGTTGATAACATTTCCAATACGATTGCTGATATTGGTGATACAGTTATCAATATTGATGCCAAAGTTGATAACATCAATAATAGAGTTGACAACATTGAAGAGGATGCTGTTCGTTATGATAGAGATGAAAACGGCAAAAAAACCAATAAAATCACATTAGCGGGGGGGGATGCCAGTGAACCTGTTCTGATTGATAATGTCTCTGATGGTAAAATTGAAAAAGGTTCGAAAGAGGCTGTAAATGGTGGTCAACTCCATGATTATACTCAAGAACAGATGAAGATTATTCTTGATCAATCCAAGCAGTATACAGATCAACGGGTTAATAATATTGTGATTGATGCTATTGATGATGCTGTTGATCGGGCTAAGCAATATACAGATATGAAGTTTGATGTTTTAAACTATAGTATTGAGAGTGTGAAAAAAGAGGCTAGACAAGCAGCGGCTATTGGTCTTGCGGTGTCTAACTTACGCTACAATGATACACCTGGAAAATTAAGCGTTGGATTTGGTACTGGTTTATGGCGTAGTCAATCTGCATTTGCCTTTGGTGCAGGTTACACCTCAGAAAATGGAAAATACCGCTCTAACATATCCGCAACAACTTCTGGAGGTCACTGGGGTGTAGGTGCGGGATTCAATATGACATTGAATTGATAATAAACAAAATATATAAAAATTCCTTTTCACCCCTGTCTCATGAGGCAGGGGTGAATTGTTGTTACGTATGTAAAAATACATGTATACAAATTGATAAGCGCTATAATAATAAATACAGGTTTAAAAAACAGAAAAAACCTATACACTTTCAACAAAATGAACTTCTTATTTCAAAATAAGATAATGAGTTCTTTCATAAATTATAAGTTCATTATTTTCTTCTTTAATTTTTAAATCTGAAAAATCTGTAGCACTCTACAGATAAAAAACTTTTGCTCTCTACAAATCTATTAAAAAGTTTTCTATTAAGATAAAATTATCATTCAAATGTATTTCAACTTTACTGGAAGAAGTTATAAAACAATACGCTAAATTAACTCTACCCCTTGCAAAAAACAACCAATAAGTTTAAAGGTTAAAAAACCAGTTACCAAAAATTTACTTTCTTAGAAAATGTAAAAGAGCAAAACGTATTAATCTTAAAAAACAACTTCTTTATCTTTTCAGTCAGGTACTAAATTTTTTGAATACGTTTAGAAAAAACAACTTTGAAAGACTGTATAGCGTTTAAATGTGTCTTTTTTGTGTTTATAGTTATTTCTTTCATTGGGGAGTTCACTATGAAAAAATTATATACAAAATTAGCAGGGAGCGATTTAAAATTTTCTCGTTTTTCTTTTGTTAAAGTTCTTTCGTTGGCTACAGCGGCTACATTCTTATCGAATGTTACACCTGTTTTTTCAGCAAATCCTGATTTTAGAAACACGTTTCTTGAAGGTGTAAAAAGTGCCGGCGTGTCTTATCTACAAAGCATTCTCTCTGTTGCTGGTTTGAATAATTCTGAAGACTATGCAAATTTTTTAACTAAAACTCTTACTGGTGTAAGTGATTATAGTCCTATAGTGAATGTTTTGCCAGAAGCCAGCGATTCGATACGTTCAATTGATATGAATGCTGGAAGTAAAAAAATAACAAGAGCAGATTTAACTCCAAGAGTTGTAAAGGGAGATCAGATAACTAGCAAGCAGGATTTGGGTAATCCTCTTGTTTATGGTGAACGAGCTCAGGGAGAAGCGCATGATGCTATTGTTTTCGGGCAGGTAGCGCAGACGAAGGCTGACCAAGGGATTGCTATCGGCTTAACTGCTTTAGCTGGTAGTAGTAGAAATACTAAAAATAGCATTGCAATCGGCTCTTCTCTAACCGATAGTTATGATGAAAAAGAGAGAACAGTTTCATTTGGTGATTTTTCAATAGCCTTCGGTAGTAAAGCACATAGTTATGCAAATGAAGCGATTGCTATGGGATACAATGCATACGCAAAGGAGCAGGCGCTGCAGGGAGTTGCTATAGGCGCTAGCTCTAATGTGACGGTTACGGGAGGTGTTGCTCTAGGAAGCGGTTCTATATCCGATAGGGCTGCAGGTGTTTTGGGGTATACTTCTATGCTGCAGGGTCCGGCAATAAACACTAAAGCGCAATGGAAAAGTACGCAGGGTGCTGTTAGTGTTGGTAATCCTAGTAAGGGCATAACGCGGCAGATTATAGGTGTAGCAGCTGGTAGTGAGCCTACTGATGCAGTAAATGTTGTACAGTTAAAAGACTTAGAAAGTGTCGTAAGAAATGGTGGTTGGAAACTCTCTGTTGGGGGTAAGGATGATACGACCGTTATCATGGACAGCGCGGTAGATTTTTCCGCTGGAAGTACAAATCTTCAAATTAGCAAAGGCAAAGATAATAATAATATAAAATTTGATCTAGCTAAGGATATTGCAGTCAATAAAGTAACTGCAGGAAGCAGTGCCCTAGATGCAACAGGCTTAGTGATTTCTGGTGGACCGAAAATAATCATTTCTGGGATAGATGCAGGGGGTAAAAAGATTACAGGAGTGTCTGATGGCACTGGAGCGAACGATGCAGTTAATTTTTCACAGTTAAGCAAAATCAGTGAGAGTCTTTCGTCCACAGCGAGAAATCTGGAAACGGCTATGGCGAATACATCAAAATATTTTGGTGGAGGTGCAGGTTATGATAAAGAGGGCAAATGGAAAGCACCGGATTTCAAGATCAAGCAGTTTGGTGAGGATGGTACTTCTTTTGACAAGAATTATCAGAATGTAGCAGATGCACTTGCCGGTGTTGGAAGTTCTATCACGAATGTTCAGAATAAATTGACTGAACAGGTTAATAATGTGATTACTAAAGTGGAAAGCGAGAGCTTTGTTCAGCAAGATAAGACAACGAGTCGTCTCACTATTGGTGCAAAAGTAGGTGGCGCAGAAATCAATATTGCAAATGAAAGCGGTGGGGATCGGATAATTTCTGGTGTTGGGGAAGCAAAGAACAATAATGACGCTGTTAACAAAGGCCAGCTTGATGAAAGTTTAGAGAAGCTTTCTACCAGTCTTCAATCAGATGACTCGGCTGTTATTCACTATGATAAAAAAGAGGGTGATAATAACACTATAAATTATGCAAGTGTGACTTTAGGAAAAGGTAAAGGTTCTGCTGCTGTAGCACTTCATAATGTTGCCGATGGTCAGATTTCTAAGGGTTCACGTGATGCCATCACGGGTGGTCAGATTAATAAAATCGGTGAGGATGTAGCTAAGTTTTTAGGTGGAGAAGCTGAATTTAAGGATGGTGCTTTTAAAGGGCCAACTTATAATTTATCCAGTATTGATAAAGGTGGTGAAGTAACAGATAAATCGCATAGCGATGTTGGTTCTGCCTTTAAAGGGCTTGATGAGAATATCAAGAATGTGAACGCTCGCATTAAGGAGGTCTCAGAGGGAGTTGCACAAGATTCTTTATCTTGGAGCGATGGTGACAAAGCTTTTGTCGCTCTGCATGGGGAAGGTGATGACAGAAAAGCAAGCAAGATCACATCACTTGCTGCTGGCTCTATAGTATCAGGCTCGAGTGATGCGGTTAATGGCGGGCAGATTTATGATCTGAATCAGTCGCTAGCAAAGTATTTTGGTGGTGATGCTAAGTATGATGGTGATGGCTGGGTTCTTCCAGGTTTCAAGATAATGACTTTTCAAGAAGATGGAAGCTTTGTAGAGGAAGATTATGATAGCATTGCAGCCGCGTTTTCCGGTGTAAATAAGGTTTTCAAGAATCTTCATAATGAGATTTCAGACAACATTGAGCAAAATGCGTTGTTGTGGAGTGATGATGCAGGTGCGTTTGTAGCACAGCATGAAGAAGAAGGTAAAAAGGAAAACAGCAAGATCACGTTCCTTGCGAAAGGAAAGATATCAGAAGATTCTACGGATGCGATTAATGGTGGTCAGATTTATACTCTTCAACAGACATTTGCCTCATATTTTGGTGGAGGATCTGGTTATGATAAGGAAGGAAACTGGCAAGGACCAAAATTCTACGTTCAGGTCTTTAATAAGGATGGTACGAAAGGTGATAAAGAGGAGCGTAATAGTGTCTCTGAAGCATTTGATGTTGTTAATGACAGCATGAGCAATATCAACGATCGTATAAAAGAAGTTGAAAAGGATACCTCTTCGAATAGTCTGAATTGGAATAAAGAAAAAGGAAGCTATGATGCATCTCATGTTGATTCTCAGGGTGTTAAGAGTCCAAGTAAGATTATCAATGTAGCGAATGGTAAGGTAGACAGAGATTCAAAAGAAGCAGTGAATGGAGGACAGCTTTGGGAAACTCAGCAGATGATTACAGATCAGGTAAAGGATATTGAAAATAAAGTTACGGAGGGATCTGTACAATATGATAAAGATAAAAAAACGGGCAAAAAGACCAATAAAGTTACATTAGTTGGTGTAGATGACAGTTCTCCAGTATTAATAGACAATGTAGCCGATGGAAAGATTAAAAAAGATTCGAAAGAAGCGGTTAATGGCGGTCAATTAAAAGATAAGATGGATTTTGTGCTTGAAAGTGCCAATAAGTATACGGATGAGCAAATTTCTCATCTTGTAAAAGATGGCGTTAGTGGGGCTAATTCATATACGGATATGAAGGTTTCGACATTAAGTTATGTTGTTGAGGATGTTCGAAAAGAGGCAAGACAGGCAGCAGCTGTTGGTTTAGCGGTATCTAGTTTACGCTATAGTGATATCCCTGGAAAATTAACTATCGCATTTGGTAGTGGTTTATGGCGTAGTCAATCTGCTTTTGCTTTTGGTACAGGTTATACTTCAGAGAACGGTTATATTGGTTCCAACTTGTCAATTACCACTTCTGGAGGTCACTGGGGTATAAGTGCAGGAGTTAATGTGATACTCAACTAATAAACGACTAAATCCATAAAATTGATTTGCCTTTTTCTTATTTAAGAAAAGGGCAATTTTTTACTTTTTTCCAGAGCTCTCTAAAGCTATTCTAAATGTATAAAACACCCGTAATTATATAAAATCCGAATATAAAAAGCCTATGACAACTTTTGTTGAGAATAAAAGACCTTAGTGGTAAAGATTCAAAAAATTGATTGCTATTATTTTTATTTGTTAAAATGCTTCACGCAATGTAAATACGAATATACCCTTTATAAAATGAGACAGTTTTAGCTTTTTTTTCGTATAGTTTTAAACGTATGCTTTATAATGAAACGATCTACAGATATGCAACGTACTCCAAACATAAGTATTGCTTTAGATAGTGGAGCGCAAACGGAAAAAGAATGGAGCGTTGCTGTATGCAATATGGCTCACGCTTTAGAGAAAAGCAGATCGCAATAGGTGGTGAATATAATAAGAAGAGCGAATACGGGGAAAATGATTATACAACTTGCGAAGAGTGATTATTCAACAGTAGTGGGAACTGTTTCTAAAACTTTAGAATATGGTTCGATTTCACTTGGTCACCCGTGTATATGCATTTGCTCAAGAAGCTATTTCTATGGGTTTCTATTCAAAAGCAAATGGGGTTGGAAGTATCGCTTTAGATTCCTATTCTAAAGTGACGGTTGATGGGGGCTATTGGAGACAACTCTGTGTCCGGTAGGGCTGATGGCGTTTTTGGGTATACGTCTCTTCTGCAAGGACCGGCTAAAAACACTGAATCTCAATGGAAAAGTATGAAAGTTGCAATAAGTATTGGTGTTCCTAGTAAGAACATAACGCGACAAATTATAGGTGTAGCAGCTGGTAGCAAACCTGCCGATGCAATGAACCTTAGACAATTGCAGGATTTAGAAGAAGTCGTAAGAAAAAAGGTTGGAAACTGTCTATTTCTGGTGAGGAAGCTAAAGATATGGGTGCTAGATAGTACAATAAATTTTTCATCTGGAGGAAGTAACTTCACGGTTAAAAGAGATGAGGACGATGAAAATAAGCTCATATTTGGTTTGGCTAATGATATATCATTGAAAAGCATAACATTAGGAGAGAAAACAAAAGTCGATGCAACAGGCTTAGTAATTACTGATGGCCTGCAAATAACCACCGGTAATATTAATGCGGCAAGTAAAAAAGTAACAAATGTTGCAGAAGGAACTAGCAATACTGATGCAGTGAATTTTTCACAACTGAAGGGAATAAAAGAACAAGTAGCAGTGAGTATTTTTGTAAAATAGGATACAGCAACGAGACACATTACCATTAGTAAGAATATAAATGGTGCATTTTAGTAAAAAGCTTTCATAAATCCTCTAATGAAATAAAAAAATCTTATTCACGAAAAATAAACTGATGCCTAAGCGGATGATCAATAGGCACAAAAATTATATCTCTTTCAAAGAGATCAAAGCTAAAAAACGATACACAACCTTTGATAGAAAAAACGAAAGCTATTCTAATATTAAGTATTTTTTTACCTTCCTTAAATTGACTTTCATGAACCTACCCCTAATTACTCTTTAAAGTCGCTGCAGAAACAAAAGCTTACGTCTTAATTTTATTGATGTCCTAAAACACGCTGTAAAAGTAGGAACACGCAAGGGAAATAGGAAAGCTTTAGAGCTCTAGATCATACCTTTTTTGTGTTTTTAATCTATTATTATGAAGGGGGGTATTATGAAAAAATTATATACTACACAAAATCTGCGTGATTTGAGTTTTTCTCGCTCACATCGTCGATCATCATTGTTTAAAGTAGCTTCGTTGGGAACTGCGGTTGCCTTGTTTTTATCGAATGCTGCTCCTGTTTTTTCAGCAAATTTCGATTTAACAAAAGCATCTCTTGAAAATGTGAAGAATGCTGCCGTGGTTTATCCGCAAAGCATTATCTCTGCGTATGATTACTATGATGGTGATAAGGAAAATTATTTAACAGCATTGAATGTAGCAATGATGCCAAAAGTTAACGCTTCCGATAACTATGTAAATTTTTTAACCAAAACCCTTTCTGCTATAAGTAATGATGATCCTATTGTGAATGTTTTGAGGGCAGATGGTAAAAATTCATCTGAAAGGACATTAGATGCAGGCTGGCAATATAAAAAATCGATTATCAGTGTACAGAATGGTGAGAATACAGCGATTATTGATGCATTGAATCCTTTGCGTAATGACTCTATGACTAGAATGCAGCGCGATACCGGACTGCAACGTGACGTAGAGGGTACTAATGTCATATTTGGTAATGATATAACAAAGGCTGAAAAACTCCATGGAAAGAGTGATATTGTTGCTCTTGGTGCCAAGATAATAGTAAACGCTCCAGATTCGGTTGCTGTTGGTTATGGCGCGCAGGTGGATAATAGCTTTACTGTTGCTGTAGGTCATTTGGCGTACGCTGTAGGTAAAAAAAGTATCGCAATAGGTGGTGAAGGTAGAAGTGGTAGTAAGCCGATTCCTACTGAGGGCCGTACAATAGCGACGGGCGAAGAATCAATTGCTATTGGACATCGTGCTAAGGCGGACAGTGAGGAATCTATAGCTTTTGGTGCTTATTCAAAAACGACGATAAATTTAGGCGTTGCTCTTGGGAGCGAGTCTGTGGCTGATGTTGCTGCGGGCGCTATCGGTTATAATTCTTTAACTAAAGGCCCTTCAGATTCTGACGACATGATATGGGCGAGTACACTAGGTGCAGTAAGTGTTGGTGATGCTAAATCAGAAAAAACGCGCCAGATTGTAGGAGTGGCAGCTGGTAGTGGCGACACTGATGCCGTTAATGTTGCACAGTTAAAATCATTGCAAAAATACGTAGACCAAGGTTGGACACTATCTGTTGGGGGTAAAAATGCTAAAGCTGTTGGTGTACAAGATACTGTAGATTTGTCGGCTGCAAGTGACAATCTTAAGATTACAAAAGGTGAGGAAAACAATAATGTAACATTTGATCTAGCTAATAATATTACAGTGGAACGAGTTACCGCTGGGAGAAGCTCTATCAGTGATGATGGCATTTTGTTTGCTGATGGGGCTAAAATAACTGTGGATGGCATTGATGCTGGCAATAAGCAGATTACAGGAGTGGCAGCTGGGGAAGAACCTGATGATGCAGTGAATTTTGCTCAGTTGGAGCAGGTTAATCGCGACGTTGCAGGTGTAAGTCAAAATATATCACAATATTTTGGTGGTGGTGCAGATGTATCTAATGGTAAAGCACCAACTTACACAATTCAGGGTAATTCTCATAATGATGTTGGTTCTGCTTTTAATGCTGTTGATACTTCTATCACGAATATCCAAAATCAGATTACGAATGCGACAAAAAACAGCCTCGTTAAGCAGGAAGGAGATGCAGGTACTATTACCGTTGGTGTGACAACGGGGGGTACAGAAATTAATGTTGCAAATAATGCAGGCAACGATAGGATAATTTCTGGCGTAAAGACAGCTGTGAATGGTAATGAAGCTGTTAACAAAGCTCAGCTTGATAAAAGTATAGAGAAGATTTCTAATGATATTAATCTTACAAGTGCTGCTGCAGTTCTTTATGATAAAGAAAACGATACCGTTAATTATAATAGCATAACTTTGGGTGGTGATAAGACTACAGCACCAGTTTCCCTCCATAATGTTAAAGATGGAAAAATTGCTGAAGATTCGCATGATGCGATCAATGGTAGGCAGATTGAAAAAATATCTCGAGATGTAGCAAACATTTTGGGTGGGAATGCAGAATTTAGCGACGGTATTTTATTCGGTCCGCTCTATCATTTATCGCGCATTTCTGAAGATGGCGTAGCAGTATCTAAAGACCATAATAATGTTGGTGACGCTTTGATAGGGCTTGATGACAATATCAACAATGTGAATAGTCGCTTAACACATGTAGCCAATGAATTTACTCAGAAAATAGAGGGTGTTTCTAAAGATTCTCTATTGTGGAGTAATGATGAGCAGGCATTTGTGGCACAGCATGGAGAGGGAAAAGCCAATAGCAAAATTAAATTTCTTGCCAATGGAGACATTTCTGAAGATTCAACCGATGCAGTAAATGGTTCTCAGCTCTTTGCTACTAATCAGAATGTTATCACTGTTACGAATAATCTCTCAACAATTTCTCAAAATACATCACAATATTTTGGTGGTGGTGCAGATGTATTTAACGGTAAGGCTCCTACTTACACAATTCAGGGTAATTCTCATAATGATGTTGGTTCTGCTTTTAATGCTGTTGATACTTCTATCACGAATAT
>NZ_JBHIQK010000002.1:337007-338334 GCF_042196545.1 Bartonella sp. AC70YNML
AATGATGAGCAGGCATTTGTGGCACAGCATGGAGAGGGAAAAGCCAATAGCAAAATTAAATTTCTTGCCAATGGAGATATTACTGAAGATTCAACCGATGCAGTAAATGGTTCGCAACTTTATCTTATGAGCAACCAATTGGCTGCGTATTTTGGTGGTGGCGCTGGCTATAATAATGGAGAATGGACTGCTCCTACTTTCAAGATAGCACAATTCAAGGCTGACGGGAGCTCTAGTGAAAAGAAGGATTATCATGACGTTGTCAGTGCTTTTGACGGCGTAAGTGAGAGTATGTCTAAGATAAACGACCGCATTCAAAATGTTGAAAACAATGTCTCGTCCAATGGTTTAAATTGGAATGAGCAGAAAAAAGCTTATGACGCTAGCCATGATGGTCAACCAAGTAAGATTATCAATGTAGCAGATGGTAAAATTGCAGAAGGTTCAAAAGATGCAGTCAATGGTGGACAGCTTTGGGAGACCAACGAACGTATCACTGGCGTTGAAAAAGATATTAAACATATTGAAAACAGAGTCGACAATATTTCCACTACGGTTACGAATATTGGTGAAACGGTTTTCAATATTGAAGACAGAGTTGATAATATTGAGAACACGGTTAATAATCTTGCTGATGGGGCAGTTAACTATGATAAAGATGCTGATGGTAAAAAGGCCAATAAGATCACTCTACAAGGTGGGAATGAAAGTGAACCTGTTATGATTGATAATGTTGCCAATGGTCGCATTGAACAAGGTTCGAAAGAAGCTGTTAATGGCGGTCAGCTCCATGACTATACCCAAGAACAGATGAAAATTGTTCTCGATGAATCGAAGCACTACACAGATCAACGGATAAATAATATCAGGATTGATGCTATTGATGGTGCTGTTGATCGGGCTAACCAATATACAGATATGAAGTTTAATATTTTAAGTTATGATATTAAGAGCGTACGCAAAGAGGCAAGGCAAGCAGCTGCCGTTGGTCTAGCAGTATCCAACCTACGTTACTTCGACGAGCCAGGATCTTTGAGTGTCTCATTTGGTAGCGGCGCATGGCGTGGACAATCCGCATTTGCTCTTGGTGCTGGTTATACATCTGAAAACGGGAAAATCCGCTCTAATCTCTCTGCCACGAGTGCTGGTGGTCATTGGGGAATAGGTGGTGCAATTACTCTGAAAATAAAATAATACGAACAACGAAAACAGAACAAAATATCCACCCTTATTTATTAAAATGAGGGTGGATATTTTTTTACAGATTCACAGTATTTATCTAGAGATAAGCATAATATTTGATGACACTATAAATTTTGAGGTTTTA
>NZ_JBHIQK010000003.1:0-46529 GCF_042196545.1 Bartonella sp. AC70YNML
GATCAATTTTATTGAAAAGTTGCGTGAACACTGTAAAGTCCATGGAATTCCTCTTTAATGAATTTTCAACTTTTTATATGATTTTTAAGCATTTTTCGTTGAACTTTTTAAGGATAAAATTAAACTTCGTAGACCTTTTTGATCTATGAGAGAGAATTGAGTATTACGCATTAACTTTTTCTTTTTACAAGCATATAGGGAAATAATATACAAAACGTTATTATAAAAGCTTTACCTAATAAATCTTATGGTAGGCATTTTCGTGTTTTTACTATTCAAAATTTTTATGTTATGCTTATCTTTCTGTTGTTTGATAAGTGTATGTTCAGCATTGCGTAAATGTGTAACCATTTGTAGTTTTGCTGTTTCATTTTGTAGCATAGCAAGCATTCCAATTATATGTGCTTGTAACTCGGCAATACTTTTTAGATCTTTTGTTGTCGTGATTTCTTTTAATAGTTCTTCAATTTGCTGAAAACGATTGTTTGCTTCTTGAAAAGTTTTTAAACTTACGGCTTTATCAGTGATGGCTGCATATTGGATGCGCTTGTTGATAAAACTGCTAGATTCATGGATAGTGACAGGAATTTCTTCTTCTTTTAAAATATTTTCAAGTGATGTAGATAGAGCAGAAGTTTTATTTCTATTGTAGAGATTCTCTGGATTTTTGAGAAAAAAGCTACTGTGATCTGTTTGTACATTTTTAAGCTTTTTAGTGTCGAATTTTTGGCTTCCCGTTATAGATTCGTGTATCTTTTTTGTTTCCTCAAGTTGTTTTTTTAGCATATCGAGAAGTTGGGCATCAGGTGGCGCTTTCTTTTCCTGTGGAGTTTTTTTAGGCTTTGATCTATTTGAAGATGACTTTCCAAAAAAATTAGGCCACGTCGTTGGGACTGATGCTCCCAAATCCGCCGCCCCAGCGCCCCAAACCCAAGCCATCGCTGGGTTTGAAATCCCTAAAGTTATTACAACTACTATTGAAATGACCTTTTTTTTCATGTTTCCCTCCTGTCATTTTTTGCGTGCTGTAAGAAAATTGGCAACCATATTGCTGGATCATCACCAACTTCTGCGATAATGCTTTCGGCTAACTCTGCGTTATCAGGCGTTCCTGATAACACCAAGAGCTCGTCACTAAAGTCGTGTTCGATGGTTTTTCCATCGCGTGTCAGATGGAATTTACCAAGATTCAGTTCTGCAAGCGCAGATTGATCACCCTGCTTAATGAGGAATTGGCGACTAAACTCACCAAGTCCTTTAACGAGTTCAAATTCGGCATCTGTTAGTTTAAAGCCTTTTGTATAATCTTCATAATTTGCTTTGGGATTGGCTAGAAAAATGTAAGTTGCACACTGTTGAATGAGTGTTTTGGCAATATTACTTTCCAAGGCATCGCTAGGCTCTTGTGTTGCATAAACAAAAATACCATTTTGTTTACGGATAGTCTTTTGTTTATTTTTCGCTAAATCCTCAAAGTACGGATCTTGCAAAGGCTTCCAAAACTCGTCAAAGATATACATAAATCGCTGTCCGCTAATCATGCCTTCTGTGCGGTAAAGCAAATACATCATCACTGGAGTGCGAGTTTCAAAATTATCTAAGAATTCCGTGATATCAAAACCGTAAATTTGGTGTGTTGAGAGATCAAGAGCATCATGGGGATTATCAAACAACCACCCATAATCACCACCTTCACACCATTTTAGTAAGCGAGCATGAACAGATGGGTGAGCATTATAATCACTTAAACGTGGATTTGGTAAAAATTGTACTAGAAAGGACAAACGACGGAGTGATCGGTCAATGTTAGCACTCATAACAGACATAACGGCTTTGTTAATTTCTTCTTCGTCGTGATGCGTGACTTCACCACCAGCTTCTGCCAATTTTTTAACAAATTGTTTCAGAAAAATAAGATTTTCTTGTGTGGGTGGGAGTTGGAAAGGATTGAAACCACTTTTTCTACCTGGCTTGAATGTTAAATATTTTCCACCCATCGCTCGAATGGCAACTTCCATGCCACGATCTTTATCAAAAACAACAGTTGTCGGCTTAAATTTTTGTGCTTGTGCTAACAAAAAGCCAAGTAACACGGTTTTACCAGAACCAGATTGTCCGATAAGTGCGGTATTACCGAGCAAACGTTTATCTGTTGAGTCCTCTTCAAGTTTGGAGGCATGAAAGTTGAAATAAAGCGGTGTTTTACTGGTTGTTTTAAGAATTGTGACGGCTGGCCCCCATGGGTTGCCAGTGGGTTTTCCTGACATAAAATTATGAAAAGATGAAAATGATAAAAAGTTCAATGATGTAATCGGAGCAGGACGCGGTCTCCATTTCCAATTGCCAGGAAGTTGTGCCCAATAGCCAGCCTCTATCGCTAAGTCTACAGGTTTGGGTAGTACTGCAACGTCTAGTAATGCTGCACTTGCTTTGGCCATATGGTCGCGAACTTGTTGAATTGTATCACCATAGATCGTCAATGTGCAGTGATGTTCTCCCATGACAAAATGACCACTGATAAGCTGGTTTAGTGCTTCGTCAATTTGTTCAATTTGGCTCGTTGCCACATCTCGTGCATCAATCAGATTACGCTGATGCCGTTGTAAATAGTCTTTAGCAGCATGTCGGGAGAGAACTGAAAAGCTCTGCGTCAATACGAACTCGAAGTCACTTTCCAACAAAACATTCAATTGTCCTGGTTTGGTTGTTGCATCATATTCTTTAATTTCCAGCATTCCAAATCGACGCATTCCACTGGTTGTTCGCAGTTCACCAAGAGCGCCCCATTTTGAGAAAAAAGGTCGATTGACAGACATATAGTCAGCAAAACGGTCATGGCAAATTGGCATAGGGCGATATTCACCATTGACAAGCATTCCAAGGAATTCAAGTGCAGAAGAATAAACATGCCCATTTTTTTCATAAGCACCAAGAAGTTCTGCACCGTAACGGTTTAAAGATTGGCCTAAAGTACGATTGATGTCATTGAGTTCTTTGATACATGTGTCTTGTCGCATCTTTTTTTGATCAAGCGTTTCACGTTCATGCTTAGAAAAGAACGACATAATTTTATCCGCTATCGGTTGAAAAATGACAGTCAGATATAAATCATTGACCATCAAATTATAACCAGTAAAGCTTTGTCGATATTTTTCATCAAGCTGATAGCAAAACATTTGATCAAATGTTGAATCAGGATATTCATAAACACGGCGGCGCACAATATGCGTCCAAAATGATAAATTGGCCGATGCAATACCCCGTAGAGTATTGTTAAGCTCTTTTACCCATTGAAAAATATCTTCTTCTGAAGCGCTTTGATGTGAACGCCCGTCAATTTTCCAAATTGACAAATATTCCGCATTTTTAGTAGAAATAATCGTATCTGTAATATGATGTGAATAAGGCAGAAACAGGCTTACAGGTGCCTCTGATGCAAGGCGTTTGCTGCTTTCAACAGCTGTCATGTTTATCTCCTTTTACTATAATCAGAGGGACTATAACTTGATGCGCCCCAAAAACCTTTGTTGCGATTGCGAAATTTAGTATCGATCCATAACCACCAGATACGAAACGCCTTATCATCGTTTTTAGTAATTTGCACCATAATGAACCATAACGGAGGTGCCATAATCCACAAAAAGATACTTACTGTCATGGCAATAACAGCGACCCCCATAACCATAACGATAAATGGCATCATGGGGACACCCCATATCGTTGGAACACGTGTTGCTCCTTTGAATAGGGGGAATTCTTTTTGTTCTTGTGATTTCATGGGGTGCTCTTGTCAGTGGAGGTGAAATAATATGTGGCTAATATAAAAGGCTGCACCAGCAATAATGACGCTGAAGGCCCATCGTATAAATGTAGCTCTTGCGATGATGCGAAATATATAAATAAGCAAAAGAAATAAAAGAATAATGATGGCGACGATAGGAATAAGTATACTTAATCCATATTGCATTCCTATGAAAGCATCCAGGCTCTCTGTTTCCGTCTGAGCATATGCAGATTGCGTTATTAATAACATCATTGAAGTGATGATAATAACATTAATCCTGTTGCACGACTTCGCTTGAAACGTATTTGATTGTTTCATATCCTTTATCCCCTTTTAATTAAAGTTGCTATAATTAATATTCCTTTTTTCAGTATGGCTACATTATTACTAGTACACACCTATAATCGATGGATATTAAAAACATTACGTATTATACATGATTCATGAATTACCTTTCAATAATATTGCAGTAAGTTTTGTTGTAGAGGGCACGATAATAATACTAATTGTCTATCGTATAAACGTATCGTGTTGTATTATTTGTAATTGATGCCATTATTATGGTGTTGTAAATAGCAGTGTAACAAGTTGGGTTGCTGAACCTGCGATAACGACCCCGATTGCCCACCGTACAAATGTGTCTTTTCCGATGTAGCGTCCTGCATAACCAATTGCTAAGCATAATAGTATAATAGCAGCAGCAATAGGTATAATTTTTTGAATATCGCCCTGTAAACTTTCTAAAGCCTTCTCTGCATTTGTTAAAGTGCTCGCTTTGGCGGCGTAAGCAGAATTATTCACAAAGAACGCAGTTATAGCTGCAGAAAATGCGATGATTTTGTTGTTACTTTTCAGTTTGAGATTAATTAATTTTTTCATATCTCACTCTTATTAAAGTTCTAGATAACATATTGTATTTATAATTAATGCTATTAGTTTGTTGTTTTAAATAGCAGAGTAACAAGTTGGGTTGCAGAACCTGCGATGACAACACCGATTGCCCACCGTACAAATGTGTCTTTTCCGATGTAGCGTCCTGCATAACCAATTGCTAAGCACAACAGTATAACGGCAGCAGCGATAGGGATAATCACTTTTAAATCTGTCTGTAAACCTGTTAGAGCTGTCTCTGCATTTTTTAAAACGCTTGCGCTGGCGGCGTAAGCAGAACTATCCATAAAAAACGCAGTTATAGCTGCAGAAAATGCGATGATTTTGTTGTTACCTTTTGGTTTCAGATTAATTAATTTTTTCATATTTCACTCTTATTAAAGTTCTAGATAACATATTGTATTTATAATTAATGCTATTAGTTTGTTGTTTTAAATAGTAGAGTAACAAGTTGGGTTGCTGAGCCAGCGACGACAACACCGATTGCCCAGCGTACAAATGTATCCTTTTCTATGTAGCGGCCTGCGTAACCAATTGCTAAGCATAAAAGTATAACAGCAGCAGCGACAGGAATAATCACTTTTAAATCTGTCTGTAAAGCTGTTAGAGCGTCCGATGCATTTGTTAAAACCGATGGTTTGGCTTGTGCATGAGCAGAACTATTTATAAAGAACGCAATCATAGCAGCAGAAAATGCGATGATTTTGTTGTTATTTTTCGATTGAATACTAATTAATTTTTGCATATTTCACTCTTAATTAAAATCTAGATAATATTTTTATATGAACAAACATATTGTATTTTATAATTTATAATTAATGCCATTATTATGTTGTTTTAAATAGCAGTGTAACAAGTTGGGCTGCTGAACCAGCGATAACGACCCCGATTGCCCACCGTACGAATGTATCTTTTCCAATGTAGCGTCCTGCATAACCAATTGCTAAGCATAATAGTATAATAGCAGCAGCAATAGGTATAATTTTTTCAATATCGCCTTGTAACCCCTTTAGAGCTGTCTCCGCATTTTTTAAAGTTACTGCTTGGGCTTGTGCATGAGCTGAATTACCCATAAAAAACACAGTTAAAACTGCAGAAAATGCAGCAATTCTATTACGAGCTGTTGTGTGAAGAATATTTAATTGTTTCATGTTCTTTATCCTGATTAAGATTAAAACTCCCACAAATGACCCCTCGTTCATGAAGAAACTTAAAAAGATATTTTGGATCAGCCCAAGTTCTTAGTTTTCCTCTTTGTGTAAGTAACGTATATTTATTTGGCTTTCCGGTGATTGGATCATCGGAAATAAACGTGAAATACCATTCTCTTTCTGAAAGCATCACGACTGTAATCTCACGTGCTGCTTTTTGACTAAATGCTATATCAACGCTGTTTTGTTCTATCATTTTCATTATCTTTGCCCTCAATTAGAAGAGATTTTGTTCAATCTTACTAATTAGAGCTTTAACATTTTCTTATCTACTTTTCATTATAATATCCTATCAAAATTCTGGGGTTTCGTGAAAATATCAGTCATCACTCAGCGATCTTCTCGATGAAGAAAAATCTTCAGCTGAAAAAGCATCGTGGGCGCTACTTTCTTTATGTGTAAATGCATCTTCCTCTCCTTTTGAAGAGAGAGGAAGAGAATCTACTTTAGTTGTCTGTTCTGGTTCTTCTTTTTTAAGCTTTATAGGCTCCTGCAAGCCTTCATTTCCTCGTACAGCAGCTTTTACTCCAATATATGAAGTAATTTTTTGCATACGGGTATGGTTTGAGTTTTCTGTATTGTAAAAATTCAGCACAGACTGCAAAGTCGCTTTTTCAAAGATGCACTTTGATGTTGTTTGTTCATAGCAGTAAGTTAAAGCGCTTTGTACAGCTGTAATATTTCTGCAAAAATCAAACGCATCAAAAAGAGAAAACAATTTCACATTTCCAACATCAATTTGCCCTAAAATTATGTTAAAATTATGTTCGCTCTGTTTAACTGTTGCGATTGTTTCCTTAAACTGAGATGATTGATAGAACAAGTTATCTTTATCATCTGTTACATAGATATTGTCCCGCGTTTCTTGTTCGGCAACAACTGAAAATGTCATGGGAGGCATATTGGATATGTATGCAGCAGCAAAAAATGTGAAATCTGGAACAATCATTAGCAACACACCTTATTATGAAGAATTTTATTAATACAAATGCTAATTCTGTGTTGTGCTTTTTCTCGTTGTCTTTTGATTTTATAAATTTGCAGAATGAGATTGTTTAGCTCAGAATATTCCTTGTGATTATTGCTTTGTTCTCTTCTAAGAATATTTCTAATATATGCGAATATCCAACTAACAAGATAAAAGTGTGGAATAAAATAGAGCACATTACGCCAACCAATATTATTGGAATCACGAAGAAAGGCGTTG
Organism: Bartonella sp. AC70YNML; assembly: GCF_042196545.1. Lineage (NCBI taxonomy): Bacteria > Pseudomonadati > Pseudomonadota > Alphaproteobacteria > Hyphomicrobiales > Bartonellaceae > Bartonella > Bartonella sp. AC70YNML. Next base: position 7,094 of record NZ_JBHIQK010000003.1, read on the forward strand.
CTTTTAAAAAATAATAATCTTTGATACTGTATTGAAGCTGCTTGTTTTATATAATTCTCTAGTTGCAAAAATCTTTTCAAAAAAAATTTATACGAAGTAAAAAGCCGTTGTGTATGAAGGGAGGTTTTCCTGTCATAATGAACTACACTATCATTATACAGAGAGGGCTTGTTCTTTGTTGCGCATTGCCATAACTTATAGAGTGACGATTTATATTTACTTTTGACTACTGATTCATAAGAGTCAGAGAGGTGCGATGGTGTTTGAGCACTGCATTTAGTAGTTCCAATAACTGAACTGAAAAAAGATGCAGTGGCGGTAATTGATATACCAATAAACAGTTCTTTGTGGCTCAAAGCACATCTCCGTCAAAATGATATATGTATCGTAATTTTAATTTCGATAATAAATGGACAGAAATTGTCTATAATTGTGTTTAAAATATGACAAAAAGAAATTCTTTTTTTGCAAGGGGAGTAATTAAGGTGAATGATCTCAAAAATATGAATTTTGATGAACTACAAGAGATGCGTACACAAATCGATGTGGAATTAAAAAAACGGCAAGCAAAGGAAAAGCAAAATGCGCGACGAAAAATTCTTGAAATTGCTAATGCCCATGGAATTGATATCGCTGATCTTGTGAGCAAAGAGCGCCATTATAGAAATCCCAATAACCAATGGGAATTATGGAATGGGCGTGGACGTAGACCTAAGTGGATTAAAGAGTGGTTGGAGAATGGGTATACACTTGATGAACTCGAAGTAACGTAACACGTATGCGATATTTACAAGATAAGGGAATACCAAGGAATGTAAATGCAAGAAGTATGCTCTTTTGGGTAATTTGATTGTATAAACATACTGAACGAATATATTAAAGTATTGAGTTACCAAATACAATGATAGGGAGCGTGAAAAAGTTTATTTAAATGCAAAAAGTCTTGTTATTATAATCTGGCAAGCATAATGATGATGCCAGATTAGGAATATTGTAATTGCTTTTGGCATTTGAGAGAGCGGGATATTTTACTTCTTTTTATAGTTTTATTGATTCTTTACAAAAATGGTCGAAATGACAATAATTTATTGCATAGGGATTTTAACTCAATATGTAAAATGATAATTTTAGCAATTAATATGTTAATAAATTAGCATACTTATATTTTTGAAATACTGTTTTTTAGAACAAGCCTGATGTTATAGATTTTGTTTGGTCTTTTTCTGTAAGATTATATATGAGGCATTTACTTTATTTATCGTTCGTTTAGTTGAGATGAGTGAGTATGTAGAAAAATGGAAAATTTTTATGGCTGTTATGGGTTTTATAGAATTTATGACATATTTCTGAGCGTTTGTGATTAAAATTCATTTATGAGCGTTTATGAATAATGAATAAAGAGCGTATTTGAAAATAAAAGGATTGGATCATTTCTATTGCGGTTTATCTTCTTTTATGGTGTGAAATAGGGGGTGATATGCAGGTTTACAATTGTGTGTGACGGTATAGTGTACGGAACACTTTTTATATATTGGAATATTTTTTCTAAAGTCGTGTGGCATTCCACAATAAGTTAAAGAGTTTATCTGAGAAGCAGAATGTCCCAAACCGAATACATTTATGTTTCCAATTTACGTGCTTTTTTAAAAGAAAAATTTTTCAATGCAATTAAGCTTATTTTATGGCGCTTTTCTTGAATAGTATAACGTAAAAGTCCCTATGATCATATAAAATCCATTGTACACCACCATTTTTACTTCGATAAAAAGTGTATGCCGGTGCCATTATACACTTTACTCGCCTCCAATGTTGCTAAAGCCCTTAGTCCTTGAGAGAGGGAGTCTTTGTATTGCTTTGTTTAATTGTTTTTATTTATACGATACTCTCACTTGTGATGTACAAGCGAATGATTTTGATTGCTTCAACATGAGAGAGATTTGAAACAAGGGTATTTTATGATCTTTAGACTTTTCACTCAATATGAGAACAATGAATTTATTATTATAAATAAAAGTGTTGTGTACTAAAAAGTCTTGTTTATTTTGTTATGCTGTGAAATGGCTTCTTTTAAGTGGTGATATAAGGTAACCTCTTTGAGACATTAAACGTTTTTTTCAGTGCATGGTGAATATTCTTAGAATGTAGCTTGCTTGTCGAGTCTTATGTTGAGTGAAATATGGGGGGAGGAAGTCAAGAAAAAATTACTCGACAGGAATCCGGTTTGTAAACAGATTGGATGAGATAGGAATTTTTTGTTCTTTAAAGGAGGAAGGCAAAGGTTGTAAAAAAAGTGAAATAGTATGAATTTTCGCTTAAAGTGGGAAGCCGTGTAGAAGACGTGGGGCATTTGGAGTGAGTCCGGCAGCTTCTTGAATGAAGTATTTTTTTATTTTTGGCGCTTGATTAATGATTCCAAGGCCGGTATCGCGGAGCATCCGTAAAAGAAGGCTATCATTAGAAAAGAGTTTATTAAGCCAATCATTGCTTAAAGCCATACGGACAATTTCAAAACGTCTCCAGCTTTGATAGCGCTCTAAAGCTGTGAGAGAGCCAATGTCAAGACCTAGTCGTGCTGTTTCAATAATCACTTCAGCCAGCGCAGCGCTATCGCGTAATCCTAAATTGAGTCCTTGTCCTGCAATGGGGTGGATGGTATGGGCGGCATCGCCAACGAGAGCAAAACGTGGTTTAACGCATTGACGTGTTAAAGAAAGGCTCAAAGGAAAAGCTTGACGTTCGCCATTCCAAGAGAGTTTGCCTAATCGATGGCCAATACGTCTTTCGAGTTCTGTTTCAAAAATAAGTGCATCCGCTTTGAGATAATATTGCGCAGTTTTATGATCTTCATTCCACACAATGGCGGATCGGTTGCCTTTAAGAGGGAGAAGAGCAAAAGGACCGGCAGGTAAAAAATGTTGAATTGCTTGACCATTATGGGGTTTTTCATGTTCAACTGTGCAGATGATTGCTGTTTGTTTATAGGGATGAGAAAAGTTTTTAAGACCTGCTTTTTGGCGTAATTTCGAATGGGCTCCGTCAGCTGCAATAAGCAATTTTGTTTGCCAAACCTCTTCATTATTTAAAGTGACGGTTGTATGTTGGTCTTCTTGATGAAAATCAATGACACGTGTGTTTGTAATAACAGGGATATTGAGATCTTTGACACGTTTTTTTAAAGTATTGATGAGTTCTCTATGCTCTACCATGGCAGCAAAGGGCTCACCGGGATTAATGTCGCCTTCAAAGGTTAAAAGAGTGGGTTTGACCGGATCATTTGTGCTTGTATCTGTGATGATCATTGAATGAATGGGTTGCGCATAGGGTTTTACAGATTTCCAACATTGTAATTGTTTTAACATACGAATAGAAGCAGCAGCAAGGGCAATGGTTCGTATGTTAGAAGCAGGGGTATCTCCTTGTGGAGCAGCATCAACGATTTTTATTTTCAGATTAGGGGCTGTTTGCTTGAGTGCTATCGCTAGGGCTAAACCGACAGCCGCCCCTCCTGCAATGAGCAGATCACATTGTTTAGTTTTATGAGATTTAATTTTTTTATTGGGTTGTACATTTTTATTGCGATTAGAACACACAATACTTCTTCCATTGTTTATAGTTTGCTTTCTTTTAAAAAGAATATCTTTTTACATTGCCTAAAATATCTTAACTTTTACTTTTCTCTCTGCTTTACAAAAACGAGATTTCTTTTTAACGCCAATCTGATAACATATTGGTTTTTCAGAGTTTTTCTGCTTAATCATTTATGTGATTCATCTTACAGATTTATCGGATAAGCTTTTTTAAATATCTTCTTCAATTCTTTTTACACTTGGTTGATAAAAAAGAAAACTAAAAATAAACAAAGATGGTCGTGTATTTTTTTAAGTTGTGTGAGTTACTTCAGTATGCTTGTCCTGAAGGGGGACATTTCGTTAGTATGATAGATAAAAATAGATAAAAATTGTGGTCATTCGTGATGGTTAAAACAGTATTCATATTTCGCCATTATCATGATGTAGCGTAAAAAATATTATTTTTTTAAGAAGGTGCCTATAGCACCCATGTAACACTTTACACATAAGGTGTTTTTTGGTTGATCGTGTGATAAATATTCAGGGAGAGCTTTTTGTGCGCCTTATGAAGGATTATCTCTTAGGGTGGTGGTATATGAATGATATGAAGTGGTTAGAAGGTAGAACGCGCTAGATAAGAAGTCGGATTGTTTACAGGCTATTTGTTTACAAATTGGTACAGAGTTTAAGCTTCATCCTTTTTTAAGAGAGAGAGGGAGTTATAACTCTTTAAAATATGAAAGTTTTGTATTTGGAATTGATAGATGCACCGAAGTTCTTCTCCTTATGATTCATTAGAAGTGCGAAATTCTCAAGGTTCGCGTCTTATTGAGATGTTTTTGCGTCAGATAGGAGTATTTATTGGGCTCGGGCTTTTGGGCTTTATTATTTTTTGTGTGTTTGCTTTGGCGACGTGGAATGTTGCGGACCCATCTTTAACTCATGCAAGTACAAATGAGGTTACAAACCTTATGGGGTGGATGGGGGCAATTTTTTCAGATTTTATTATGCAGTTTTTTGGCTTGGCAAGTCTTTCTGTTTTGTTGCCACCGTTATTTTGGTCTTTTCTCTTGTTGGCGCAAAAGAATATCTACAATTTGACTTTGCGCTTTTTTTTATGGGTGCTATCAACGATTTGTTTTTTAATTGCTTTTGCTCTTATGTCACCTATTGCTTCTTTTACTTATTGGCCATTGCCAATGGGATTGGGAGGGGTTTTAGGAGATAAAGTTTTAAGTGTTGCTTCTTCAGTCTTTCCTCTTTTTCTTTCTCCTCCTTACACGGTGTTTTTCAGTGTTGTTTTTATTCTTTTAGGTTTTTTCACCGCTGCTTTTGCTGGTAATGTAATATGGCGGCGTCGAACAAAGAAAAGAAAAGAAAAAAACATTCCAAAAGACGAAATCATTAATCCAGTCTTTGAGTTGGAAGAAGATACGGAATATGCCGCAGAGGAGGATCGTGAAAATCATGGTTTTTTTGCGACAACTTGTGGCGCTCTTTTGCATCTTTTTTATTTTTTACAAGCGCGTTTTTTTCGTTTATTCTGTTTCAAAAGGCGTTTTCAGAGTAAAGGGCAAGGAAAGCCATTTGATCGGATTGAGCCAACTTTTTTAGGTGAAAAAGTAAAGCGTGAGGAAAATCAAAATAAAGCTTATGTTTCTCCTGTTAAAAATCGAAAGTCTTTAACAGCTTCTTCAAATGGTGGCTTTGTTCTTCCACTTGTAGATTATCTTTCGGTTCCACCACCGTCTGTTAGGGATGCAAAACTTTCTCCTGCTGTTTTAAGAGCAAATTCTCAGGAGCTTGAAGGGGTTTTGTTAGATTTTGGGGTAAAAGGAAAAATTATAGATGCTTGTCCTGGACCGGTAGTAACTTTGTATGAATTTGAACCGGCTGCTGGCATTAAGTCTTCCCGTATCATTGGTTTGGCAGATGATATTGCACGCTCGATGCGTGCGATTTCGGCTCGTGTTGCGGTGGTTCCAGGACGTAATGTTATTGGAATAGAACTGCCTAATGCAAAGCGTGAGATGGTTTATTTACGAGAAATGTTGCAGGCGCAAGAATTTATTGACAGCAAAGCAAAGCTAGGACTTGCTTTGGGTAAGACAATCGGGGGAGAAGCTGTTATTGCAGATTTAGCAAAAATGCCTCATCTTTTGGTTGCTGGTACAACAGGATCGGGAAAGTCTGTTGCTATCAATACAATGATTTTATCTCTGCTTTATCGGATGACACCTGAGCAATGTCGTCTCATTATGGTGGATCCAAAAATGCTTGAACTTTCGGTTTATGATGGCATTCCTCATTTATTAACACCGGTGGTGACAGATCCTAAAAAAGCCGTCATTGCTTTAAAGTGGGCTGTTCGTGAAATGGAAGAGCGCTATAGTAAAATGTCAAAACTAGGCGTTCGTAATATTGATGGGTTTAATGCGCGTCTTAGAGAAGCTGCAAGTCAGGGAGAGACAATGGTGCGGACAATTCAAGTTGGATTTGATCGCGAGACCGGTGAGCCTCTTTATGAAACGGAAACACTTGATTTTAGTCCTATGCCCTATATTGTTGTCATTATTGATGAAATGGCTGATTTGATGATGGTTGCTGGGAAAGATATTGAAGGAGCGGTTCAACGTTTAGCACAAATGGCACGTGCTGCCGGTATCCATGTAATTATGGCGACACAGCGTCCTTCCGTCGATGTTATTACTGGTACGATCAAAGCCAATTTTCCTACACGCATTTCTTTTTCTGTGAGTTCCAAAATTGATAGCCGAACAATTTTAGGCGAACAGGGAGCTGAGCAATTATTGGGACAAGGAGATATGCTCTTTATGATGGGAGGAGGACGTATTCAGCGTGTGCATGGGCCTTTTGTTGCGGATAATGAAGTGGAGCAGGTTGTTGCGCATCTCAAAGCGCAAGCACGACCTGATTATTTAGAAACAATTACGCAAGAAGTTGAAGAGGATGGTGCTGATGTTTCTTTGTCTTCTCCTTCAGAAGATGATCCCTATAGTCAAGCTGTTGCTATTGTGCTTCGTGATCGTAAGGCCTCGACCTCTTATATTCAACGCCGTTTAGGCATTGGTTATAACCGTGCTGCGACATTGATTGAGAGGATGGAAGAAGAAGGTATCATTAGTCCAGCAAATCACGCAGGGAAACGAGAAATTTTAGTGCCTGCTGAAGAAGAGCGCTTTTGAAAAATCTTGATAGTTGTTTTTTATAATACCTTGTAAAACAAGTGTTTATCCTATTGTATCGTAGAAAGTCTGCATTTTCATATACCAGCTCTCAATTTGCGATAGCTCTTTGGTACTTGAGACTCCTTATAAGGGGATTCTTTATCTTATATAACTTTTATCCATACACCAACCTTGCTTGTAACGTGCAAGAAAATGATTTGAATTGATTCAATATGAGAGAGTATGTGATGAAAGAATCTTATTGTATTTGGCGTTATGATTTAAGTTAAAAAGATAAATTATTATAAATCAATATCTTGGTATAAAATAATGTTATTGCGAGTATAGGGGTGTAAAAGCATGTAAGACTTGATATTTTAGTGTCTTTTTAAGTGCGCTCTAAATATTTAGGGCAAGGCTGATCTCTCGAGTTTTAATATAAATGAATTATATGGGGTGGGAAGCTAAGTGAAATTTGCTAAACTCTAAACTGTTTACAGAGCGGTTCTGATGAAATTTTTTATTCTTTTGGGCGAGAAGGAAGTCAAAAAAGTATTTTTGATACTTAAAAGAGCTTTCAGGTTTGCGAGTAATATGTTTAGTCCTTAATCCATTATGTCTTGACTATAATTTATGTTGCTTCATAGATTAGGGGTGGAAAAGAATATATTATGCGTTTAGAAAAGCGGGAAAATTGGATGCTTTCGGAAACTTAAACGCAGACTGATTATTTGGAAACGATATCGCAAGAAATAAAAAAGGATGTTTCTTTAGCTTTTTCTTTAGCAGATGATTCCTATTGTCAAGCTGTTGCTATTATGCTTCGTGATCGTAAGGCTTCAACTTCTTATATTCAATGTCGTTTAGGCATTGGTTATAACCGTACCGCCACATTGATCGAAAGGATAGAAGAAGAAGGCATCATTATTAGTCCAGCGAATGATATGGGTAAGCGAAAAGTTTTGGAGATTGTCGAAGAAGAATACTTTTAAAAATCTTTTGATATTTTTTTCAAACAATATCTTTATCTTATAAAGAAGGGTATTTATTCGTCGTTGATTACTTAAGTTATGAATTATAAAGCCAATTAAGTATTGCTTGGGAGCATTTTTTATGAAAACGTCTTTTTTGTCGCAAAGAAGAGTCTTTGGGTTTGTGGGGATTATTGTCTTTTGGTGTTTAACTTTTCCTGCTTTTTCGCAAGCCTCTAATAAAGTGGCAAAGGCGCAGAATGTTGTGAACCATTTTGCGGCAATCAAAACAATGACAGGTGATTTTATTCAATTTAGTCCAAAGGGAAAGATGACTCAAGGAACGTTTTATCTAGAGCGTCCAGGGAAAATTCGTTTTATTTACAAGAAAATGCCTTTACAGATTATTGCAGATGGTCAATTTGTGGGCATTAACAATCGAGCTTTGAATACTTGGAACTTTTCACAACTTTCGCAAACGCCAATGAAATTTCTGTTGGATGATAAAATTGATGTATCTTCTGGGCGTTTGTTGGCCTTTCGCGAAGATCCTGGGGCCGTGACGATTGTTTTGCGTGATCAGACGATTGGGGCAGGGCAAATAAGGATGGTTTTTGATTCTAAAGGCTCTGCTTTGCGACAGTGGACAATTGTTGACCAACAAAATTTGGAAACTACTGTGCAGATTATGAATGTGCGGACAGACGTCCGGTTCGCTAATGGGATGTTCACACTTCCTTCGAAGAAATGAAGAAAGAGTGTTACGTCATTGGGATTAAAACAAATGTTCTTTCGTATTGCGACTTGGAATATTAATTCTATTCGTTTGCGTCTTGCACAGGTTTTTCAGTATTTGGAACTCTTTTCCGCAGATGTATTGTGTCTACAGGAAACAAAATGTCCAGATGCTTTATTTCCAGTGGAGGCTTTTGAAGCAGCGGGTTATAAGCATATCGCATTGAGTGGACAAAAATCTTATAATGGGGTGGCTATTGTTTCTCGTTTGCCTTTTAAAAAGGTAGAAAAACGTTTTTTTTGTCAAAACCAAGATTGCCGTTATATCTCAGTTATTGTGGAAGCCCATGGGAGAAGCTTGCGGATTCATAATTTTTATGTTCCTGCTGGGGGAGATATCCCTAATGCTGATGTGAATGAAAAGTTTCGTCATAAGCTTGATTTTTTAGAAGAAATGTCCTCCATTCGTGCGGACCAAGGCGATGGTCTTTCTTCTCTTTTGGTGGGAGATTTAAATATTGCTCCTTTGGCAGAGGATGTTTGGTCTCATCAACAATTGTTGAAGGTTGTAAGCCATACTCCCATTGAAACCGAGCGTTTGCAGGATTTGTGTTGTCAAGGTGGATGGGTTGATCTGATGCGGTTGCATATTCCTGTTCCTACTAAGCTTTACACATGGTGGAGTTATCGTGCTCGCGATTGGGCATTTACCGATTATGGACGGCGGCTTGACCATGTTTGGTCTTCTCAAGATTTAGCCCCTTTTGTTGTAGATCTTTCGATTTTTCGTGATGCGCGCGGATGGGAACGTCCTTCAGATCATATTCCTGTGCAAACTGTATTTGATTTTTCACGTCAAGTTTGAAATAAGAGGTAAATAAAGTATTAATATTAAATAATGATTCTGAAAGAATGCGGGAGACTGGATGTATATCAGAAATCTCAAATGGGGCGCTTCTCGTGGATTATTTTTTAGTGTCTTGTTGTGTTTGCTTTTGTCAGGATGTATGGTTGGTCCTAATTACCAGAAGACATCTTTTCGTGTTCCAGCAGTTTGGGGAGAAAAATCTGCACAGACTGCAGGGCAGCCCGTTGCGCTTGCCGGATGGTGGCGGCATTTGAATGATCCTGTTCTAGATGCGTTAATGGATTACGCGATTTCTGGAAATAATAATGTTGCTGTTGCTAAAGCTCGGGTACGTGAGGCGCGTGCGGGTTTAGGACAGGTTGTGGGAACTCTTTTGCCAAATGTGTCCAATTCAATTTCAGGAACCCGTAGTCGTTCTGGACAGTCTGATGCATTATTCAACCAGTATAGTAGTGGTTTTGATGCAAGCTGGGAGCTTGATTTTTTTGGTGGGCATAAACGTGCGGTTGAAGCAGCGCGTTATGGCCTTGATGCGGCTGTGGAAGATATGCGCGCTACCATGGTGACATTACTAGGAGATGTGGCAACAAATTATGTGCAAATGCGTGGTTGGCAACAAAAGTTGTTTATTGTGCGGCAAATTGCTGTATCACAACGTAAAACTTATGAATTGATGCGCGCTAGATTAACAGCTGGTGATGTTTCTGAGCTTGATGTTTCAAATGCGCAAGCACAAATGGCAAATACAGAAGCAGATATATCACAGATGGAAGCGAATTTAGCAATGAGCGTTCATCGCCTTTCTGTCTTAACTGGTCGTGTGCCTACGGCATTGAAGGATCTTTTACAAAAAAATGCTAAGCATGCAAAGATTCCACAACCACGCTGGCCGATACCAGCAGGGATTCCAGCCGATATTTTGTTAACACGTCCAGATTTACGACGGGCAGAGCGTCAATATGCGCAAGCGACAGCACGGATTGGTCAACGTGAAGCAGATCGTTATCCATCACTTACTTTAACAGGTAATATTTCGACAGCAGCAACGGCAATTGATCAGTTATGGAAAAATTCAACGATTGGCTGGTCTTTTGGACCTGGTCTTCGTTTTCCTCTTTTTAATGGAGGTCAGGTCGAGGCTTCTATTGCGGTAGCGCGCGCGCAGCGTGATCAAGCTTTTATTACTTATCGAGCTGCTGTGTTGGAGGCTTTAGAAGATGTAGAAAATGCGCTTGTAAGATTGACGAAGGAACATCAACGCTTAGAAAAGTTAATCGTTGCGAATAAAGCTTCTCTTCATTCCTTAAAACTTTCACGGAGCCTTTTTGAGAATGGAAATACTAGTTTTCTTGAATTGTTAAATGCTGATCGCTCTTATTATTCTGCACAAATGGCGCTTAAAGATAGCCGTGTTTCTTTGGTTACGCAATATATCACGTTGATGAAAGCGTTGGGGGGGGGCTGGGATGGCGTTGTTGATGTATCGCGTCCAGAAGTCGTTGATAATGCACCTCGTTCGCGTGCAAAGGTAGGGAAATGAAAAAAAACTTACTCAAAAATTTCATTACAAAACACAAAAAACTTTCCTTCTTTTTAACTGCTATATTTCTCATTTTCTTGTTGTTATGGTTACGTTCTGTTTTTTTTGGAACATCTACTCCAACTTATATAACCGCGGTGGTGAAACGTGGGGATATTGAGGAAAGTGTTTTAGCTTCTGGTCTTGTACGTCCTTACCGGTTGGTGGCTGTTGGTGCGCGAGCAACAGGGCGTGTGGTGTCAATGCATGTTTCCCCTGGGAGTGTTGTGAAAGAAGGCGATCTCTTGGCAGAAATTGATCCTACAGATCAGGAAAATGATTTAAAAAGAAAAAAAGCAGCATTATCGCATTATTATGCGAGTTTGGTAGAACAAGAAGCCTATCTTTCTCTTGCACAAAAAAATTTAGAGCGTCAGAAAAAAATGATCGAAACACGAGCGATTTCACGGGCGAACCTCGATGAGGCTGCGACACAGGTGAAAATACGCGAGGCGCAAATTGAACAACTTCGTCAACAGATTGTGCAAGCACAAATTGATGTGGAGAGTGCAGAGGTTAATTTAGGTTATACACGCATCACTGCCCCTTCAGCAGGAACGGTTTTGGCAACAGTTGTGGAAGAAGGGCAGAATGTGAATGCGGTTCAGTCGGCGCCAACAATTGTTATTTTGGGTGATTTATCAAAGATGACGATCAAGGCGCAAATCTCAGAAGCAGATATTCTTAAAGTCCGAGCTGGACAACCACTTTATTTTACAGTTTTAGGTAATTCACAGCGTCGTTATGAAGGCGTTTTAGAAAAAGTAGAGCCGGCTCCTGAAGCAATTCGTGCTGATGTGAGTATTAATCCTGGTATGGTGAGTGGTTCTAGTGCTTTAATATCATCGGCGATCTATTACAATGGAATTCTACATGTTGATAATGCGGATAATTTTTTGCGAACCTATATGACTGCTCAAGTTCATATTATCTTAGGGCGCGCGCAGAATGTCTTGTTGGTTCCAAGTGATGCTTTACGCGATGAGACAAGAGAGCGTAAAGCATGGGTTTCTGTTTTAGTGGGGGAAAATAAGGTGGTTACTAAACAGGTGAGCGTTGGGTTGAATAATAAGGTTATGGCAGAGATTGTTTCAGGACTTAACGAGGGTGATGTCGTCGTCACCAGTTCGTCTGATGGAGTGATGCCAGAGTCTTCTAACATGCATAGCGAAGACGAGAGTTAAAGCATGAGCACAAATCAAGCAGATGCCGTCTTCGTCTTGGAAAATATTGTGCGCAAATTTCCTGCCGGCGAAGCGTTTGTTACCGTTTTGAAAAACATCAATCTTACCATTAAACGTGGTGAAATGGTGGCAATTGTAGGTGCTTCCGGTTCAGGTAAATCTACCTTGATGAATATTTTAGGCTGTCTTGACCGTCCAACTTCTGGCCGTTATTGGATCTCTGGTAAAGAAACAGCTTCCCTTTCTGCGGATGAATTGTCGGCTTTGCGACGTAATCATTTTGGTTTTATTTTTCAGCGTTACCATTTGTTGAATGAACTGACAGCTCTTGGTAATGTTGAAATTCCGGCTATTTATGCAGGATGTGCTGTGGAAGCAAGGAAACAGCGGGCACAGGATCTTTTAACGCGTTTGGGCATGGGTGATCGGATAAATCATCGTCCAAATCAGCTTTCTGGTGGTCAGCAACAACGTGTTTCTATTGCTCGGGCGCTCATGAATAATGCGGAGGTCATTCTTGCAGATGAACCAACTGGTGCATTGGACAAAAAGAGTGGGCAAGAAGTATTGCATATTTTGGATGAACTTCATCAAGAAGGGCGTACTATTATCATTGTAACCCATGATATGCAGGTAGCTGAAAGAGCAGAGCGTATTATCGAAATCAGTGATGGGGAAATTATTGCTGATAAGCGGTCAAGGGTTGGAAAAACAAAAGTTGGTAGAAAATCTCTTCAGGAACAACAAAATCTAAAAGGCCAACAAAAACTGGGCTTTTTTCGTTCTTTTGTTGAGCGATTCCGTGAGGCGTTTGTGATGGCTTTGTTGGCCATGAATGCACATCGCATGCGGACTTTTCTAACAATGCTTGGGGTGATTATCGGTATTGGGGCGATTATTGCTATGGTAGCTTTAGGGAATGGTACACGAGAGAAAATTCTGGAAAATTTTAAAAGTTTAGGTGCTAATACATTAACCATTTTTCCTGGCAAAAGTTTTTCTGATCCACAAGCAGAAAAAATAACCAGTTTGGTTGAAGCTGATGCAGAAGCTTTATCTGGATTACCTTATGTTTCTGGTGTAACACCACAGATTTCAGCAAGCTCGAAAGTACGTTTTGGTGCAGTTGAAGTCAATGCTGTCATTGCGGGGGTGGGAGAACAATTTTTTCAGACACAGGGGCTCAAAGTTTTCAAAGGACAGTTTTTTGATCACAAGAGTGTCCATGATCGGGCGGTTGATCTCGTGATCGAGAAAGAAGCGTTGTCTGTTCTTTTCCCCCATAGCCATGAAAGCCCCCTTGGAAAGGTGGTGCATGTGGGTAATGTTCCAGCGCGTATTATTGGTGTTGTTGATTCGCAAAATAATGCAAGTGGAGATACATCAAATACCTTACAGCTTTATTTACCCTATACAACAGTGCAGACGCGTTTTCTTGGTACAACAGAAGTTCGTGCAATTACCGTTAGGATTGCTGATGATATTGATTCACATTTAGCGGAGACTATGATAAAACGTTTTCTCATTATGCGGCATGGCGGGGAGGATTTTTTCATTAGAAATTCTGAATTTTTCCGTGAACGTATCATGGAGAGTACAAATATTTTAACACTTTTAATTTCTTCAATTGCAGCTATTTCCCTGGTTGTGGGGGGTATAGGGGTGATGAATATTATGTTGGTCACTGTTTCTGAGCGGATCAATGAAATCGGCGTGCGTATGGCAGTTGGTGCACGACAAAGTGATATTTTACAGCAATTTCTCATTGAGGCGATTTTGGTTTGTGTGATTGGTGGTGGTTTGGGAATCTTGCTTGGACTTTCTATCGGTGGCTTGTTTCTTCTGTTTAAGGCACCTATCCATTTGGTTTATACTATTGAATCGATCATTATGTCTCTTACTTTTTCAACCCTCATAGGAATATGTTTTGGCTTTTCTCCAGCGCGGCAAGCTTCACGGCTTGACCCTGTTGTCGCTCTTTCACGCGATTAAGCTTTATTAATTTGGGCATGTTTGTGGAGATGCTTTATACTTAGATGAAGCGTTTATGAAGCAAAAAATGAATGGGAAAAGTTTAGTATTATTTGCTGCTCTATTTTAGAAAACGCTTTGTTCATTAAGTGGAGCGTATCACTAGAGGTAAGCGTTTTATAGCGCACCACATCATGTGAGATATGGTAGGCATATAAGCCTTCTTGAGGCATTAAATGTTTTGAGAATGCATGATGAATATTTTAAATCTTTCTTGTCGAGTCTTATGGAAGTAAATCCTATTAAGGAGAAGTTAAATGGAACCCGTTAAAACGAGATTGCTTGCAGACTGAATTTTGTTAAAAACCCTCCTCTTCTGAAATGTGAAGAGGAGGACAAATGAAATATATGGTGCGACGATTCTTAAGATTTAATTTAAAAAGAGGCGGGGGAAATGAATAGTATATCTGCTAACAAACAAAAGAACAAAAAAGAAGGTTGATGCCAAAAACAGCTTAAACCTCCGTTCTTCCAAAAAAATGAACTGGTATCGAGATAGCTGAGCAGTTTAAGAGGTTTCGTTTAGTATTTTTAAGATTTTCGGAAAAGAGGTTATGAGGATTTCTCACTTCTAGTTTTGCAGAGGGTGGTGCAAATTATAGGTGTTTAGGTTTATGCAAATAAATTATGATCGTGCTTAAGTTTTAAAATGTGATCTAAGATACAGCCATTTTCTGTTCCTTTATACGAGTAGCTTAGCTTCTTTAGAATATTTTGTTTAAGGCATCGCTTTTTTCTGCCATATCTCATGATTTTGGAGCTGAAGGATAAACAAGCCATTTGAGTTTCTAGGGTAAGGATGCCGTCAGATACTCGGTAGGGGGCGTGATCTTAAGAACTAATACCGTGAGATGCGGGTTTGATTTCATGAGTTTGGTGAGGACGACAAAAAGTTTGAGAGGCGGATGGCTTCTTATGTTGAATGATGTATGAATGAAAGGGGCTTTCATTTATTGAAAAAGAATAAGCTCATATTCAGCAGGTGTGAGATGAAGTAAGAGAACATCGTAATACCAAGCTGCAGTTATGTTGCTAAAGAACATAATGGCGCTAGTGATGAGCAATGGTATGTCTAGTTGGTATGGTATTCTTCCTCCTGCTACAAGTCCGATACAGATAAAAAAGAATTCTAAAACCACCCGCTATAAAGTATAAGAAGCGAATAATTAGTCTACGAAAGAACAAAAGACAAAGAAATATTTCAAAAATCAATATTTTGAATATCACGACTAATATTTTGCATATTATAGGGAAATTATATGCATGATCGTTCGTAAAATGCGCTGTTTTGTGTGTGGAGTTTCTTCCTTGGTGTCTTGTGTGTTCGCAGGTGTCGTATCCATTTCCCCCCTCTCATTCTTAAGCTAAATCCTAAAATTATTGTGCACTTTATTTTGTATTCTTACAAAAGGCAAAAAATATTTTCAAAATCATCACGCCTTACCGTTTATTTCCATAGGGATATAGACATCAGTAAATGCATCATATGATTTGGGGGATACTCAAAAGGATCAAAAGATTTTCTCTTGTTGGTTTAATTAAACATAGAAGAAATGTTTTAAAATCAAGCAATTTTAAGCTTTTTTTAAGTTTTTTGGGTAGAACAAGAGGCATTGACGAATTGGTTTAGATTCGATAGTTGAAGGTATTTTTCATTGGGGTGGAAGCATGACGCTGCAATCGCTTTTACAGACCTATCGTGATCAAGCGCGTACCGAACGAGATAAAGGAACGTATTTTGAGCGTTTTGCTCTTGCTTATCTGACACATGATCCTCTTCAGTTTGGGTGTTATGAAAAAGTTCAAACCTTTAAAGATTGGGCGCATGAAAATGGTTGGGATGGTCGGGATACTGGTATTGATCTTGTGGCAAAGATGCGTGATGAAGAGGGGTTTGCAGCAATCCAATGTAAATTTTATGATGCAGCATATCGAATTAGAAAAGCAGATATTGATAGTTTTATTTCGGCATCAGGAAAAGCTCCGTTCAAGCGGCGTGTTATTATAGATAGTACTGAACGTGCTTGGAGTGATAACGCTGAAATAATGATACGGGGGCAGGATATTCCTGTTATACGGATTAATCTTTCCGATATACAACAAAGTCCGATCCGTTGGGAAACTTTTGCAGCCCAGGGCAAAGTTGTTTTGGAGGATAAAAAGAAGCTGCGTCCACATCAGCTGGAGGCATTGCGTGATGTGCGTGCTGGGCTTGCTCAAGCAGATCGGGGTAAGCTCATTATGGCTTGTGGGACTGGTAAGACATTTACCAGTCTTAAAATTGCTGAGGATTTGGCAGGTGAAGGCAAGTTTGTTTTGTTTCTTGTTCCTTCTTTGGCGCTGATGTCACAGACGGTGCGTGAATGGACAACGGATGCAGGAATTGGATTGAGATCCTTTGCTGTCTGTTCTGATACACAAGTGGGAAAGCGTCGTAAAAATAGTGATGATGTTGCTGAAATTGATGTGTTTGATCTTGCTTTTCCGGCGACAACTAATGCGGCTAAACTTGCAGATCAGGTGGGGAAGAGTGTTGCAGATAAGATGACCGTTGTGTTTGCAACCTATCAATCCATTCAGGTGATTGCTGATGCTCAGAAAAACTATGGTTTGCCAACATTTGATCTTATCATTTGTGATGAAGCGCACCGTACAACAGGGGCAACGCTGGTGGGAGAGGATGAATCCAATTTTGTTAAGGTGCATTCCAATGATGTTATTCGCGCCAAGAAGCGCCTTTATATGACAGCGACACCACGTATTTTTGGTGATAACGCAAAAAGTCGCGCGAATGAAGTTAATGCTGTTCTTGCTTCGATGGATGATGAAAAGCTTTTTGGTAAAACACTTTTTTATCGGGGTTTTTCATGGGCAGTACAAAATGATCTTTTAACAGATTATAAGGTTATTGTCTTAGCAATGGATGAAAAATTGGTCAGTTCCGCTGTTCAGAAGCGCCTTAGTGATAGCGATTCTGAGCTTATTCTTGATGATGCAACGAAGATTATTGGCTGTTATAAGGCTTTGACAAAACAAAATATGAAGGCCGATGTTGGTACGGATTCATATCCTATGCATCGTGCTTTAGCGTTTTGTAAAACTATTCAAAGTTCTAAACTCGTTCGTGATGAGTTTTCTGCGGTTGTTAGAGAATATCTTGATTATACGAAAGAGGATACAGAAAATGAACATTTTCTGAAGTGTGAAATTGAGCATGTTGATGGCACTTTCAATGCAAAGGATCGTGGTGCATTACTTGATTGGCTGAAAGCTGATAGTGGGGATGATATTTGTCGTATTTTAACCAATGCAAGGTGTTTGTCTGAGGGGGTGGATGTTCCGGCTCTTGATGCGATCATGTTTTTAAATCCACGCAAGAGCCAGATTGATGTTGTGCAAGCGGTTGGGCGGGTGATGCGTCGCTCTGAGGGTAAAAAGATGGGATATGTCATTTTGCCAATTGGTATTCCTCTTGATACTCCAGCGGAACAGGCTTTGAACAACAATGATAAATATCGGGTTATCTGGCAAATTTTAAATGCTTTGCGTGCACATGATGATCGTTTTGATGCAACGATTAATAAGGCATCCCTCGGGCAAGATATTAGCAATGTGATTGAGATTATTGGTGTCACACAGAGCACTGAATTAAAGGCTATTACGGCTGTTGTAGACAATCTTCCACTACGCGCACAACCAGCACGATTGGGCATTGGTACAGCGGAGCGTGATGTCCTTTTTACAGATGAACAAGGGGAGCTTGCTTTCCCTGTGGATGAGATTTCGCGTGCCATCATGGCAAAGATTGTCAAAAAGTGTGGGACACGAGATTATTGGGAGGATTGGGCGAGCAATATTGCGGAAATTGCTAAGAATCATATTGCACGCTTAACAGGTATTCTGGCAAAGCCAGATACTGAGGCGCGTCAAGCCTTTGACAGGTTTGTGGCAGAACTGCGTGATGATTTAAATAATGCTGTTACAGAAGCTGATGCGATTGAGATGTTGGCACAGCATATTATTACGCGTCCTGTCTTTCAGGTGTTATTTGAGGGGTATCAGTTCACACGTGAGAACCCTGTCTCGTGTGCTATGCAGCGTATGCTTGATGTGCTTGATGAGGCGAATCTTGATAAGGAATCTAAAGATCTTGAGAAATTTTATGCAAGTGTAAAATTACGCGCCAGTGGCATTACGGATCCAAAAGCAAAACAGAGGTTGATTGTAGAGCTTTATGATAAGTTTTTTCGTTATGCTTTTCCACGCACTGTAGAAAAACTAGGCATTGTTTATACCCCCGTCGAGGTTGTGGATTTTATTTTGCACTCTGTCAATGATGTCTTAGAGCAAGAATTTGGGCAAACGCTTGGCTCATCGGGTGTGCACATCATGGATCCGTTTACGGGAACGGGTACTTTTATCACGCGGCTTTTACAATCAGGATTGATCACACCAGAGGAGATGAAGCACAAATTTTGTCATGAAATCCATGCCAATGAGATTGTTCTATTAGCCTATTATATTGCAGCCATTAATATTGAGACAACTTATCATGGTCTGATGGGGGGTGATTATATTCCGTTTGAGGGAATTTGTTTAACCGATACATTCCAGCTTTATGAGCAAGAAAAAGACCTGATCAGTGATTTGCTGGTGGATAACAGTACACGTCGGGCGCACCAGAAGGAACTGGATATTCGTGTTATTGTTGGCAATCCCCCTTATTCTTCGGGACAAAAAAGTGAAAATGACAATGCGCAGAATATTGGCTATCCTAAATTGGATCGTCACATTCGTGAAACCTATGCCGCTCAATCCAAAGCGAGCAATGTTAATGGGCTTTATGACAGTTATATTCGTGCCATTCGGTGGGCAAGTGATCGCATAAAAGATTGTGGTGTTATTGGTTTTGTAACTGGTTCTGGTTATGTTGAAAAATTAGCAATGGATGGTCTTAGAAAAAATTTGAATGAAGAATTTTCGCGCATTTATGTTCTCAATTTGCGGGGTGATATTCGTAAAAATATGTTGAGCAAAGGGCGTGCTCAAGAAGGGCAAAATGTTTTCGGAAGTGGAAGTATGACAGGAATTGCTGTGACCCTGTTTGTCAAAAATCCAAATGCCACGGGACCTTGTAAAATTTGTTATCATGATATTGGTGATAATCTCACGACAAAAGAGAAACTCCGTGAGCTTCAACGATTGGGTAGTGTTGGTGGTATCAAGCATGAACAGGGATGGCAGGTGATTATACCAGATGCGTATGGAGATTGGTTGGATCAACGCAACAGTGATTTTGAAAAATTTTTGATCTTAGGTGATAAGAAGGGCAGTGATAAAAAGCTTTTTGAAAATTTTTCTGGTGGGATACAAACTAGTCGTGATGCGTGGACATATAATTTTAGTCGTGAAGCTTTAGCAAAAAATATGAGCAATATGATTACTTTTTATAACAGTGAAGTAGAGCGTTTTAATAATGCCTACATACACGCTGATCGCAAGGCGCGTGCGAATGCCGTGAACGATTTTGTTGATACAGATACCCAAAAAATCAGTTGGAGTAGTAGCCTTAAAGAAGAATTGGTAAGAGGAAAGTTTTCTGAATTTGAAAGTAATTGCTTAGTTCAAAGTTTTTATCGTCCTTTTACACAACAATGGCTCTATTATAACCGTACTTTTAACCATAGAGTTTTACAAATGCCGCGTATATTTCCATTAGAAAAAGCGGTTGAAAATAAGGTAATACAAGTTACGGGCAGAGGAGCAAGGAGTGGTTTTTCTGTTCTTATGACTAAGAATTTACCCAGTTTGGATGCAATGGAGAAAAATCAATGTTTTCCACGGTATGTTTATGAAGATGCTGTGTCCTTGAAAAATAAGGAGGGGGATCAGGTTCATTTGTTTGCAAATTTTGTAGAGGAAAGCAAAAAAGCTGGTCTGCAGCGGCGTGATGCTCTTACGGATGAAGGATTGGCTTATTTTAAGGCAGCTTATCCTGGTGAAATGATAACAAAGGATGATTTGTTTTATTATGTTTATGGGATTTTGCATTCTGAAGATTATCGTGCTCGTTATGCGCATAATTTATCTAAACAATTGCCGCGTATTCCAACAGTTAAAAAGGTAGAGGATTTTTGGGCTTTTGTGACAGCGGGGCGCAAGCTTGGTAATTTGCATATGAATTATGAAGAGGTTGAACCCTATTCCGTTACCTACAAACAGGGTGATCCAAGAACTTGGGTGATTTCTGATGAGAAGAGTTTTTATCGTGTTGAGGCGATGAAATTTGCTGGTAAGCGTGGTGCTATTGATAAAAGCACTGTGGTTTATAATGCACATATCACGATGCAGAATATTCCTCTTGAAGCTTATGAGTATGTGGTCAATGGCAGGCCTGCTCTTGAATGGGTTATGGAGCGGCAGGTTGTCAAAACGGATAAAGCGAGCGGACTTGTTAATGATGCCAATCGCTATGCTGTTGAAACGGTGGGTAATCCAGCTTATCCATTGGAATTGTTTCAGCGGGTTATTACGGTAAGTTTAGAAACTATGAAAATTGTGCGCAGCCTTCCAAAATTGGAAGTGAGAGAAACTGAAAAGGTTAAATTATCCATTGTGCGGTAAAAAAGTGTTGAGTTGTCACAAACTGGCTCTCTTACACGCCTTAGCAGCTCGTGGGTATTGCGACAGCCCTTGGCACTTGAGACAAGTCCATAAGAGGCATGTCTTTCTTTTACAGTTTTACGCTGCGCAGGCTCTCTTCCTTTGTGATGTTCAAGTCCTGTGTGATGTGCAAGAAAATGGTTTTGATTGATTCAATAGAGAGCAGATTTGAAATGAGAGAATCTGATGATATTGAGAGCTCTCATTCAAGTTGTAGCGTAATAAATTTTCATTATAAATCAATATGTTATATGTGATAAAGCACCTTAGGCAGTGAGGTCGCTAAAATTATGACGCATGAGCTTTAGCGGCAGTGATGAATATTCTCAGGCAGGGTTTTCTTGTCGAGCTTTATGTGAGTAAACCATATAAATGGGGACGCTGAGAGGAACTTGTCCAGAGAAAGTGGATTGTTTACAAATCGTTGCTGATAGGAATCATCGTCCTTTGAGATGTTGAGAGGACATGACAATTTTCATGAAATCTGTCCTTTGAGGTGTTCTGATATTGAAGTGAGCAGGGAGAACGCGTTAGACAAGAATCTGGATTGTTATTGTTTACAGATCGATAGAGTTTAAAAATTTTCGTTCTTTTTTGGGGAGGAAACCAGACAAAAAGTGATCTTAGAGAGCGAAATGATTTATGCAAAATATATTGCTATAAAAAGTGTGGGATGTTCGTGGCAGTGTTCGTTTTGAACTTATTCCTATCTGTGATCTAAAATGCTTTTATGAAGACGCTTTGTAGAATGAAGAGATTGTTTTTAATATATTGATTTATAATGACTGTTTAACGTTCTCTCTCTTGAACAAGAATTCTAAGGATCATAAATTTTCTTACTTTTAGGCTTTTAAAATGACTGCCTTGCATGTCATATGAGGTTGGTATGTTCGTGTTTAAGAAAGGCGTAATGTATGCCTCTTACCAATCATCCCAAGAGGTTTAAGAGCAATCGTAATACTTGAGAGGCGGCAAAATATAGGGTGGGGCGGTTTGCATTTTTTATGAAGGGTAAGACAGTGGTATAAATAGATTTTTATGACAAGTCTGTAGATCCTATGGCTGTCTAGGGGCTCTATTTACAAGAGCTGTCTTCTATATTGGGGATGGCATTAGATAGATCACGTGTTGTGAGATCAAGTTTGGGATGTAAGAGATGTTTTTTGGTGAATGTGCAAGACAGTGACACGTGTATCGGGGCGTTGTGCTTTGTATGGGGAGAAGTTCTGGCGTGCTTTTATGGCGGTAATTCGTGTGGAAAGGTATGGAGAGAAGGGTAAAGCAGTCAGAGGGTGGCAAGGTTTAAAGTCACAAGAATAAAGGTCAGAAGGCGGTTCTGATATAGACTTGCAGTGTTTTAATATATTGGAATATGAGAATGCGGGCTTGCCTGATCTGTTGTATTGTGCTTTCAGCTTTGCTCTTCTTCACAGGATAAGCAATGAAATGGATATCAGGCATGAGATATTTAAGTTCACGCATCGAGCGCCACACATGGTAATCATGGGTGACGATATAAAGGGTTTTATAGTGATGCTTTTTGATCCAAGCGGCGCTTTCTTCGGCGTTTCCTCTGGTGTTAATCGCTTGATGCCCAATGTCAATACAACAGGAGATAAGCCGTGGGGTAATATGCATGTTATGCATGAAACTCTTCAGGTTGGTTGTGGTGTTTACACCACTGATGAGGAGTCGTGAACCAAGCCCCTTTTGTAAGAGATGAAGTCCTGTCTCTATTCGGTTTTCTCCGCCTGTAAGCACGATAATGGCATCCGCTTTGGGGAGAGGCGTTGGGGGGACAAGTCGTTCGGTTTTTTCAGAAAAAATAATAAAACCGCCCCAGAAAATGAAAACAGTGATTGCAAGAGTAAGGGTTGTTGGTGGAAAATAGCGAAATAAAAGCCATGGAGACCAACTATTATAGTGGGGCCGTTTTGGAAGAGGACGTTCTAAATTGTTTTGCGTCAATGAGTTGAAAGTGTTGTGAGTCATAAATTAAAATAAACCGTTTTCACATTGATCGATTTTTTTCAGTTGCGCTAAAATAGTCATGCGATTTGTAAGGGTGGTGAGAAAAGAAACGAAAATAATAAGCAGAGTGATTTTGCCATAAGGAACGGAACTTATGGAAATATGTCCTAATAAAGCCGTTATTTGGCTGGCTTCTGCTCTTCCCAAGTTATAATTTGTCCAGAGACAAAAGGCTGAAAACAGAAAGATGCTTGTGAAACCACCATATAAAGCACCGCGCAGTGCCGTTTTAAAAAAATGCCAATCAAATTGACGCGCAATGAAAAGGGTTTCAGTGCCAAGAAAATATAGCACATTAATAATATGGGTATTTTCTGCCAATGCATTGCGGGTGGCAAAAATGATGGTGAGGATTAGAGAGCCTAGAACCAATGCTAAAATTGAAAAACCGATAAAAACCGTGGTGTATGCCATGGTCGCAAAACGATGGACCCAAACACGGTGATCATCAAATTGACCGCCTGGAATTTGAGTTTTAATGGCATGATTGATGGCAGCAAAATTGATTTTTTCATCTCTTTTCAGAGTCACAATGATGAGGCGGGGAAGGGGAAGTTCATTGATATTGAAGCCTGTTCCAAGCCATGGCTCTAGTAATTTTTCTGTAGCTTTTTGGTCAACAATTTTTGCATCTTGTACACCAGAAAATGTTTTAACCAATTGTACGGCATCACGGAGTGCTTTGTTGATATCAACATTGTCAACGGGGCGTATTTGTATTGTTGCTTCATAGCTAATCTGATTACTCCAATTTTGGGCGGCATGTTGGACTAAATCAACACCGATTAAGGTGAGACTTGAGAGAAATGTCATAATTGCAATCACTGCAACCAGCGCTTTTCCAGAAATATTGCTACTGGGAATAATCGCTGTTGTGTTTTTTTTATTACTTGTAAAAATGGGGAAAGACTTATTCATGAATCGTCATCCGTCCATTATGGAGAAGCATACGCCGTGCTGCAACTTGTTCCATTAAGGCAATATCATGGGTGGCAATGATAACAGCTGTTCCAAAACGATTTAATTCAATAAACAAACGGAGTAGGCGTTTTGCCAAGGGGGGATCGACATTTCCTGTTGGTTCATCCGCAAGGAGGATTTCAGGCTGGTCAATGAGCGCGCGTGCAATGGCTACCCTTTGTTTTTCTCCGCCGGAAAGAACCGGTGGTAAAACATGAATGTGATCTCCCAGACCTACCCAACAGAGAAGATCTTCCACTTCACTGCGATAGGTTGCTTCTTCTTGTCCTTTTATGCGTAAAGGCAAGGAAACATTTTCATAAGTGGTCATGTGATCAAGGAGACGAAAATCTTGAAAAACTACACCGATACGTTGTCGTAGCGCAGGGAGCTCTTGTCGTTTGAGCAATGCTGTGTCTGTTCCAAAGAGATCAATATGACCGCGGGTGGGTTTGAGTGCCAAAAACATAAGACGCATCAGCGACGTTTTCCCTGCTCCAGAGGCACCTGTGAGAAATTGAAATGATCCAGGAGGAATATGAAAGCTAATATCACGAAGGACCTCAGGGCCCATTCCATAGCGTAGGCCGACATTTTCAAAATGAATCACTTTTTATTATTACTCCTGATTTTATATTGCATCATTTATTCTAAGAACTCTTACTTTCATTGCTTTAGATTTTTGTTGTAAGCTTGCTTATTTTAGATTTCATGGTTTTTAATATTTTTTATACACCCTCGTTATAGATAAATATTTTTGCTCAAGAATATTATCACTTATACTTTCTTTTTTTAGCTTTGTTTATGATTTTAGCAGGAATTTCAAAGTGATTCTAGCATAAACATCAGAACTATTTTTCCTTCTTACTCAGAGGTTTTTTTGCACTGAGTGGACATTGGGTGATTTTAAAAAGCTATATTGCTCTTTTTATCTTACTTTCTTATTCTTGTTCGTATCCCAATCCTCAGGTTTTGGCTTAAATTATTTCTTACCTCTCATGAAGAAAAGCGTTTGTTGTTAGAATGATTGAGCTTTTCATGAATTGTTTTGTTTTTTATTATCCTCGGTGGTTTTCGTAATAATGCTGAGATAATTTTAGCAAAAAACAAAAACCACCGTATGTTGTATTTCGTCGTGTTTTTTAGTTTTGTCGGTTGGCAATCAGATCTTCAACAACTTGTGGTTCGGCAAGGGTTGAAATATCTCCGAGAGTATCAAAATCGTTTTCAGCGATTTTTCGTAAAATACGTCTCATAATTTTCCCTGATCGTGTTTTGGGAAGCTGCGGAGCAAACTGAATTTTATCCAATATGGCAATAGAACCTATTTCTTGTCTCACATGCTTGATAAGGTCTTTTTGCAATTCTTCACTTGGCGCTGTTCCTTCCATGAGGGTCACAAAACTATAAATTCCTTGTCCTTTAATGGGATGCGGGTAACCCACAATAGCTGCTTCTGATACAGAGGGATGAGAAACAAGGGCTGATTCAATTTCAGCGGTTCCTAACCTGTGCCCCGAGACATTGAGTATGTCATCAACCCGTCCTGTGATCCAATAATAGCCGTCACTATCGCGCTTACAGCTATCGCCTGAAAAATATTTTCCTTTATAGGAGGAAAAATAAGTTTGAATAAAGCGTTCATGATTCTTATAAAGTGTGCGCATTTGTCCGGGCCATGAATCACTGATACAAAGATTGCCTTCTGCTTCACCTTCTAAAACATTGCCTTGGGCATCAACAATTTGGGGTTGAACACCAAAGAAAGGACGTGTGGCCGATCCTGCTTTGAGGGGGGTTGCACCGGGCAGGGGCGTGATCATATGCCCCCCTGTTTCTGTTTGCCACCATGTATCGAGAATCGGACAACGGTCATTTCCAATTATATGATAAAACCATTCCCATGCTTCTGGGTTAATAGGTTCTCCTACTGTGCCTAAAAGACGCAACGATGTTCTGTCTGAGTGTTCAACAAACGAATTTCCTGCTCCCATTAAGGCGCGGATAGCTGTTGGTGCGGTATAGAGTGTATTGACTTGATGCTTGTCGACAATTTCCCAGAATCTGCCTTTGTCAGGAAAGGTTGGTGTGCCTTCAAACATTAAAGTGGTCGCACCATTGCATAAAGGTCCATAAACCAAATAAGAATGACCGGTTATCCAACCAATATCAGCTGTGCACCAGTAAACTTCATCGGGGTGGTAATCAAAAACATATTGGTGAGTTATCGAGGCAAAAATAAGATAGCCTGCTGTGGTATGCAAAACACCTTTGGGTTTGCCGGTTGAGCCTGAAGTATAAAGAATAAAAAGTGGATCTTCAGCATTCATGGGTTCTGCTGGACAGTCTCTTTGGGTATGAGCTATCTCTTCGTGGTACCAAAAATCACGCCCCTCTACCCATTGAATGGGGCCACAAGTTCGCCGTATAACCATGACTTGGTCCACATGCACATTTTGGCGCGCGGCTATCTCAATGGCATGGTCAACGTTGTCTTTTAAGTTAATCCGTTTGCCGCCACGCAAGCCGTGATCAGCGGTAATCATAAAGGTTGATTCACAGTCAACAAGGCGTCCTGCTATTGCTTCAGCAGAAAAGCCTGCAAAGATAACCGAATGAATGGCTCCAATGCGGGCGCAGGCAAGCATGGCATAGGCTGCTTCGGGTATCATGGGGAGATAAATGGTTACTTTATCGCCTTTCTTAATGCCACGACTTTTCAAAAGATTAGCAAAACGACAAACGTGTTCATAAAGTTCGTTATAGGTTATTTTTTTATCATGATAAGGATTATCCCCTTCCCAAATGAGCGCGATTTTGTCTCCATGGGTTTTCAGGTGGCGATCAATGCAATTATAAGCTACATTTGTTATCCCATCTTCATACCATTGAATCGATACATCTCCGTTAAAAGAAGTGTTTTTTACTTTTGTAAAAGCTTTAAACCATTCAATGCGTTGACCATGTTTTGCCCAGAAGCTTTCTGGATCATCGATGCTTTCTCGATACCATTGTTGATAAGTTTCCTCATCGAGTAAAGTATTTTTTTTGATCTCTTCTGATATTGGATAAATTTTTTCGGTCATGTTTCCCTCATTTTATTGTTTAGAAAAATCTGCCTCTGTATTTTTGTATGGTTATATTTTGGCAGAGTTTTCCCAAAAGCTTTTCATTATGAGGTTAGACTAAATGACAAAGATTAGAATAGTCAATTTTTAAATCTGATACGTTTGTCTTTAAGAGAGTATTTTATGCTTTTAGGATATTCAAATATGGCAAAGGCTATTGCGGTATAGAGCTTTTTATAAAAGCATAAAGATATTAAAAACATACCCCTATAAAGGAGAGGGAATGAGAATGCTTTTTAAAAGAATAAATTTACTAAATATTAATATAAACCAAAATATCTACGCAAAAAATTAGAAATAAAGAACATAATAAATGACGATAATGCCATTATAATAGACAATCTCCAACCTACGCCATTGAATATTTTAAAAGAAATGGCAATTATAGGAGTAATTATAATTAACATGCAAAACATTCTTATAATTTCATAGTGAATATCCATTATAACAAAATCCTAGTTATAGTATGTGATATCAATAGATACCTCTGAAAATTATTTTTTCAGTGTACTTGGAACTCATCCAATAAATATTAATATAAACCGAAATATCTACACAAACTATCAAGAATAAAAAATACAATAACTGACAATGAGGCTATTTTTATAGATAGTTTCCAACTGTAGCCACCAATTTTTTTTAAACCAATAGCATATATAGGGATAACGACAATGAGAATGCAAAACAGTCTTATGATTTCATAAAGAATATTCATTATAACAAAATCCTGATTATAAGAGGTGATCCGCAATAGATATCCCTGAAAAATATTTTATCCATAGATGTAGATATTTAACTTTGGTATATTCTTTCAAGTATACTTACAAAACTATTAATTTCAGAGATATCTTTGTCGCTATTCTCTATAAATTAGAACCAACACTCACGACCTTTTTCTATAAAGCCCCAAGCAGCACCTCCTATGTATCTCAATGACAAAGCTCCCATTCCACCTGTAAATGCACCTACTGGTCCCCCAGTTATACCACCTTGAATTGCACCAACTACTCCTGCCGGAAATCCTACTTCGCTGCCACGTGCATTCATGTGAGACATAAAAGCACCAGGACTACATGCATTTCCATGAGTAGGTCTTGAATTGTGCGAATGACCAAAAGAAGGCTTTGTCGCCATATGACCGAATGTGTTGAATGAACCAAACATATTAATTCTCCTTAATTATCTAGGTCTAAAACAGTATCAAAATGATACATTTCAAATGGCTATCACACACTTTAGATTAGTATCAAATATAAATTTTAAAAATGTAAATAAAAATAATGTATAAATAATATCTATAATATGTATACATGAAATCTTCTTCTTAAGAAGATAATAATATTATTTACAATATTTTAAAATATAAGAAATATTCCCTGTTTTTCCTTAATTAAAGTTTAAAATCAGAAAAATTGCGCATATGAAAAGTTGAAGTTTTTCTATTTGTTTACGAGAAATATAAAGAGATATCGTTATTGAAATCTGCTTTGTTGCTATTGTTTTTCTTGCATGTATTATGCGCACATGCGTGGGATTCGTTCTTTTATTTTTCAGGCGGATATTGACTGTATTTTACGCTTTGTAGAGCATAGAAAGTCTCTATGCTATCGTTGACCTTATAGATTGCTATCATGTTGTTTAGCGCGGTTCTTGGTGCTCTATTGGGTATTTGAGATGTTTATTTTGCTCAAGTGGCTTACATGAAAGAGTTGTGTTACTGTATTATGCAGCCATAAGCTTTTTTTATCTACTTTACACCATTGGCATATGGGGAAATTGTGTGCGCGTGTTGGGGAAGTTAAGAGAATTCGTGGTTTTTAATGGAGATCATTGCGATGATCTTATTAAATATTCTTTTGTAATTATTTATTTCGCGACAGTTTTTTCATTCATGCGCAACGCCCCTCTTATCATTTTGCCTTTATATAAGGATTTATTTTTTACGTTGCTTTTGCTGGAGAGGCGGTCAGAGGGGAGTAAAGTAGAGCTAATGTGCGAGAATATGAGAGCCAAATTGTAACGCTATCTTGAAGCTATTGTATGTGTTGTGGATGTGCCGGTAAGAAATTTGAGAAGACCAGCTTTTTTGCTTATTTTGCTAACAGGATGAAAGAGGGACTGGAATCTTTTTTGCTAGAATTGCTCTTTTATTGATATTGAAGGAAATATTTTTTCTCATTTCTGCTGTTTTGGGCTTGTTCGTAGAATTTTCAATGGGAATTTATATGAAGGGGGAATGAATTTATATGAGAGGGAATTGCTTTACACAGGGCGTTTTCCAAATAAAGCAGAGCCAATGCGAAGGACGTTAGAGTCAAACTGTAGAGCGGTTTTGAAGTCACTGGACATACCCATGGAAAGCTTTGGAAGACCTGCTTGTTTTGCTAATTTTGCTAAGAGCGCGAAATAGGGGCCGGGGTTTTCATCGACAGGGGGAATGCCCATAAGTCCGATGATATCAAGTCCATAGTTGTTTTTGCATTGGTTGACAAAAGATATAGCTTCTTGTGGTGCGATACCACTTTTTTGCGGTTCTAAGCCAATGTTAACCTGAACATAGCAGGGAAGATGCCTTTTTTGCTTTTGCATTTCCTCCATCAAAACTTTGGCTATTTTTGCACGATCAACCGTTTGAATGACATCAAAAATCTTTACAGCTTCAGCAGCTTTATTGGACTGTAGGGGGCCGATGAGATGAAGTTTAATATTTTCAAATTGTTGACGTAAAGCAGGCCATTTTTGTGCTGCTTCTTGTACACGGTTTTCTGCAAACAAAGATTGTCCTGCTTGCAAAAGGGGTCGTATATCAATAGCAGAAACAGTTTTTGAAACAGCGATAAGTTCAATTTCTTCTACAGGGCGTTGTAACTCTTGGCATATTGCTGCAATATCTTTTTGAAGGTTTTGCCATGATTCAATGGAAGGGGCATCAAGGGGAGTTTGTATCTTCATATGTTTGTGCTTTATCGTTGTTGTTCAAGAGTTGGTCGTTTTTTTTAAAGTTTTATAAAATACTTAGGGAAATATTTCACGAAAATGTTGACGATGAGGTTAATCCATGATCAAGCATAATAAAACAAGTTTTTGGTTCTGTTTTATTAAAAGAGTATAATGGGAATGACGATTGAGCATTATAAGATAGGTGAACGCTATAATCCACGTGCGAGAGAAAAAAAATGGCAAGAAATTTGGGATGAAAAGAAAATTTTTCAGACTGTCCAAGAAGATGCTCGTGAAAAATATTATGTTTTAGAGATGTTTCCTTACCCTTCTGGCCGTATTCACATGGGGCATGTGCGCAATTATGCCATGGGAGATGTGGTTGCACGCTATAAACGCGCAAAGGGGTTTAATGTGCTTCATCCCATGGGGTGGGACGCTTTTGGGATGCCGGCTGAAAATGCTGCTATGCAAAATAAAGTGCATCCTAAAACTTGGACTTATCAAAATATTGCGGTCATGCGCGGGCAATTAAAACAATTAGGGCTCTCACTCGATTGGGCGCGTGAATTTGCAACTTGTGATGTGGAATATTACCACCGCCAACAAATGTTGTTCCTTGATTTATATCAAAAGGGGTTGGTAGCACGTAAAGTGGCTAAGGTGAATTGGGACCCTGTTGATCATACTGTTTTGGCCAATGAACAGGTTGTTGATGGACGGGGATGGCGTTCTGGTGCGTTGGTGGAACAACGTGAGTTGACCCAGTGGTTTTTCAAAATTAGCGACTTTAGTGAAGATCTCTTGGCTGGGCTTGAAGAGCTGAACCAATGGCCTGAAAAAGTTCGCACCATGCAAAAAAATTGGATTGGAAAATCACAAGGTTTGCTGATTCGTTGGGCTTTAAAGTCGACAGGTGATGCTGGTGATGTTTGTGAAAAATTTGATGAGGTTGTTTGTTATTCAACGCGCCCTGATACACTTTTTGGTGCTTCCTTTTTAGCGCTGTCTGTTGATCATCCTATTGCACAAGCTTTGGCAAAAAAAGACAAAGCGTTGAGTGATTTTATTGAAAATTGTCGGTGTGGTGGAACGACAACGGCAGCTCTTGAAACAGCTGAAAAACAAGGGTTTCTCACGCCCCTTTTGGCTGTTCATCCTTTCGATTCAACGGTGCATATTCCCGTTTATATCGCTAATTTTGTGCTTATGGACTATGGAACAGGGGTTGTTTTTGGTTGTCCTGCTCATGATCAGAGAGATTTCGATTTTGCGTGTAAATATGACCTTCCAATAAAACCGGTGGTTTTGCCTTTAGGAGTTGAGAAAGAAGATTTTGTCACACCTGAAGCGCCTTATGTTGGTGATGGGGTGATGATTAATTCTAGATTTTTGGATGGTTTAACACCCCAACAAGCCTTTGAAGAAGCAGCCAAAAGGCTTGAGAAACAAATGTTCAATGGGCAACCGCAAGGGAAGAAAACAGTGCAATTTCGTTTGCGTGATTGGGGGATTTCACGGCAACGTTATTGGGGGTGCCCCATTCCCATGATCCATTGTACAACTTGTGGGGTTGTTCCTGTTCCGCGTGCTGATTTGCCGGTTGTATTACCTGATGATATTACTTTTGATCAACCAGGAAATCCTCTTGCGCGGCATGAAACATGGCAGAATGTTGCTTGCCCGATCTGTGGTCAACCTGCCAAACGTGAAACCGATACCATGGATACATTTGTTGACTCTTCTTGGTATTATGCACGCTTTACGGCTCCTTTTGCATCAGAACCGGTTGACAAACACGCAACCGCTGAATGGTTGCCTGTGCAACAATATATTGGTGGAATTGAGCACGCGATTTTGCATCTTCTTTATGCGCGCTTTTTTATGCGTGCCATGAAATTGTTAGGTTATGTGACGGTTGATGAGCCTTTTAAGGGGCTTTTTACGCAAGGGATGGTGGTGCATGAAACCTATAGGGATGAACAGGGTTGGGTTTCTCCAGCAGAAATTTCGATTGTTGAAAAAGATGGAAAGCGTCAGGCTTATAAATTAACCGATCAAAGTGAAGTGACGATTGGTTTGATTGAGAAGATGTCTAAATCAAAAAAGAATGTTGTTGATCCTGACGATATTATTGCATCTTATGGTGCTGATACTGTGCGCTGGTTTGTGTTGTCAGATTCTCCCCCCGAGCGGGATGTTATCTGGACAGAATCTGGTGTTGAAGGGGCTCATCGCTTTGTCCAGCGTGTTTGGCGCCATGTGGCTTTGAGTGCTTCTGTTTTAAAGGATATATCCCCTTGTGCAGGGCATCAGGGAGCGGCTTTGGAACTCTCAAAAGCAGCCCATCGTACGCTCTATGCTGTAGAAGATGATTTGGAAAAATTCGCTTTTAATCGGGCTATTGCACGCCTTTATGAATTCTTGAATATTATGGCACCGTTGTTAAATAGGATAGAAAGTGTTGACGATGAAATGAAAGCTTCTTTACGTCAAGCTATGGATTTTTTTCTTGCCATGATTGCACCAATGATGCCTCATTTAGCAGAGGAATGTCATGCGGCTTTAGGGGAAGAGACTTTAATGTCTACGCTTGCTTGGCCTGTTTATGATCCTGCATTAATCGTTGAAGAAAGCTATACTTTGCCGGTGCAAATTAATGGTAAAAAACGTGGTGAGGTGACTGTTGCAGCAACAGCGAGTGAGACGATGATTAAAGAAGCGGTTTTAGCTTTAGATTTCGTACAGGCGCAGCTGATTGAAAAGCCCGTGAAAAAAATCATTGTTGTTCCAAAAAGGATTGTGAATGTCGTTCTTTAAAAGTTTTCTGCTTGTCGTTTTAGCTGGTGTATTCACACTGTTGTGTGGATGCAAAGTTGAGCCGCTTTACCGTCAGGAGTCGCAGAGTTCAATGGCGATGAATTCTGCTTCTTATGGGAATTCTTCTTCTGGGCAAGCTTCTTTGGGGCTTGCGCAAAAGCTCGCCTCTATTGTTGTGGAAGAACCTTCAGATCGTTTTGGTCAAATGGTGCGCAATCATTTACTGTTTCTTTTGTATGGGAATGGGGGTAAATCTTCTCTACCGGCTTATCGATTAGCATTGCAGACATCCGTATTTACAAGAGAATCGATGCAGATAGAGGTTGATTATGATAGAAAGAGAGAGGGACGACCTTCTGTTGGAACTGTTATGAGCAGAGCTTCTTATACTTTGCAGGATATGAAAAATATGCCTGTTGCAAAAGGAACAGCAATGATGAATGCATCTTTTGAACGCCTTCGTCAAGAATATGCAACGATGCAAGCAGAAGAAGATGCAAAAAAACGTGTCGCGGAAGAGTTGGCTGAACAGATCTTTTTGTTACTTTCAAAAGATCTTTCCAATAAAACTTCTAGCCATTAAACAATATTTTGTCCTGTTTTTTTCCAGTCGTCGAGGAATATTTGCAACCCTTTATCGGTGAGAGGATGTTTGACCAGGGCTTTTAAGACTGTTGGTGGAACTGTTGCAACGTTAGCACCGCTTAGTGCTGCTTCTTTGACATGATTAACGGTGCGGATTGAAGCGGCTAAGATTTGTGTTTCAAAGTTATAGTTATCATAAATTGTGCGTATTTCATGAAGCAGTTCACTTCCATTATTTCCGCAATCATCAAGTCTCCCAATAAAAGGTGAAACGAATGTCGCGCCTGCTTTTGCTGCTAATAAGGCTTGATTGGCAGAAAAACAAAGGGTGAGATTTGTTTTTAGTCCTGCTGCTGTGAGGGCTTTACAGGCTTTTAATCCATCAAGTGTTAAAGGAAGCTTGATACAAATATTGTCGGCAATCTTTGCTAAAACAGCCGCTTCTTTCATCATGTCTTCAAATTGAGTTGCTGCAACTTCAGCAGAAACAGGTCCGCTAACGAGAGCACAAATTTCTTTTGTAACATCAAGAATATTGCGTCCTGATTTTAGGATAAGAGAGGGATTGGTGGTAACACCATCAACAAGGCTTAAATTCTGTAACTCTTGAATTTCTTCGATATTGGCGCTATCCACAAAAAACTTCATATCTAACCTCTTCTTTTTAGCTTTTATCCTATTTTTTGTTATGCGCTATTGTTGACGGCAAAAGCAAGAGAAAGAATTAATATCTGTGTAAAGAACAAGAATGCTATGATGTTAATCATATACTCGTTTTCGGTAAAGAAATACGATTTATCGTTTTCACACCCATTTCATAGCGTTGCTCGTAATAAGGTATAGAATTCATTGCGTACCAACATTTTTGTGTAGCGGTATTTTTATACTTATGAAAATAGGCTAGCATTATCACACACTTCGCTCATTTCTTATTTGCGATTGCTCTTTATATTTGAGTGTGCATCATAAGATATCTTCGGTACGTTTAACCTTATTTTTGATGAAAGCGAATGGATTCATTGTGTCGTAATAAAACACCATTGAAGAAGGCATGTAAAATTTTACGCATTAAGTATTTTATATGGTCAACATATTGATTTATAATGATAAATAATTGTTTAACTTGAATTATAACGCCAAAGACAGAAAGATTTTCTCATCACGTATTTTGCTTTATATTGAATCAATTAAAATCACTTGTTTGCACGTCATAAGAGGGGCAGGAATGTGGGGAATAAGTATTTCAGAAAGTACTCAAGATGCTTCTTATGAATTGTTTCAAGTGCTAAGGGGGGGCAACATTCATGAGCTGGCAAGGTATGTGATGGTGCTGGTTTACTCCTTTGTGAAGCGTAAAGATGGTGGTGATC
Source organism: Bartonella sp. AC70YNML (assembly GCF_042196545.1). NCBI lineage: Bacteria > Pseudomonadati > Pseudomonadota > Alphaproteobacteria > Hyphomicrobiales > Bartonellaceae > Bartonella > Bartonella sp. AC70YNML. The sequence goes on from NZ_JBHIQK010000003.1 coordinate 41,716, forward strand.
AGTGGATTTATCATTATACCATTCATGGTTTGCGTTGCGAAAAGGGCGTGGATTTGTATGAGAGTTTGATAAATATTTAGAGAAAGGAGCTGTATCTTATAAATTAGCTTACTTTAGGAGGGAGATATGAATCACATAAAGAGGTTGTAAGTCCGTTTAGGAAGCAGGATTATTTACAAAACATTATGTACAGGACATTATTTATAGATCGGCGAGGTTAAAAATCTTCATTTTTGAAATGTGGCGAGGACCCTCAATGACTTATGATCATTGGAAGTTCCATAAGATGATGAGAAAAATGGGCTAAAATAGCGTTTAATGTCTTAGAAATTTCATTGGAAAGATCTTTTGACAATAAAAATCTGTATAAACAATTTTTTAACCCTATACTTTTGTACTGCATTGCATTGATTCATAAAGATAATTCACTTTTTGTATGTTGAATGAGAACGCCGAATATCGTAGATTCTCTCATTCTAAACCTGTTTGATGTTGAATCAATAAAAATCATTTTCTTGCAGGTGACAAACGGGAAAAGCCGTGGAGAGTGAAACTGTCCAAGAAAGAAGAGAAAATACCTTTTATGAATCATTTTAAGTGCCAAGGGGCTTGTTGGCAACATCCACGAGCTGGCAAGGTGTGTGTTGGTACCGGCTTATTGCTTGTATTGTTGTTGCGTAGTTTCAACTAGGTTGAAAAATGTACGCATTGTTTCCACGCTTTGGCATGAAGCAAGACAAATATTGCCAAGACAAATATTGCGATGGTTTTGCGCACTATTATCCCACCGGCACTCAAAAACATGGCGTACTCTCTCATTAATAAAGATTTACAAATGTTCCTCGATGGGTTTGAAATGAGAAAAATTTATCGTATTGAGGGGTTTTCATTCAACATACAAAAAGTGAATTATCTTTATGAATCAGTTTATTGAGGATTAAATTGAAACATGAGGCGCAAAAAAAATAAAAGTTTTTGTGTTAAGAATAAGTTGCACTATGGGATAGTGTTGTGGAGGGGGATACTTACGATATCATGTTGAATGTTTATAGTGATGGGCTTTATTTGCACTGGAGAATGGCGCTGTTTTTTTTGCTATAGAGGATGAGATTGGTTTTTTGTTGGTGCTTTGATGATGGGATGAGTGTTTAAAAGAATTTTTGTGAGAAAAGTGCTGTGATAGGAGGGAAAGATTGAATCCCGCAATGAATTTTAATTAAGAGTATTTAAAGATAACGTATAGACCTGTTGGTGCTAGAGGGGTTGTAGATTGGTTAAAAAGATGAATTCAAACATGATGGAGGAAAAGATTGTATCCGTATTGGTTCCTCTTCCTGTTGCTCACCCTTATAGTTATAAAGTTCCATCTTCTATGGAGGTAAACGTTGGGTCTTTTGTTCGGGTTCCGGTGATGGGGCGTGAACTTTGCGGTTTTGTTGTGGACGTTGAAGAAAAGAGAGCCGATGGGCAAGGGGCTGCACCTGTGGCGCGTGAAAAATTACGCTTTCTTCTTCATGTTTTTGATTGCCCCCCATTAAAGGCAGAAATGATCACATTTTTGCGTTTTGTTAGTCGCTATACAATGGCACCTTTTGGTCTTGTTGCACGATTGGTTTTGTCTGTACCGGCTGCTTTAGAGCCGGAAGCGCAGATGCTGGGTTTGCGATATTGTGGTGGCAATGTAGAACGTCTCACACCAGCGCGATCACGGATTTTGGAATTGGTGCGTGATGAGAAGATATGGACACGTTCTGGTCTGGCACATGCGGCTGGAACTTCGGTTTCTGTTGTTGAAGGTTTAAAAGCTCTAGGAGTTTTCGAAGATGTTATGGTTCCTGCTCCTGACCTTGTGGAAATGCCTGATCCTGATTTTTGTCCTCCTCAGTTGCAGGGAGCGCAAAATGAAGCAGCAACAGTATTGCGGGAAGGTGTTTTATCTTCTCAGTTTCAAGTTTTTTTGCTTGATGGTGTGACTGGATCTGGAAAGACAGAAGTTTATTTTGAAGCGGTTGCTCAAGCCTTCAAAGGCGATAAGCAGGTTTTAATTTTATTGCCGGAAATTGCTTTAACTCAGCAGTTTTTAGATCGTTTTTATGCGCGCTTTGGCGCTGCGGCAGCAGAATGGCATTCTGATTTGACGCCACGTCGTAGAGAACGCGTCTGGCGGCAAGTCGCAGAAGGGCGGGTGCGTGTTGTGGCTGGGGCTCGTTCGGCGCTTTTTCTTCCCTTTCCTAAGCTTGGCTTAATTGTTGTCGATGAAGAACATGATAGCGCTTATAAACAAGAAGAGCGCATTTTTTATCATGCGCGTGATATGGCAGTTGCTCGGGGCTCTTTTGAGCATTTTCCTGTTATTTTATCCTCAGCCACACCGTCGATTGAAAGCCAAGCCAATGTTTTAAAAGGGCGTTATCAAAAGGTGCATTTACCATCCCGTTTTAAAGAAGTCGCACTTCCACAGTTGCGGGTGGTTGATATGCGTCAAGGAGGGGTGCAAAAGGGGCGCTTTATTTCCTTTGCTCTTGAAAGAGCTTTAAAACAAACGCTTGATAAGGGTGAACAAGCTCTTCTTTTTCTTAATCGCCGTGGTTATGCACCTTTAACTTTATGCCGAATTTGCGGACATCGTTTTCATTGTAACGATTGTTCAAGTTGGTTGGTAGAACATCGCGCGCAAGGGCAACTGAAATGTCATCATTGTGGATATCATGAACCACTTCCTGAAGCCTGTCCTGAATGCGGAACCTTAGATCATCTTGTGGCTTGCGGACCGGGTGTGGAAAGAATTGCCGAAGAAACACAGATGCTTTTTCCTCAAGCGCGATCATTGATCCTTTCAACAGATCTTAAAGGGGGAATTGGGCAGTTGCGAAGCGAATTGCAAGCCATTGCCAATGGCGATGTAGACATTATTATTGGAACACAGCTGGTCGCTAAAGGACATCATTTTCCCAAGCTCTCTCTGGTTGGTGTTATTGATGCTGATCTTGGTCTTGCCAATGGCGATTTACGCGCAAGTGAACGTACCTATCAGCTGCTTTCTCAAGTTACCGGAAGAGCAGGGCGTGTGGGATTGAAGAGTTTAGGATTATTGCAAACCTATCAACCAGATCATCCGGTCATCAAAGCCTTACTTGCATGCCAGCCAGAAGATTTTTACACACGTGAGATTGCAGCACGTCAGCATTATCATTTGCCCCCCTATGGGCGGCTTGCCTCTTTGATTGTGTCGGCACAACAGCGCCAAGCAGCAGAACATTATGCGCGCGCATTGCGTCAAGCAGCACCACGGGAAAAAAATATCTCTGTTATGGGACCAGCAGAAGCGCCTTTGGCTTTGGTTCGGGGGCGTTATCGTTTTCGGCTTTTGCTGAAAGGACAGCGCTCTTTTGATATACAAGGGTTTATACGTGTAATGCTTAGTAGTATACCCAAAATGCCCAGTTCCGTTCGGGTTCAAATTGATATTGATCCGCAAAGCTTTTTCTAAAACCAGTATCGCATAAAGCGAAGGTCTTTTTGCTTAAGGTGCTTTACTTGAACTCTTCTTATTATTCAGAATAAGCATCCAAGCAGCAAAATATGATATATGTACATTGCATTAAGCAGCGCCACGGGAAAAAATATCTCTGTTATGGGACCAGCAGAAGCGCCTTTGGCTCTGGTTCGGGGGCGTTATCGTTTTCAGTTTTTGCTGCTTTTTTTATTTTAGGGGCAATATTCTTTGTATAAGGGGACAATGCTTAGCGGTATACTCCAAAATGCTCAGTTCTATTCTGGTTCAAATTGATATCGATCCATAAAGCTTTTTCTAAAGTCTGCGCAATATTAAAATGAAGGGTGTGGATTTAAGAAGATCGTGTTTTTGATGTTGTTTGACAGTCAAATCTCATACAGCAGCATGTAACAGAAAATAAAATGTTTTTGTACTGTACGAGTCGTTTTGATGTTATACCCAATTAGAGTGAAAAATATTATATCTGCTTTATTTATCTTTGATGAGAACACAGATTCATTTTGGAGCGTAAAGGTAAAAATGAGCGTCTATCGTTACCATCTTTTTATTTGATTTTATCGTTTTAAAAGCGTTCATAGCAATATTTTTTTCATGGAGCTGTTCCAGTTCTTCACGCTTTTATTACCCTCATTTTTTAATGGGGTTGCGTTTTTCATGCAAAGCAGAGCAACCAAAACAGAATATTATTGTATTGTTACATTTCTTGTTTAAGTAAGTGTTTCTCAGTACGCTCGAATTCATTTTACGATGTTATCCGTGAATAATATAATGTAAGGGCTTTCATGAATGCAGAAGCCGTTAGGGAGTACCACCTTTATTTTATAAAGTACCGGTTGGCACCATTATATTATTTTAGCTCTTAATCTTACGAAAGCTCTTAGTCCTTGAGAGCGTTTATAAGAGATGTTTTTTCTTTAATCATTTTATCCATCTTCCTTACTTGTAATGGAGCAAGAGAATGATTTTGATCAAAGGATTTGAAATGAGAGAATCTTACGATGTTGGGGAGTATTCAGTATGAAGAAAGAAGCATTATCATTATAAATCAATGCATTGTATATTTAAGTTGTATATTTAAAAAGTGTTTTTAAAAGGAAATAATTTGGTGAAATGTTTTCAGAAGCGTGGGTATTTGAAGAAAAAAGATCAAATTTTTCTTAATTTTAAGAGGGATATCCGTTATTTTTTCTTGCTTATGAGTTTGAAATAACACATTTTTTCAGTCGCAGTCGCAGTCGCAGTCGCAGTCGCAGTCGCAGTCGCAGTCGCAGTCGCAGTCGCAGTCGCAGTCGCAGTC